>JBJMNL010000332.1:0-31936 GCA_045804285.1 Gemmatimonadaceae bacterium
ACCGCGTGTCGAACGTCGAGGCCGCCGATGGCGGACCCGGGAGCTCCCCATCCTTCGTCAGCTTGTCGTAGCCGGTCAGCGCGACGTCGAGCCGGCCGCCGAGGTAGGTCGCGTCCGCGCCGAGTTCCGCCTCGCGAGTGCGCTCCGGCCTCGGCCTCCTGGGTGCCGGGGCCGGCCCCGGGCCCGTCGACGGCGGCGCCAGCGCGAGGAGCGACGCCGGCCGCGCAATCGACCCGTACGCGGCGCGAAGCCGGGCGCGGTCGGACCAGAGCCGCCGCGCGCCGCCAGCGGTCTCACCGAGCGCCCACGACAGCTCGGCCGAGCGCTGCAGGCCGACGTGCTCCTCCAGTTCCGTCTCGCGGTCGTCGCGAAGGGCGACGTCCATCGAGAGGCGCTCACGCCACGCCAGGTGCTGCGCGGCGAAGATGCCGCGGAGCGCAGACGGCCGCGCCAACAGGTACCCCTGCTCGAGCTCGTTGATGTCGGGGGAACTTCCGAGCGGCAAGAAGCTGAGCACTCGCTCGAGTCGGAGCGAGCCGGAGGCCCGGCGCGTTGTGCGCTCGGCGCCGAGCGTCGTCGTCGCGGCGAGCGACCGGCCTGGCGCGTACCTCGCCGTCGCGCTCGCGCCGATGGTGCCGGTGCGGACGCGCCCCGACCCGAGCTCCCGCTCGACCTCGATGTAGCCGGACTGGGGGAACACGATGTCGGCCTTCCGCTCGTCGCGCCGCGCGTCGTCGGTGCCGTAGGTGACGTGTGACACGAGCCAACGCGTGGGCGTCCACGACAGCGTCGCGGCGCCCGTGGTCCGCGTGAGCTCCTGCCGCACGGCGAACCCCGGCGCGCTCGACTGAGGATCGTAGGGCGTGGTCGTCGAGCCGTCGGCATTGCCGGTGAGTGCTTCGGCGAAGCGGTCGCCGGTGGCGAGGCCGACGAAGGGCAGCCGCGTCGTTCCGCGCACGTAGCCGCCGCTCGCGCTCAGCACGAGCGTGGGAAGAAGCGTGACGTCGACGCGGGCACGCGCATCGCCGCGGCGGGCGTCGTTCTCGTCGTAGAGGCCCGGCCGCCGCTCCGTGCCGCCACCCACGTAGTAGCCGACGCGGGACGCGGCGACGCCCTGCACGAAGCCGCCCACCGTCGTCGCGGTGCCCGTCCGATACACGCCGCCCTCGTCGACGGCGTCGCGCCGGAGGAGGGGGCCCGGGTCGCAGGCGCCCGCTGCCGCGCGCTCGAGCGTGCACCCCAGCGCGCCGGTGCGCGTGTCGATACGGCCGTACAGCGGCGCGTAGCTCGCCGTGCTCTGAACGGCCGCGCTGCTCGCATACACTCCGGCGCGCGGCCCGGTGCGCGTGCCTCGGCGCGTGGTGACGGCGATGACGCCGCTCTCGGCGCCGGCGCCGTAGAGTGCGGCCGCCGCCGGCCCGCGCAGCACCTCCACCGTCGCCAGGTCCTCGAGCCGGATGTCGTCGAGCCGCGACGGGGCGACGGCCTCGTCGGCGAGCGTGATCGACTGCTGCGTGCCGTCGGCGCGGACGCCGTCGATCACGAGCAGGGGCTCGTGTGGCGAGCGCAGGAGGGCCATCGCGTCCTCGACGCTCGTCGGCCCGCGCATCCACACCCCCGCCCCCGCCCCCGCGCCGCCGCTGGTGCGGCGCACCGTCACGCCCGGCACGCGCGACGCGAGCAGGTCGGAGAGGGTGTGGACGGTGGCGAGGTCCGCCTGCGTCACATCGATCACCGCGATCGCCGCGCCGCGGTCGCCCGCCCGCGTCCGCGCGGCCCCCGTGGACGACCCGAGCGAGTCGCGCCTCGCCGAGTCCAGGGCCGGCGACGCCGGAGGTGGCACGAGCTGCGCCGACGCGCACGACGGAGCCGCGGCACTGGTGGCGGAGACGATGAGGGTGAGCGCGACTGCGGAGACGTTGACGTGCATGCCGACGGCGGTCACGGAGTGGCGGGGGACGACGGGATCACGCGTCGCGGAGAGCTGACGCGGTGGCCAGAGGGCGGTCGACAGGGCACCGGGCGCGGAGGGTGGGCGGGCCGCTCGAGATAGCCTCAGCGACGAACCCTACTCCCCGCACCCTCCGCCCTATCTCTGCACCTCCGCCCGCAGCACGAGCGTCCTCGGCTGTGCCTGCGAGTAGTAGTCGGTGCCGGAGAGGGCCAAGGCGCTCATCGCGACCTCGGGGTCGCCACCGGAGTAGCGCGTCCACGTCGCGAGGTTGCGCACCGCGGCGGTGATCGTGAGCGAGCCGGCCGGCCGCACCCAGCGCTCGGGGACGCGGACCGCGAGCGCCACCTCGCGCAGCTTCACGTAGCCCGCGTCCTCCACGAACATCGACGCGCCATCGAACTCCGAGGCGACGACGCGCGCCTGGTCGCCGCCCGGTGCGCTCGGGTCGCTGAGCTCCCGGCAATTGCCGTTGATGCCGAGGCAGCGCGAGTAGTGCGTGGCATTGTAGAGCCGTACGCCGCCACGGTAGTCGAGGAGCCCGGAGAGCGTCACGCGTCGGCCGAGCACGAGCGACGAGGAGAGCGAGCCCTCCCGCGTCGGGTAGGGCGTACCCGTCTCGCGGAAGAAGTCGCCGATCGTGACCTCGCACGTGGCGGCCGAGTAGTGGAAGTCCGCGTCGTAGCACCCGGCCGACGTGATCGCGCCGTCGCCGTCGCGGTCGGCGTAGCCGAGGATGGGGCGAGACAGGTACACCGCGAGCGGCTTGCCCTCCCAGATGAAGTTCGTGAACTCGACGCCGGGGCCATCGCTCAGCACGATCGGCGCGGCACGCAGCTTCTCCACGCGGTTGCGGTTCGCGGCGAAGGTGAGGCCGGCGTCCCAGCGCAGCCGCTCGGTGCGCAGCAGCCGCGCGCCGACCTGGAGCTCGACGCCGCGATTGCGGACGTCGAGCGCGTCCGGGCCGGTGTTGCCGGCCGCCAGCGTGCCCACGATCCCGCGGCTCGTGAGCTTGTCGTAGCCGGTGAGCGCGAAGTCCAACCTTCCGCCCAGATAGCTCGCGTCACCACCCAGCTCCAGCTCGCGCGTGCCCTCGCCTTCGGGCCGCTCCGGAGCCGGCCCGGCGCCGACGACGTCGCCGAGGCCGGCCCACCACGTCGTGCCGACGCCGACTGGCGCCGGGAGCCCGACGCGACCGTATGCGGTTCGCAGCCGGGCGCGGTCGGCCCAGAGCTGGCGCCATCCCCCGCCGGACTCCGGGCCGCCGATCGCCCACGACAGCTCGGCCGACCGCTGGAGCCCGACGTGGTAGTCGGCCTGCGTCTCGCGGTCGTCACGGAGGCCGAGGTCGAGGTGCAGGCGGTCCCGCCATGCGAGGCGCTGCGCGAGGTAGAGGCCGCGGAGCGTGTGGCTCGACCACCAGCTCCGCGACGACAGGAGCAGGCCGCTGCCCGGCCCGCCGTAGAGCTCCTCACCCGTCGAGTCGCGCGTCGTGCGGGCGACGCGCTCGAACCCGATCGTCGTCGCCGCCGCGAGCGACGGGCCCACGGCGTAGCGCGCCTCGGCGCCGACGCCGAGCGTCGTGGAGCGGACGCGCCCCTTGCCGCCCATGCGGGTCACCTGGTCCGGGGCCTCGACGTACCACACGTCCGCCCGCCGCTCGTCGCGCCGCGCGTCGTCGGTACCGTAGGTCACGCGCGACGTGAGCCAGCGCGTCGGGCGCCAGGCGAGCGCGGCGCCCGCCGTCGCCCGCGCGAGCTCCTGCCGCACCGCGTAGTCGGGCGGCGCGATCGTGAAGGTAGCCGGAAAAGAGGGACGCGGGGTGCCGTCGGCGCGCAGCCGCAGCGCACCCGCCAGCGGGTCGCCGACGTTGCCGCCCGCGAAGGGGAGCTGCGCGTCGCCGTGCAGGTAGCCACCGGTGACGACGAGATCGAGCGTCGACGCGAGGCTCGCGTCGACGCGCGCGCGGCCCCCGGCGCGGCGCGCATCGTTCTGGTCGTACAGACCGGGCCGGTCGTCCACGCCACCGCCGGCGTAGAGGCGGAGGCGAGAGCCCGCCGCTCCCTGCACGAAGCCGCCGACGTCGGTCTCCATCCCCGTGTCGTAGACCGAGGACCCGCCGAGCGCGTCGCGCCGCAGCACGGCGCCAGGCGTGCACGTCCCCGCCGCCGCGCGTTCGAGCGTGCACCCGAGCTCGCCGGTGCGCGTGTCGATGCGGCCGTAGAGCGGCGCGTAGCTCGCCGCGCTCGTGCTCGCCGCCGTGCGCGCGTAGAGGCCGCCGCGGGGCGCGCCCCGCTCGCCGCGGCGCGTCGTGAGCACGATGACCCCGCGCTCGGCGCCGGCGCCGTAGAGCGCGGCCGCCGCCGGCCCGCGTAGCACCTCCACCGTCGCCAGGTCCTCGAGCCGGAAGTCGTCGAGCCGCGACGGGGCCACCGCGTCGCCGGTGATCGCCAGCGACTGCTGCGTGCCGTCGGCGCGGATACCGTCGACGACGAGGATCGGGTCGCGGGCGCCGATCACCGGGAACACCCCGCCGAAGGGGTCGCTGGTCATCGCCGCGTCCGTGCCTTCCACGCCGGCCGGCCCGCGCATCCACACCCCCGCCCCCGCCCCCGCGCCGCCGCTGGTGCGGCGCACCGTCACGCCCGGCACGCGCGACGCGAGCAGCTCGGAGAGGGTGTGGACGGTGGCGAGGTCGACCTCGCGCACGTCGATCACCGCGACCGACGCGCCGCGCCGCTCGGCGCGCGCGCGCGCCGCGGCCGCGGGGCTGACGGAGTCGACTCCCCCGCCGGCGACGGGTTCGGTCTGGACGCCGGCAGGCGCGGCGGCCTGCGCGCCCGCGGTTTCGAGGGCGCTGCACGAGAGGGCGGCGAGAAGCGCGAGCGGCGCGCGCGCTCCGCACCGCGACGGACTGCGGCGGGCGTATGGCATGGGACGGACGAGGGTGGGAGTCGGCCGGCGGCTCGAAACGCGCCCAACTATAATGCGACTCGCCCGATCCTGGATGAGTAACGCCTAACGAAGCACGGCGTGGAGCGTGGCACCCGCCCCGGGACGCCCCGGGACGCCCCGGGACACCCCGCGGGCCCGTCTACACCCTGGACGCTAGCTCGCCTCGAACCCCGCCGCCCGCAGCGCGCTCACCACTCGCTCGCGCAGCTCGGCGGGGGCGCAGCAGTCGGGGCGCGTCGCGGCGAGTGCGTCGAGGAACCGCCGCTCGAAGTCGAAGTGCGGGTGGCAGCGGGCGCAGCGCTCGAGGTGGGCGCGGACGACGCGCAAGCGCTCCTCGGTCAGCTCACCGTCGAGGCAGTCCCAGAGCTGGCGCACCGCGCCGAGGCAGTCCACGTCCCCCGCCCGGCAGCCCGACTCGGCCGGCGGGGCGGCGCCTCCACAGGCGCCTGCCGGCGACGGTCTCCCGTCGTCGGTGTCAGTCATGACGGGAGGGGACGGGGCGGTCGTCGCCGGCGCCGGCGTAGGGGGCGACGCCGGCGGACGTCGCCCGCGCGGCGCTCGGGAAGCCGGCGTCGGCGGCGTAGGTGAGCAGCATCTCCTGGAGCAGCCGCCGGCCACGAAAGAGGCGCGAGCGCACCGTGCCGATCGGCACCCCGAGGATCTCCGAGGCCGCCTCGTACGACTGGTCCTCGACGTCGACGAGGACGACGGCGGAGCGGAAGGGCTCGTGCAGCCGCCCCAGCGCGTCGCTCAGCGCCGGCGCGAGGTCGATGCGCGTCAGCGCACCGTCCACCCCGTCGCGCACCGCGCTGACGTGAACCATGACGGAGGCCATCGCCTCCACGTCGCCGTCCTCGAGCTCCACCTGATGACGCTCCCGCTCGCGCGAGCGCAGGAAGGCGTTGCGGCAGATCGTGAACAGCCAGCGCCGGCAGTCGCTGCCGGGCTGGAACGTGTGCCACGACCGGTAGGCGCGGAGAAAGGTGTCCTGCACGACGTCGTCCGCGTCAGCGGCGTCGCGCGTCAGCGAGAGCGCGAATCGGTAGACGTCGTCCAGCCAGGGGAGCGCCTCGCGCTCGAACGCCTCGTCGCGCTCGCGACGCGCCTCCGCTCGCTCCGCCGAAGCGGCCGGCGGTGCGCTCTCGCGCCGTCCGTCGCGCCCCGGCGCGCCTCCGTCCCGTCCGTCCCGTCCGTCCGACTCGTTCGTCGTCAGCCGTGTCATGCCTCGTCCACGGGCGCTAATCCCGAGAGCTCGGTCAGGGTTCCCCGCGGGCCGCGCTCCGGCGCCGGCGGCGACGCGGAGGGCGGCGGGCGCGGGGCCCGACATTCGGAGTGTACTCGGGTGCGGCGGACGTGGCCAGCACGTGGGGCGTACCGTGACATTCCGCGAACAAACATCGGCGCGAGGGGCGATCACTGTCCGCTTCTGGGACGCCCCAATCCCACAGCCGCACAGGCGGCGACCCTGGCGGCCACCGCTCCACGCCGGATGTCGTTGGTTCATCAGCACATACGAATTCCGGCGGAAGGGCACGGCCCTTGTCTTGTGCGATGGCGCCACGATCGTTCGTTTCCGTGACCCGCCCTCCGCCACCCGCCCTCCTCAGGCTCCCCGCTTGGACATCCCCCGTCAGACCGCCCCGAAGAAGCGCCGCCGGATCATCGTCGGCGGCGCGCTCGTCGCCGGCCTTGCTCTCGTCACGCTCGCCCTGAGCCGGCTGCCGCAGGCCGCGCCGACGGTCGAGAAGGCGACCGTGTGGACCGATAGCGTCCGCCGCGGCACCATGGTGCGCCAGGTGCGCGCGCCGGGCACGCTCGTCCCGGAGCAGATCCAGATCGTCTCCGCGGTCACCGCCGGCCGCGTCGAGCGGATCGCCCTCCGGCCCGGCGAGCAGGTGAGCGCGGGGAGCGTCCTCCTCGAGCTGAGCAACCCCGACGTACAGCTCGAGTCGCTCGAGTCGGAGCGGCAGCTCGCGGCGGCCGAGGCGCAGGCGGCGAGCCTGCGCATGCAGCTCGAGACCGGGCGGCTCGCGCAGCAGGGGACGCTCGCCTCGGTGCGCTCCGAGTACGAGGAGGCGCGCCGCGTCGAGCAGATCACGGCGGCGCTCGACGCCAAGGGGATGGCGACCCCGATGGAGATGCAGCGCGCCCGGGACCGGGCGACCGAGCTCTCGACGCGGCTCGCCGCGGAGGAGGGCCGTCTCAAGATCATGGGGAGCTCGGTGCGCGAGCAGCTCGCGCTGCAGGAGCGGCAGGTCGAGCGGCTGCGCGCGATCGCCCAGTTCCAGAAGGACCGCATCGCCTCGATGCGCGTCGCGGCGGGAGCGCCGGGCGTGCTCCAGCAGCTCCCGCTCGAGCTCGGGCAGTGGGTGACGCCGGGCCAGGAGCTGGCGCGCGTCGCACAGCCGGGCCGCCTCAAGGCGGTGCTGCGCGTCCCCGAGACGCAGGCGAAGGACGTCGTGCTCGGCCAGCCGGTCTCGATCGACACGCGCAACGGGACGGTGAACGGGAAGGTGATGCGCGTCGACCCGGCCGTGCAGGGCGGGACCGTGACGGTCGAGGTGGCGCTCGTCGGCGAGCTGCCGCGCGGCGCGCGCCCCGACCTGAGCGTCGACGGCACGATCGAGGTCGAGCGCCTCACCGACGTCCTCTACGTCGGCCGCCCCGCGTACGGACAGCCGGAGAGCATGGTGGGGCTCTTCCGGCTCGACCCCGACGGCGTCACCGCGCGCCGCGTCAACGTGAAGCTCGGCCGCAGCTCGGTGAACACCATCGAGGTCGTGCAGGGACTAAACCCTGGCGACCGCGTGATCATCTCAGACATGAGCCAGTGGGAGAATGCCGACCGCGTCAAGCTGAAATGACCCGGAGCCGGGCGTCGGGAATCGGGAGTGGCCGGCCCCGGCGTGTCCCGGGCGGGCGTCAGCCCGAGCGCCGGCGACCCCACTCCCGATTCCCGACGCCCCACCCCGCGTACGACCGTCAGACCAGACCCTCCACCCCGATACCCGCGCTCATGACCGCTCCCACGCCGCAGTTCTCCTCCGCGCCCGCGACGGCGACCGCCGCCCCCCTCATCCGGCTCGAGGGGATCAAGAAGGTGTTCTACACCGACGAGGTGGAGACGCACGCCCTCTCCGAGATCCACCTCGAAGTGGAGCGCGGCGAGTACCTGGCGATCGCCGGCCCGTCCGGGTGCGGGAAGACGACGCTCCTCTCGATCCTCGGCCTCCTCGACACGCCGAGCGAGGGGACGTACCTGCTCGACGGCGAGTCCGTCGCCAACCTCTCGCCGGCCGACCGGGCGCGCGTCCGCAACCGGCAGATCGGCTTCATCTTCCAGGCGTTCAACCTGATCGGCGACCTGACGGTCTACGAGAACGTCGAGCTCCCGCTCACCTACCGCACGGGTGATCACGCGCTCGACGCGGGGGAGCGGCGGCGGCGCGTGCAGGCGGCGCTCGAGCGCGTCGGCATGTCGCACCGCATGAAGCACTACCCGGCGCAGCTCTCCGGCGGCCAGCAGCAGCGCGTCGCCGTCGCCCGCGCCGTGGCCGGCGAGCCCCTCCTCCTCCTCGCCGACGAGCCGACGGGGAATCTGGATTCGACCAATGGCGAGGCGGTGATGGAGCTGCTGCGCGAGCTGCACCGCGGCGGCGCGACGATCTGCATGGTGACCCACGACGCCCGCTACGCCGAGCACGCGGAGCGGACGGTGCGGCTCTTCGACGGGCGGGTGGTGGAGGAGGAGCGCTCGAACGGCGGGAGCCGGGCGTCGGGAGTGGGAGCGCGGTAGCGCTCCCGCCACTCCCCGCGCGGTCGGCGACCGCCCGGATTCCCACCCCCACTCCGAGCTCGACGATGGACTCCCTGCTCCAGGACCTCCGCTTCGCCGCGCGCGGGCTGCTCCGGCGTCCGGGCTTCACGGCCGCCGTCGTCGCGACGCTCGCGTTGGGCATCGGCGCGAACGCCGCGATCTTCAGCGTCGTCAACGCGGTGCTGCTGCGCCCCCTCCCCTACGGCGACCCCGACCGGCTCGTGATGGTGTGGGGGCGCTACCCGGATTTCGGTCGCACCGGGACCTCGCTCCCCGACTTCACCGACTGGCGCGCCGGCACCACCGGCTCGTTCGCGGAGATGGCGGCCTGGCACGGCACGCTGTTCAACCTCACCGGACAGGGGGAGCCGGAGCAGCTCAGGGCGGACCGCGTCTCGGCGAACTTCTTCCCGGCGCTCGGCGTCCGGCCGGCGCTCGGGCGCGGCTTCCTCCCCGAGGAGGAGAAGGTGGGCGGCGACGACGACGTCGTGGTGCTGAGCCACGCCCTCTGGCAGCGCCGCTTCGCGGGCGACCCGCGCGTCGTCGGGCAGAGCATCGACCTGAGCGGCCGCAAGTACACCGTCGTCGGCGTCGCGCCCCGCGGCTTCCGCTTCTTCCAGGACGTGGACCTCTGGGCCCCGCTGCGCGCCGACACGGCGACGATGATGGCGCAGCGCCGCTCCGAGTACATGAACGTCTTCGGCCGGCTCCGGCCGGGCGTGAGCGTCGAGCGGGCGCGCGCCGACCTCGCCGCCGTCGAGAAGCGACTCGCCGCGGAATACCCGCAGACGAACGCCGCCCTCCAGACGGAGGTCCTGTCGATGAAGGAGGACCTCGTGCAGGCCGTGCGGCCGGCCCTGCTCGTGTTCAGCGCCGCGGTCGGACTCGTGCTGCTCATCGCCTGCGCCAACGTCGCCAACCTGCTGCTCGCCCGTGCCGCGGCGCGCGAGCGCGAGGTGGCGGTGCGCGTCGCCCTCGGCGCCGGCCGCGGGCGCCTCGTGCGCCAGCTCCTCACCGAGAGCGTGCTGACCGCGCTCCTCGGCGGCGCGGTCGGGCTGCTGCTGGCGGTCTGGGGGGTGAGCGCGCTGCGCGCGGCGAGCCCCGCGGGGCTGCTGCCGCGCCTCGGCGAGGTGCGGATCGACCCCTCGGTGATCGCGTTCGCGCTCGTGCTCGCGGTCGCCACCGGCTTCCTCTTCGGCCTCGCCCCCGCGCTGCGCCTCGCCGGCGGCGCGCTCCACGACGCGCTCAAGGAAGGCTCGCGCGGCGCGTCCGGGGGCGCCGTCACCCGCTTCCGCAACGCGCTCGTGCTCGGCGAGGTCGCCGTCGCCGTCGTGCTGCTCGTCGGCGCGGGGCTGCTCATCCGCAGCTTCGAGCGGCTCAACCGCGTCGACCCGGGGTTCCAGCCGGCGAACGTGCTGAGCTACGGCGTGGTGCTGCCGCGGGCCAAGTACGGCGAGATCGACGAGGTGCCGGCGGTGTACGCGCGGCTCCTCGAGCGGACGCGCGGCATCCCCGGAGTGCGCGCGGCGGCCGCGAGCGGCAACCTGCCGATGCAGGGCTCCGGCTACGTCACCTTCGCGATCGAGGGGGGGCCGGAGCGGACGCAGGGGCAGCAGACCGAGGACCTCCAGCCGTTCGTCGTCACTCCCGACTACTTCCGCGTCCTCGGCATCCCGCTGCGCCGCGGGCGGCTGATCGAGGCGCGCGACGTGGCCGGCGCGCCACGCGTGGCGGTGATCAACGAGGAGATGGCGAGGCGCTACTTCGCCGGCCGCGACCCGCTGGGCCTCCGCGTCACCTTCGGCGACCCGGCGGACACGGCGGCGGCCTGGTACACGGTGGTCGGCGTCGTCGGCGACGTCGCCCAGGAGGGGCTCACCGCCCGGCCCTACGCGCAGCTCTACCGCGCCCTCGACCAGGTCCCGCAGCGCAGCGTCTGGATCTCGATGCGCACCGCCGGCGACCCGATGGCGGTCGCCGGCGCGGCCCGCGCCGCGCTCGGGGCGGTGGACCCGCAGCTCCCGCTCAACGACCTGCGGACGATGGAGGATCGCATCGCCCAGGACATCGCGCGGCCGCGCGTCAGCGTCGCGCTCCTCGCCTGCTTCTCCGCGGTGGCGCTCGTCCTCGCCGCGATCGGCATCTACGGCGTGGTGGCGTACACGGTCGCGCAGCGGACGCGCGAGATCGGCATCCGCATGGCGCTCGGCGCGCGCCCCGACGGCGTGCTGCGCCTCGTCCTCCGGCAGGGGCTCGCCCCCGTCGCGGCGGGAGTGGGGGTGGGGCTCGCGGCGTCGCTCGCCGCGACGCGTGTCATGCACAGCCTCCTCTACGGCGTGAGCGCGACCGACCCGCTCACCTTCGTCGCCGTCGCGCTCTTCCTCGGCGCCGTCGCCCTGGCCGCGACCTGGCTGCCGGCGAGGCGGGCGACGCGCGTCGATCCACTGGCCGCGTTGCGCTACGAGTGAGCCGCGCCTGAGCCGCGCCCCGCTCGCGGCTCCCCCGCCCGCCGCACCCCCGCTCGATCACCCATTCCCGATTTCCGCGGCATGACCTCTCTTCTCTCCGAGATCCGGATCGCCTCCCGCGGGCTCGCCCGCCGGCCCGGCTTCACCGCCGTCGTCGTGCTCACGCTCGCGCTCGGGCTGGGGGCCAACGCGGCGATCTTCAGCGTCGTCGACGCAGTGCTGCTCCGGCCGCTCCCGTACCGCGAGCCGCAGCGGCTCGCCATGGTGTGGGAGGCGAACCGCGACCGGAAGAGCGACCGCAACGTCGTCTCCCCGGCCAACTTTCTCGACTGGCGCGCGCAGAACGGCGTCTTCGAGGAGATGGCCGCGGCGTTCGACTGGCACGCCAACCTCACGGGCCTCGGCGAGCCGGAGGAGGTGTCGATCGAGCTCGCGACGGCGAGCCTCTTCCCGCTCCTCGGCGTGCAGCCCGCGCTCGGCCGCGTCTACACGGCGCGCGAGGACCTGCCGAACGGCGAGCCCGTGGTGCTGCTGAGCGACGCCTTCTGGCGCCGCCGCTTCGGCGCCGATCGCGGCGTGGTGGGACGCACCGTGACGCTCAACGGGAAGCCGCGCACGGTGCTCGGCGTGATGCCGCCCGGCTTCCGCGTCGAGGGAAGGCCCGCCGAGCCGGCGCTCTGGGCCCCGCTCCGCCTCGACCCGGCGCAGGACTACCGCCAGAGTGTCGGACGCTACATCTTCGCGCTCGGCCGGCTCAAGCCGGGCGTGACCGCGGAGCGCGCCGGCACCGAGATGCGCACGATCGCGCGCCGCCTCGAGGAGGCGCACCCGCAGTTCAACACCGGGTGGAGCGTCAACGTCGTCCCGCTCGAGGAGCAGGTGATCGGCGGCGTCCGGCGCGCGCTGCTGGTGCTGAGCGGGGTCGTCGGATTCGTGCTCCTCATCGCCTGCGCCAACGTCGCCAACCTCCAGCTCGCCCAGGCGTCGGCGCGCGAGCGCGAGATCGCGGTGCGGGCCGCCCTCGGCGCCGGCGGCTGGCGCCTCGCGCGCCAGCTCCTCGTCGAGAGCGTGCTCCTCGCCCTCGCCGGCGGCGCGCTCGGCGTCCTCCTCGCCTTCTGGGGCACGGCGGCGCTCACCGCGGCCGCGCCGGCGGCGATCCCGCGCGTGCACGACGTCTCGCTCGACGCGCGCGCGCTCGGCGTCACCGCCGCGCTCTCGCTCCTCGCGGCGCTCCTCTTCGGATTCCTCCCCGCGCTCCAGGTCGCGCGCGGCGACCTGCACGACGCCCTCAAGTCGGGCGGACGCGGCGCGGTGGCCGGCCGCTCGCGCCTGCGGTCGACGCTCGTCGTCGTCCAGGTCGCGCTCTCGCTCGTGCTCCTCGTCGGCGCCGGGCTGATGCTCAAGAGCTTCGCCCGCCTCCAGGGCGTGAGCCCCGGCTTCGACCCCGAACGGCTGCTGACGGCGAAGGTCACCCTGTCGGGGCCGAAGTACGAGAGCGACGCGCGGCAGACCGCCTTCTTCCAGCAGCTGCTCGAGCGCGTCGCCGCGGAGCCCGGCGTGCGGGCGGCGGGGGCGATCAACTGGCTCCCGCTCTCGGGGCTGCGCTCGGCGACCGACTACACCATCGCCGGGCGGCCGGCGCCGCGACGGGGCGAGGAGCCGGGCGCGGACGTGCGCGCGGTGGACCCCGCCTACTTCCGCGCGATGGGGATCCCGCTGCTGCGCGGCACGACCTTCAACGGCCACGAGCTGCCGGACGCGCGCACGAAGACCGTCGTCATCAGCGAGTCGCTGGCCAGGGCGCAGTTCCCCGGCCAGGACCCGCTGGGGCAGCGGATCCTGATGGAGTGGGGCGACACCCTCACCGGCGAGATCGTCGGCGTCGTCGGCGACGTCAGGCACATCGGCCTGGACTCGATCGCGCCGCCCACGATCTACTGGGCGCTGCCGCAGTTCCCGTCGCCGTTCATGACGCTCGTCGTCCGGACGGCGGGCGATCCGATGCGCAGCGCGGGCGCGGTGCGCCGCGCCGTCTGGTCGCTCGACCCCGACCTGCCGGTGGCCGACGTCAAGCCGATGGAGTCGTACCTCGGCGACTCCGTGGCGCGCCGCCGCTTCACCGCGACACTGCTCGCGACCTTCGCCGCGCTCGCCCTCTCCCTCGCCGCGGTCGGCCTCTACGGCGTCGTGTCCTATTCCGTGGCGCAGCACACGCGCGAGTTCGGCATCCGCATGGCGCTCGGCGCGAGCGCGACCGCCGTGCGGCGCGGCGTGATGCGACAGTCGCTGCTCCTCGCCGTGGCGGGCGTCGTCGCCGGCATCCTCGGCGCCCTCGCCCTCACGCGACTCCTCGCCAGCCTGCTGTACGACGTGAGCGCCACCGACCCCACCGTGTTCGCCGGGATCGCCGCCGTCCTGACGGGCGTGGCGCTGGCGGCGGCGTACGTGCCGGCGCGGAGGGCGACGCGCGTCGATCCGATGGAGGCACTGCGCTACGAGTGAGGCCCGACCGGCGACTGCCCGCCGTCCGCGACTCCCGTTCCCCACTACGAGCCTCGACATGCGACATCTCCTGGCCGACGTCCGTCACGCGTCGCGCACGCTGTGGAAGGCGAAGGGCTTCGCCGCCGTCGCCGTGCTCTGTCTCGGGCTCGGGATCGGCGCGACGGCGACGATCTTCGGCATGATCAACGCGTTCATGCTGCGGCCCTTCCCGTTCCGCGACGAGGGGAGCGTCGTCGCCGTGTACGCATCGCGGCCCGGGCAGGGCGTCGACGAGGGAGGGCTGTCGCTCGCCGACTTCGCGGACTGGCGCCGCGAGTCGCGGACGCTGGCCGCGATCGCCATCTACAGCGACGGCAACTTCAACGTCGCCGGCCCGGGGAACGACCGGCCGGACCTCGTGAAGGGCGCCTGGGTCTCCCCCGCCCTCTTCCCGATGCTCGGCGTCCACCCGGCGCTCGGCCGCGCCTTCACCGCCGAGGAGGAGCGGCCGGGCGGCGACGGCGTCGTGCTCCTCAGCCACCGGCTCTGGCGGCGCCGCTTCGGCGGCGACCCCGGCGTGATCGGTCGGCCGGTCGTGGTCGCCGGGCGCGCGCGCACGATCGTCGGCGTGATGCCGGCCGGCTGGAACTTCCCGCAGACGCACGACCTCTGGCTGCCGCAGACGCTCGACCCCGCGGGCGAGCCGCGCGGCCAGCGCGGCCACGACGCCATCGCCCGCCTCGCGCCCGGCGTCACGATGGCCCAGGCGGAGGCGGAGCTGGCGGCGATCGCGGGGCGACTCGCCCGCGCCTACCCGCAGACGAACGGCGGCTGGAGCGCGCGCCTCACGACCTGGCGTGAGCGGATGGTGGACCGGTACGGCGCCATCCTCTACATCTTCCTCGGCGTCGTCTTCTTCGTGATGTTCATCGCCTGCGCCAACGTCGCCAACCTCCTCCTCGCGCGAGCCGGCGCGCGGCGCAAGGAGATGGCCCTGCGCACGGCGCTCGGCGCGGGCCGCGGGCGGATCGTCCGCCAGCTCCTCACCGAGAGCCTGCTCCTCGCCGTCGCCGGCGGCGCGCTCGGCGTCCTCCTCTCGCTCTGGGGCACCGACGTCATGGTCGCGGCGATCCCGTACGAGCTGCCGTTCTGGATGCGCTTCGACCTCGACTGGCGTGTGCTGGGCTTCGCCGTCGCCGTCTCGACGGCGAGCGGCGTCGCGTTCGGCCTCGCGCCGGCGCTCCAGCTCTCGCGCCCCGACCTGCACGAGGCGCTCAAGGACGGCGGGCGCGGCACCACCGCCGGCCGCGGCGGAGGGCGGCTGCGCGGCGCGCTCGTCGTGAGCGAGGTGGCGCTGTCGCTCGTCCTGCTCGTCGGCGCGACGCTCATGATGCGAAGCCTCCTCGCCCTGCAGGCCGCCGACCCGAAGTTCGACGCGTCGCGCCTGCTCACGATGCGCCTCCCGCTCTCCAGCGACGCCTACGCGACGCCCGGCCGCCGCGCCGCCTACTTCCGGCGCGTCCTCGGCGCCGTGCGCGCGCTCCCCGGCGTCGAGGGGGCGACGGTCGTCAACTACGTCCCGCTCGAGGGGAGCAACACGAGCACGAGCATCGAGATCGAGGGGCGCGCGGCGCCTCCGGGCGAGGAGCTCGACGTCGCGTACCGGTCGGTGGCCGACGACTACTTCCGCGCCCTCGGCGTGCCGCTCGCCGCGGGCCGCCCGTTCGCGGCGCGCGAGGCGGCGGAGAGCAGCGCCGTGGCGGTGATCAACGACGTCATGGCGCGCCGCTACTGGCCGAACGGCGACGCCCTCGGCCGTCGCCTGCGCCGGGGCGAGGACGCTCCGTGGCTCACCGTCGTCGGCATCGTCCCCGAGATCCGGCAGCGCGAGCTCGACGAGCGCCCGCAGCCGCAGCTCTACCTCCCCTACCCGATGTCCCCCCAGCGCACGATGACGCTCATGGTGCGCACCGCGGGCGACCCCGCCGCGGCGACCGCCGCCGTGCGCGACGCCGTGCGCTCGGTCGACGCCGGCGTCCCCGTCGCCGAGGCGATGACGATGCGGCAGCTCCTGCACCGCTCCGTGTGGCAGCCGCGCCTCTTCGGCGGGATGTTCGCCGTCTTCGCGCTGGTGGCGCTCGCCCTCGCCGCGGCCGGCGTCTACGGCGTCGTCGCCTACTCGGTGTCGCAGCGGACCCACGAGTTCGGCGTGCGCATGGCGCTCGGCGCCGCGGGGCGCGACGTGGTGCGCCTCGTCGTCCGTCAGGGCGGACGGCTCGCGCTCGTCGGGATCGCGCTCGGCGTGCTCGGCGCCGCCGCCCTCTCCGGGCTCCTGCGACGCATGCTCTACGGCATCGCCCCCACCGACCCGCTCACCTTCGCCGCCGTCCCCCTGACCCTCGCCGCCGTCGCCCTCGTGGCCAGCTGGATCCCGGCGCGGCGGGCGACGCGGGTAGATCCGATGGAGGCACTGAGAAGTGAGTGAGACGGGCGTGTGCATCGCGGTCGGGACGCCTGGGTACGGGTACGAGGTACGGACTGCACACCCTCGGCGTCCCGGGGCAGTCCGTACCTCGTACCCGTACCTGGCCATCCCGACCGCGATGCCCGCGACGCTCAGTCCGCCCCCTCTCACTTCGATTCCCTTCCCCCTTCAGTTCCCATGATCTCCCTCCGCAACCTCGAGAAGTCCTACCCCACCCCCGGCGGCCGCACCTACGTGCTGCGGCGGATCACGCTCGACGTGAAGCCGGGCGAGTTCGTGAGCGTCATGGGGCCGTCGGGGGCCGGGAAGTCGACGCTCCTCTCCGTGCTCGGCATGCTCGACCACGCGTGGGAGGGCGAGTACTGGCTCAACGGGCAGCCGGTGCACCGGCTCCCCCCCAAGGCGCGCGTCGCGCTCAACCGGCGCCACGTCGGCTTCGTCTTCCAGCAGTACCACCTGCTCGACGACCTCACGGTGGCCGAGAACCTCGACGTGCCGCTGTCGTACCGCGACGTGAAGAAGGGAGAGCGGCAGGCGATGGTCGCCGACTCGCTCGACCGCTTCGGCATCGTCGGCAAGAAGGACCTCTACCCGCGCCAGCTCTCCGGCGGCCAGCAGCAGCTCGTCGCCGTCGCCCGCGCCGTGATCGCCTCCCCCGACCTCCTCCTCGCCGACGAGCCCACCGGCAACCTGCATTCGACGCAGGGGCGCGAGATCATGGAGCTGTTCAGGCGCCTCAACGCCGCGGGGATGACGATCGTCCAGGTGACGCACTCGGAGGAGAACGCGCGGGCGGGGAGCCGGGTGATCGAGTTGCGGGACGGGTGGCTGGAAGGCGAGCGAGTGAGTCCGGTGGCGGCCGACGGCGCGCGGGTGTAGGGTGTCGGGTGTACGACCAGCCACGCACACGACAGCCGGCACCCCGCCCGTGACCCCTCCCCGCATCCTCGTCGCAGACGACCAGCCCGACGTCCTCCAGGCGCTGAGGCTCCTGCTCAAGGGCGAGGGCATGCAGGCGGAGACCGTGAGCTCGCCGGCCGGCGTCGTCGCCGCCCTCGAGCGCGGGGAGTTCGACGCGTTGCTCATGGACCTCAACTACGCGCGCGACACGACCTCGGGGCGCGAGGGGCTCGACCTCCTGGCGCGGGTGCAGGCGGCCGACGCCACCCTGCCCGTCGTCGTCATGACGGCGTGGGGGAGCATCGACGGGGCGGTGGAGGCGATGCGGCGGGGGGCCCGCGACTACGTGGAGAAGCCGTGGGACAACGCGCGGCTCGTCGCCACGCTGCGGGCGCAGGTCGAGCTCGGGCGCGCGCTGCGCACCACGCGGCGCCTCGAGGCCGAGAACCAGAAGCTCCGCGGCGCGCGGCTGCCGACCCTCGTCGCCGAGTCGCGCGCCATGCAGCCCGTGCTCCGGCAGATGGAGCGTGTCGCCCCCTCCGGCGCGAACGTCCTCCTCACGGGCGAGCACGGCACCGGCAAGGAGGTCGTCGCCCGCTGGCTGCACGCCGCCTCCGATCGCGCGGCGGCCGAGCTGGTGACGGTGAACGCCGGCGGCATTACCGAGTCGCTCTTCGAGAGCGAGCTGTTCGGCCACGTGAAGGGGGCGTTCACCGACGCCAAGACGGACCGCGTCGGCTCCTTCGAGCTCGCGCATCGCGGCACGCTCTTCCTCGACGAGATCGCCAACGTCTCGCTCAGGCAGCAGGCCAAGATGCTCCGCGTGCTGGAGACGGGGGAGCTCCAGCGCGTCGGGTCGTCGCGCACGCAGCGCGTGGACGTCCGCGTCATCTCGGCCACCAACGCGAACCTGGCGCGCGAGGTCGGCGAGGGGCGCTTCCGCGAGGACCTGCTCTACCGCCTCAACACCGTCGAGATCCACCTCCCGCCCCTGCGCGAGCGGCGCGAGGACATCCCACTCCTCGCCGCGCACTTCCTCCGCGAGCAGGCGGCGCGCTACGGCCGCCGCGCCGCCGAGTTCGACGCCGACGCGATGCGCGCGCTCCTCGACCACCCCTGGCCGGGCAACGTCCGCGAGCTGCGCCACGCCGTCGAGCGCGCCGTGCTCATGACGCCCGACGGCGTCGTGCGCGACGAGCACCTCGCGCTGCGTCCCAAGGAGGGCGCCGCCGGCGCCGCCACCGGCGCCGCCCCCCTCGACGGCATGACCCTCGAGGACGCCGAGCGCTTTCTCATCCGGAAGACCCTCGCCCGCTGCGACGGCAACGTGAGCAAGGCGGCGGAGGCGCTGGGGCTGAGCAGGAGCGCGCTGTACCGCCGGCTGCAGTACTATGGGTTGTGACCGACCGATCGTAGGATGAGGGTTGCCGGGGACCGGGCACCGACCCCGGCGCCCCGACCCCCGCCCCTCCCCGTGACGCCGTCCCGCCAGCGCAGGCCCCGACTCTCCCACGAGCAATCCGTCCTCCTCCTCGCCCTCGCCGGCGGGGCGCCGGGCGTGCTGGTGGGGTTGCTGCTGCTCTGGATCGGCGGCTACTCGGCGAAGGTGCAGTGGACGCTCGGCGCCCTCGTCGTGCTCGTCTGGCTCGGCGCGGCGCTCGGCGTGCGGTCGCGCGTCGTGCGGCCCCTGCAGACGCTCTCGAACCTGCTCGCGGCGCTGCGCGAGGGTGACTACTCGATCCGCGCCCGCGGCGCCGGCGGCGACGACGCGCTCGGACTCGCCCTCGCCGAGGTGAACGCCATCGGCGCCCCGCTCCGCGAGCAGCGGCTCGGCGCCCTCGAGGCGGGAGCGCTCCTGCGCACCGTGATGGAGGAGATCGACGTCGCCGTCGTCGCCGTGGACGGTGACGGGCGGGTGCGTCTCGTCAACCGGGCCGCCGAGCGGCTGCTCGCCCGCCCCACCGCGCAGCTCCTCGGGCGACCGGCGGCGGAGGTGGGGCTCGGACCGCTGCTCGCCGGCGAGCCGCGGCGCGTGCTCGAGGCGATCTTTCCAGGGAGCGGCGGGCGGTGGGAGCTGCGGCGCAGCACCTTTCGCCAGGGCGGCTTCCCGGTCCAACTCCTCGTGCTCTCCGACCTGAGCCGCACGCTGCGCGAGGAGGAGCGGCAGGTGTGGCAGCGCCTCGTGCGCGTGCTGAGCCACGAGATCAACAACTCCCTCGCCCCCATCCAGTCGATCGCCGGCAGCCTGCGCCGCCTCGTCGCGCGCGACCCGCGCCCCGCGGACGTGGACGAGGATCTCGCCGCGGGGCTGGACGTGATCGCCACGCGCTCCGAGGCGCTCGCCCGCTTCATGGCCTCCTACGCCCGCATGGCGCGCCTCCCTCCCCCGCGCCTCGCCCCGCTCGACGTCGGCGTCTGGGTGCGGCGGGTGACGGGGCTCGAGCAGCGCGTCCCCGTGCTCGTCGCCGAGGGGCCGCCGACCACCGTGCGCGCCGACGGCGACCAGCTCGACCAGCTCCTCATCAACATCCTCGGCAACGCCGCCGACGCGGCGCTCCAGACCGGGGGCGCGGTGTCCGTCACCTGGGAGAGCGGCGACGGCTACCTCGAGCTCCGCGTGGAGGACGACGGCCCCGGCCTCCCCGACAGCACCAACCTCTTCGTCCCCTTCTTCACGACGAAGCGCAACGGCAGCGGCATCGGCCTCGTCCTCAGCCGCCAGATCGCCGAGGCGCACGGGGGGCGGCTGACGCTCGAGAACCGGCGGGACGCGCGAGGGAGCGTGGCGACGCTCGAGCTGCCGTTAGGCAGCGTGTAGCGAGACGACGGCGCGTAGCGAGACCACAGGGCGTGGCGTGTAGCGACCGCGCCGGGACGTCCCGAGCGGCGGCTGCCGCACGCTGCACGCTACACGCCGCCCGTCAGCTCTTCCGAAAGAGCACCCGTCCCGACCCCGCGTCGACGCGGATCCTTCCCTTCCCGTCGCCGATCCGGCCGCTGAGCTCCGAGCGCGTCCTGCGGGTGATCGTCATCGGGACCTGCGATGCCACGCCGCCGGCGCCGGCGTCCACCTCGACCATCGCGCCGAGCGAGGGGGGGATGCCGATCGTGACGGTGCCCGAGCCGGAGTCGACGTCGAGCGCGCTGACGTCGCCGGAGAGGCCGAGCTCCACCGGGCCGGATCCGGCGTCGAGCGAGATCTCGGCGGCGCTCACGTCGGAGAGCCGGGCGCGCCCCGCCCCGAGGTCGAGGTCGAGCCGGTCGACGGCGATGTCGCGCCCCTCGAGCGTGCCCGGGCCCGCGTCCACCACCATGCTCCGCCCACGGATGCGCGAGACGATCACGTCACCGGAGCCGGCGTCGATCTCGAGCTCCCCCTCCACGTCACCAACCCGCGCCTCGCGGGAGCCGGCCTCGACCGAGAGGCGCCCCCTGATCCCGCTCGCCGCCACGCGCGCCGCCTCGACGTCCACCCTCACCTCGCCCTCCACGTTCGTCACCGTCGCGTCGCCGACGGCGAGGTGGACGAGCACGCGCGCGCCGGCCGGAACATGGAGGGTGACGTCGGCCCTCGCCTCGAGCCCGCGGCCCAGGACCCCCCCGCCGCCGATCGACACCGGCTCCCCGTCGGGGCGCCCGCGGTCGCCGTCGCCGAACGTGCCGTCGTCGCGCACGCGGAGGCGCGTCGTGGACCACCGTCCCATGTCGCGGGCGAGGATCGACGTCGCCGGGTAGATCACCCGCAGCGCCTGCCGGCCGCCGATCGGCCCCGCCTCGATCCGCAGCTTCGCGCCATCCGGGCCGCCACGCCTCACCTCGGCCACCGCTCCCCCCGCCCCCCCCCCGCTCCCCACCACGCGGACGGTGCCGACGAGGTTGTAGACGGCGACGTCGGAGCCCGGCAGCGCCACCCGCTCGGTCTGCTGCGCGGCGAGCGGCGTGGCGCAGAGGGCTGCGGGGAGCAGGAGGCGGCGCATGTGGAGGGGTGCGGGCTGGTGGGACGTGGGGGCGTGGCGGACGGCCAGCTGCGGGAGGCCCCCCCATCGGGAAGGTACCACGATTCGTGCCCGCGCGGGCACCCGAGCCTCGCGTCCCGTATCCGGATCGCGCGCCCCTTGACCCTGCCACTAATGTCAGGCCTTACGTTGCTCGTCGTGCATCACACCGCATCACCCCTCGCGGAGGACGGCACATGCAGGTCGGGGAAGTCGCGGCTCGCACCGGCGTCAGCGTCCGGGCCGTCAGGTACTACGAGCGGTGCGGCCTGGTGGACGCGGTGCGCCGAGAGAATGGCTACCGCGAGTTCGACGACTCCGCGGTCGAGCGCGTGCGCGACGTCCGCGGCCTGCTCGAGACGGGGTTCACCGTCGCCGAGGTGCACTCGCTCCTCCCCTGCCTCCGGAGCTCGGGGGACGACGACGCGGGCTGCTGCGTGCGGACCGTGGCACTCTACCGCCGCAAGCTCGCGAAGATCGACGCCCAGCTCCGCACGCTGACGCGGCTCCGGAGCCGGATCGAGGAGCGCGTGGCCGTGCTCGAGCCGTGCTGATCCTCCCGCCACCGAGAGCTCACCGGCTCGTCGCCGAGCCCGAACGGAGAGACGCATGACGACGAACATCGTGGACGTGACCGACGCGACCTTCGAGCAGGAGGTCGTGCGGACGAGCGGCGTCACGATCGTGGACTTCTGGGCGACGTGGTGCGCCCCCTGCCGCCTGATCGCCCCGATCCTCGACCAGATCGCCGCCGAGCACGCGGGAAAGGTCCGCGTCGCGAAGGTGAACACCGACGAGAACCTCCGGACGACGACGCGCTTCAACGTCCGCGCGAACCCGACCCTCCTCTTCTTCAAGGACGGGCAGCTCGTCGCGCAGGTCGTCGGCGCCGCGCCCAGGGCGCGCATCGAGGCGACGCTGTGCCAGCACATGTAGCGACCCGTAGCGCCCCGTAGCGCCCCGTAGCGGCGCGCCGGCGGCCCCGCTGCGCCGCCCCATCACGCGGAGAGGCGGGCGCCCGTGGGCGCCCGCCTCTCCCGGTGCCGCTATCGCGCGCGGCCCGCCAGGGTCACGGGTGATGGCGCGCGTCGCGGCGGCCGGCACGGGCGTCGCGGCGATCCGCGCGCGTGTCGCGGTGGTCCCTCCGCAGGTCGCGGCGGTCGCCCCGCAGGTCGCGCCGGTCGCCCCGCAGCTCCCGCTTGTCGGCGCGGAGCTCCGCCTTTGCGGCGGCTTTCTGAGCGGGGGTGGTGGCGTGCGCCATCGCCTGGACGTCGGCGCGGTGCTCCTGGCGGTCGGCGACGATCGCCCGCCGGTCGCCGCGCACCTCGCGCCGGTCCTGACGCACCTCGCGGCGGTCGTGGCGCACTTCGCGGGTGTCGGCCCGCGCCTGCTGGCGGCTCGCCCGGAGCTCGGCGAGCTTGGTGCCGGGCGCCGGCGGCGTGGCCTGCTGGGCGGCGAGGGCGACCGGCAGGGCGACGGCCGCGGCGAGCGCGGTGGCGAACAGGGAGGAGCGGTACCGCATGGGAGTGACCTCGAGTTGAGTGACGTGATGTAGACGACCCGAGCGAGCTCGACGTTAACTCCGCCCCGCGCGTGTGACCTCGCGCACTCCGCTCGTCGCTAGCTTACTCCCGCCACCGTGCGGTCGCGTGTACCGCCGACCGTTTTCCGCCGCCCGTCGAACCGCCCCATGTCCGACCACGCCGCCTCCATCGCCGACCTCCGCCTCACCTACGCGCGCGCCTCGCTCGCCGAGGGCGACGTGGCGCCGGATCCGATCGCGCAGTTCCTCGCCTGGTTCGACGAGGCGCGGCGCGCCGAGCTCCGCGAGCCGAACGCGATGACGCTCGCCACGGCGACCCCCGACGGCGCGCCATCGGCGCGGGTGGTCCTGCTCAAGGGGGTGGACGAGCGTGGCTTCGTGTTCTACACCGACTATCGGAGCCGCAAGGGGGAGGAGCTCACGGCCAACCCGCGCGCGGCGCTCGTCTTCTTCTGGGGCGAGCTGGAGCGCCAGGTGCGCGTCACCGGCACCGTCGCGCGGGTCTCGCGTGAGGAGAGCGAGGCCTACTACCGCTCCCGCCCCCTCGGCAGCCGGCTCGGCGCCTGGGCGTCGCACCAGTCGCAGCCACTCCCCGGGCGCGACGTGCTCGAGGCGCGCGCCGCCGAGGTCGCGCGGCGCTTCGCCGACGGCGACGTCCCCCTGCCGGCGCACTGGGGCGGCTTCCGCCTCGCGCCCGCGGCGGTCGAGTTCTGGCAGGGGCGTCCGAGCCGGCTGCACGACCGGATCCGGTACCTGCGGGAAGGCGTCGGCTGGCGGATCGAGCGGCTCTCTCCGTAGCCCCGACGCGAAGCGGGGGCGGCGCACCGTGCGCCGCCCCCGCTTCCTACTCCGTCATCGAGCGCCGACGATCAGAAGGTGTCGGTCTCCCACCCCTGCGACAGCTCGGCGCGGCGCCAGTACTTGAGGTCGAACACCCCGCTCGCCGGCGACGTCAGCCAGTCGATGTTCTGCGGCGTGTCGAAGCCGCCGAACGAGTCGCGGAGCGACGCCGTGCCGAACAGGCCCTGGCGGTCGATCTCGGCGTTCGGGATCAGGCCGTCGCCGGGCGTGGTGAGCACGTCGTACGTCTTCTGGGCGACGAGCGGGCTCCCCGAGTCGGCGGTCAGCCACGCGATGACCTCGTCCTTGTTGGCCGGGTCGAGAACGTAGCGCTGGCCACGGATGTAGGCGCGGAGGAAGCGGATCGCCGCGTCCGGGTTCCGATCCAGCCAGCTACGGAGCGCGACGCCCGAGCCACCCATGAACGGGCTCGCCGCGTCGGGGATGTTGCCGAGCGTCTGCATGCCCGCGTCGGCGGCGCGGAACTGGTAGCCGCTGTTGAGGATCGTCGCGTCGAACTTGCCCGCGACGAGGTCCGCGTAGCGGCCCGGGGTGCCGCCCGTGACGACGACGTTGTAGTCGACGCCCCGCTCGAGGCCGTGCGCGCGCATGATGCCGTAGAGGACGAAGGCGAAGCCGGAGTTCGGCGAGTCCACCGCCACCGTCTTCCCGCGAAGGCTCTCGACCGTCGTGTACTCCGGACGCGCCATCAGCGACGCGCCGTTCCCCCAGTCGGTGCCGATGAAGGCGACCGGCTCGAACGTCCCACCCAGCGGGTTCGAGGGGTTCAGGCGGTAGTTGAAGACGTTGTCGATCTGCGTCAGGATGACGTCCCACTGACCATCGCGCAGGTTGCGGAAGATCGTCGGCGAGGAGGGCGTCTGGTTCTCGACGACCGTCAGGTTCTGGTCGGCGAAGAAGCCATGCGTCTGCGCCATCGCGACGACGGGCGACTTGCTGAAGTAGCCAAGCCGGATCGTCGCGGGTGACATCTCGACCTCGCGAGCCGACAGCGAGGGGCTGCGCGACGTCGCGGGCGCCGTGGCGCCGTCACTGCAGGCGCCGAGGACGGTCGCGGCGAAGAGCAGCGACGCAGCCAGTTTCGGTCTGTGCATACGCTCCAACGTTCGGGTGAGTCCTGCCGGTCGGTGCAGCATACCCGGGCAGTGGGGCCGGCGACCTGGGGGGACCCGGGCACTACTACTTAAAACGTTTGTTTGCTTCCGGAAAGGCCCATGCGTTTCATTAGAACCGCCTAAGCCACTCCGGCGAGCGGTTGCCCCGCCGACGCGCGCTCACCCCCCAGAGCCGCGCGATCGTCGTCGGGGAAGCGGAAGAACTGGACGAGATCGTGGAGCGCTTCGGCCTGCGCCGCCATCTCCTGCGCCGTCGCCGCCAGGTCCTCGGCCGCCGCGCTGTTGCGCTCCGTGACGCCGTCCACCTGGTGCATCGCGCCGTTCACTTCCGTGATCCCCTGGGCCTGGTCGTTCGACGCCGCCGACACCTGCTGCACGATGTCCGTCGTCTGCCGCGTGGACTGGAGCAGGCCGGTGAGCAGCGTCTCGGAGCGGCTCGTCACCCGCTGGCTGCGCGACGCCAGCTCGCGGATCCCTTCCGCCGCCTGCTGGCTGCGGATCGCGAGCTCGCGCACCTCCGTGGCGACCACCGAGAAGCCGCGCCCGTGGTCCCCCGCGCGCGCCGCCTCGATCAGGGCGTTGAGCGAGAGGACGTTCGTCTCGTTCGCGATCTCGTCCATGATCGAGATCTTCTGCAGGATGTCGTGCATCATCGCGACCGTCTCGCGCATCGCCGTGCCGCTCTCCTCCATCGAGCGCGCGCTGCGCTCGGCCATCACGCGCATCTCCTCGCCGTGCTCGGCGTTCCGCGTGATGAGCGTGTTCATGCGCTCGAGGTGGGCGAGCGTCGTCTGGATGGCGGCGGACTCGTCGCGCGTGCCCCCCGAGAGGAGCTGCGCCGAGGCGGCGACCTGCGTCGCCGCGGCGCTGATCGCCGACGCGCTCGAGCGGAGCGACGACGTCACCTCGGCGAGGCGCTGCGTCATCGCCAGGAAGGCGCGGCCGAACGAGTCGGCGTCGGAGCGGGGCGCGACGCGCACCGAGACGTTCCCCTCGCCGATGCTCGTCGCCACGTCGGCCATCGAGCGCAGGTAGTCGGTCATGTTGGCGAGCGCGTGGCCGATCGCGTCGTCCTCGCCGCGCGGCGTGACGCGTACGTCGAGGTCGCCGCGCGCCACGCGCTCGGCGACGCCGACCATCTCGCGCAGCGACTCGACCATCCCGCCGAAGGCCCGCCCGAAGGCGTCGTCCGCGGAGCGGGGAGTCACGCTGGCCGAGACGTCGCCGCGGGCGATCGCGCCCGCCGTCCCCGCCATGCCCTGGAGGTAGCTCACCATGCGCTCCATGGCGCTCATGAGGCGGCCGATCTCGTCGTCGGAGTCGGCGCGGATCGCGACCGAGACGTCGCCCTCCGCGAGCCGGTCGGCGACGCGCACCGCGTTCGCCATCGGGCCGGTGAGCGAGCGGGCGGCGTACCAGGCCAGCGCGCCGATGGCGAGGATGGCCGCGATCGAGATGCCGAACACCACGTCGCGGGTGCGCCGCTGCAGCACCTCGGCGGCGCCGAAGGCGGCGTCGATGGCCGCCGTGTCGCGGCGCGTCCCGTCCTTGAGCAGCGACTCGATGGCGACGTACTGCTCCTGCATCGCCGTCATCGAGAGGCTCATCTGCTCGCCGATCTCGCCGGCGATCATGCGCTGCGTCGTCTTGCGCGCGAGCGCGTAGTAGCTGTCGAAGGTCATCTGGAGCGAGTCGAGCGCCGCGACCCTGGCCACGGAGTTCGACCGCATCTGGGCGATCTGGCCGACGACGACCGCCCGGAGGCTGTCGGCCTCCAGCAGGCGGTCGCCGTCGCGGGCGGTGGCCGCATCCTGCAGGGTGCGCTGGACCAGCGCGAGCTGCTCCTGCAGGGTGCGGCTACCCTGGACGGACGGGTAGTACCCATCGCGGATCGAGCGGAGCCGACTCTCGTTGGTCCGCCCGAGGCTCGTGGTCAGCACGAGCACGAGCAGGAGCGCCACGGCGGCGAGGCCAGGAAGGAGCAGAATCTTCTGGCGAAAGCTGAACGACCACCGCGTCCACCTGCTGACGCCCTGTCGTGCCCGTCTGATCATCGGCCTGTCAGTAGTACGGTATGCGTGCGGTTAGCGCGTGATCTCGACGACCTTCACGCTCGACGGGAGCGACGCGCCCGGCGAGACGTAGCCGATCGCGCCCTGGTTCGACGCCACGAAGGACAGCACCTGCTCGTCCGACGCCTGCTCGACCGGGGGCACGCCGCGGCCGGAGAAGAGCGACTGCTGCCAGTAGTTCTTCATCGTCGGCACGTCGCGGCCGAGGATCGCGCTGGAGAACTGGGCGCGAACCGCCGAGCGCGGGCTCTGGTCCACGACCGCCACCGGCGCGCCGCTCTTCCAGGCCGTCATCTTCTTCAGGTACACGCGCGCCAGCTCGTCACGGGTGATCGAGCTGGTGCTGTTCGCCGCGTTCACGACGACGCGGTATCCTGGCGCCTGCGCACCGGCGCGCTCGGCGCCGGCCAGGAGGGCCGCCAGGCAGAACGCGAAGTACAGGATCGTTCGCATGGTGGGCTCCGGTTAGAAGCTGAACTGAGCGCCGAGCAGGACGGCGTTCGTCTTGGTCGGGATCGGGATCGTCGTCGAGCCCGCCATCGCGGCGGCCTCGTAGGCGGCGAGGGCGGACGCGGCGTCGGGCTGCGCGAAGTGGTTCCCTTCCACGTGATGGTACGACGCCTTCATCACGAAGTTGGGCGAGAAGATGTAGTTCAGGCCGCCGGCGAGCTCCTTGTGGTGCAGGAGCGACTGGCCGAGCACGGGGAAGGAGACCGACGGGATGCCGTTCTTGCCGACCGCGGGCACCGCGCCCTTCGGGTGGACCGTGGTGCGGTCGAAGCGGCCGGCGAGCTGCCAGCCGCGGTAGACGCGGTAGGCGCCCTCGTAGTACCAGCCGTTCTGGCGGTCGTGATCGTTCTCCCACTGCCGGTAGACCTCGGAGCGGAAGAGCGTGCGGTTGGCGTTGTACTCGAGCGCGTAGCCGACCGTCGACACCCAGCCGCGGCCGGCCTGCGCCTCGCCCGTCTGGCTGTGGTAGCCCGAAGCGCCGAGGCGCAGGCCGTCGATCGGGAGGAGGAACATGAAGCGGCCGCCGTAGAGCTGGTCGGTCACCTCGCTCCCCACCTCGTGCGACACGTCGTCCCACGACTTGCGCCCCTGGAGGCCGCGGTACATGTCGAGGGTGAACTCGTTCTCGGAGCGGTTCAGGCCACCGCCGTACACGTCGTAGTCGAGCGAGACGCCGCGCACGAGGGCCAGGTTGCCCGTGAAGCCGATGCCGCGATACGCGTCGGCCACCGTGCCGGTCGGGCCGTACTGCGACTGCGGCAGGGAGAGGAAGGGGTGCAGCGTGCCGATGTCCTGCACCTCGGTGAGGAGGCCGAACGGCTGCTTCACCTGCCCGGCGCGCAGCTTGAGCTGGTCGGCGAACTTGTACTCGGCGAAGACGTAGTCGAGGCTCGGCGTCGTGGCGCCGTCGAAGTCGAACTTGACCTGCGTCGTGAAGCTGACGCGGTCGCCGAGGTCACCGCTGAGGTTCAGGCCGGCGTCGCTGTTGAGCGAGCTGCCCTTCCACTGGCCGCCGAGGTAGTTGTTCGCGTTGTTCGTGGCGCCGGAGTTCCAGCTGCCGAAGCCGTGGACCTCGACGTGCTGGGGCATGTCCTGCGCGCGGGCGCCGGTGGCCGAGACGGCCAGCGCGAGCAGCGCCGCGGATGCGACCTTGTGTCGATGCATGGAGGGGGGGTTTCCATGGGCCGTGGGGGCGACCCGGTGATTGATGAACCTGCGACGTACGCTCGTTTGGACGCCCGATGGCGAGCTTGGTCACACTCCGCACACGTCCCTCGTAAGTCGTTGTGGGACAACGATACAAAAATTAGAATCGCCCAACAAACAGCCGTCGCGGTGCCTAACGATCGGGCGATTTGCGGCGACTCGGGCACAATGCGGCAGCGCGCCGCGCCGTCGGCGCGGGCGGAGCCCGGCGAGAGCGCGCCGGGCGGGTGGCGGAGCGCGGCGCGGAGGCGCGCTGGCGGGGGGCGGACGGCGGGCGCATCTTCGCGGCACACCCTTCACGGAGCCGCTCATGTCTCTCGACCCGCGCCCGCGCTTCCTCACGACCACCGCGAACGCGATCGACGGCTACCGCGTGCTCGAGACCTATGGCGTCGTGCGCGGCATCACCGTCCGCTCGCGCTCGATCATCGGCAACGTCGGCGCGAAGCTCCAGACGTTGCTCGGCGGCAACATCTCGCTGCTCACGGAGCTGTGCGAGCGGGCCCGCGCCGAGGCGTTCGGCATCGCCGTCGCGCACGCCGAGGCGCTCGGCGCCAACGCCCTCCTCGCCGTGCGCTACGACGCCACCGAGATCATGTCGGGCGTGTCGGAGGTGCTGTGCTACGGGACGGCGGTGCGAGTGGTGAGAGCGGCGGGAGACTAGGGGAGGGCCCCGGCTTCCCCGTACCGCGCTGCTGGCCGGCCCCGGTCCCGTCGGATCAGCGACTCGTCGTCCCCGTCGCCCACCCCTCCCGCACTCGTCTCTCTCCCTCCGTCGCGTTCGGCGCCTCGCCGAGCGCGTAGTGCGCCGCTCCGTCACCGTCGCGAGTGACGGTGAGCACGAGCCCCGCCCGGGCGAGCGTCTCCGTCCACGGCAGCTCCTCGACGCCGCCGACGTAGCGCTCGAACCAGGGGTGGAAATCGGCGCCGGCGACGTCGCTCACCGCGCGCTCGACGTCGGCCTCGGTGTAGCCGCGGCCCTGCAGGTAGTAGCTGGCGTTCGGCTGGTCCCAGGAGAGCTGCTTGAGGCGGCGGAGCGCGTCGTCGAGGGAGCGGGCGTTGTTCGTTCGCGCGCGGATCTCGAGGTCGAGCAGCATCGCCAGCGCCTCGCCCTTGAAGTAGTAGGTGAGGAAGGTGTTGGCGGCGTTCGTCTTCATCGGCTGCGCCGCGCCGTCGAAGAACGGCGCGTCGAAGGACGCCTGGCGCGCCGAGCGCTCCTTGCGGCCCGGCGACTCGCTGACGAGCTGGATGCGTGCCGCCATCGTCCGGTACATCGCCTCCCTCGGAACGACGCCGGCGCGGCCGAGGCCGACGTCGCCGTAGTACTGGGTCCACCCCTCGGCGACCCAGAGGCTCGGCTGGTGCTGCTCGGTCGTGTAGTCGAAGGGGCCGAGGGCGATCGGGCGGATGCGCTTGACGTTCCAGGTGTGGAAGTACTCGTGCGAGGCCGTCGTGACGCCGGGGAGGAGCTGCGCCGTGTCGGTCCAGGGGCGCGAGTTGACGATCTGCGTCGAGAAGAGGTGCTCCATCCCGTCGCCGCCCGGGTAGCCGATGTTGAAGAGGAAGGTGTACGTCCGGAGCGGCGGCGGGGCGACGACGCGGTTCTCGTAGGTCACGATCCTGCGCACGTCGCCCACGAAGCGCTCGCGCGCTCCGGCCGGCGCCGGCCCGTTGTGGTGCACCACAACGCGGTAGAGGCGGTCGTCCACACGGAAGCTGTCCACCATGAACGACGGCGCGACCTCGGTGGGCGTGTCGATGAGCCGGTCGTAGCTCTCGAACGTGAAGTCGCGCTGCTGCGGCGTCGTCGCGTCGCCGCTCATGAGCATCCAGCCCGGGGGCGCGTCGACGGCGAGGCGCACGGGGTCGGCCTTGTGGCCGACGACGTACATGAAGAGCGAGGCGCCGTTCCAGTTGGCGTGCGCGGTGTCGAGCACGCTGAACGTCCCCGAGAGGTCGTTGGCGAAGACACGGTAGCGCACGCGGACGCGCGACGCACCGGCGGGGTAGACGCGCCAGAGCGAGCCGCTCCCCTTCTCCCACCGCAGCGCCCGAGCGCCGTCACCCGTTTCGGCGCGGAAGTCCTGCACGTTGCGCGCGAAGTCCATGCGGGCGTAGCGACCCGGCGACCAGACCGGGAGCTGCAGGCGGAGCGTGTCCCCGACCGCGCCACCGACGTCGAGCTGCACCTCGTAGATGTGCGACGCCGGATCGGGCATGGCGAGGCGGTAGGCGAGGTCGAGCGCGGAGCGGCGGCCGCCCTCCTCGCCCCGAGTGGCCGGGGACTCGGCGGCGGCCGCGGGTGCGCCGGCGGCCGGAGGTGCGGGGCGCGTGGCGCAGGCGGCGCCGGCGGCGGCCGCGGTGAGCAGGGTGACGACGAGCGGCGCGGCGCGACGGGGCACGACGGTCCTCGGGGTTGTGGTCGGGAAGCGGTGTGGGCGGTCGGCGCGAAAGGTCGCCGGCCGCGCGACCTCAGGCAAGAAATCCTCCGACGCCGGGGGGGGGCGCGCGCGGGGAGGAAGCGTCCTCGGAGCCGAGGCGCGGCTAGCGGTTCCCCTCTCCCCGCGCTGGCCCCGGTCGTGCGGCTCTCGGCGCGCACGGGAGGCCGTGATGCTGGCGGGGACCGACATGAAAGCTGGGGACCCTGGGCGGCGGCGTGACATCATCGTGATCGGCGCCTCGGCCGGTGGAATCGAGACGCTGATACGTCTCGTCCGCGGCCTTCCGGCGGATCTGCCGGCCACGGTGCTCGTGGCGGCGCCCATCCAGGGCAACAGCACGCAGCGGCTGCCCGCGCTCCTCAGCGGGGAGGGCGCGCTTCCAGCCGTGCACGTCTGGGGGCGGGAGCCCATCCGGCATGGAGTCATCTACGTCGCCGCGCCCGACTTCCACCTCATCATCAAGGATGGCGAGGCCACGGCCGACCACGGGCCGCGCGAGGGGGGATTCCGGCCGGCGGTGGACGCGCTCTTCCGCACCGCGGCGACCACCTTCGGCGAGCGCGTGGTCGGCGTTGTCCTCTCGGGAGTACTGGACGGCGGGACGGCGGGGCTCCGGGCGATCAAGGAGCGGGGGGGCCTCGCGGTCGTGCAGAACCCTGACGAAGCGATCGTCGGCGACATGCCGCGCAACGCGATCGAGAACACGGCGGTGGACTACGTGCTCTCGGTGGCCGAGATCGCCCCGCTTCTCACGTACCTCGCCGGCGGCGCGCCGGCTCCAGCGCAGCCCCCGCCGACCGCTACCGTACCCTGGCCACGCCGGACCGGAGAGCGCGCGGAGGGCGCGGAGCGCGAGTGGGAGACGAGACGGCCGGCGGCGCCGCGCGAGGGCGAGCGGCTCGCGCCCGGAGAGCCGAGCGGAGAGCCGAGCGGAGTGCCGAGCGGAGAGCCGTCGTGCTACCGGTGTCCGGAGTGCGGGGCCGTGCTCTACGAGACGCCGGACAGCGACGAGCCGAGCGACGCCTCGCCGGAAGGCGGGATCCTGCGCTTCCAGTGCCTCGCCGGCCACGGCTGGTCGGGGCCGAGTCTCGAGATGTACCAGGGCCAGCTGAGCGAGGAGCACCTCTGGGTAG
>JBJMNL010000333.1:0-2049 GCA_045804285.1 Gemmatimonadaceae bacterium
CGCTACGACGACGACGTGTCGGTGTGGACGTGGGCTCGCGGGGGGATCACGCAGGCGGGGTGGTGGGAGATCAAGCTGCCGCTGCTCGGCACGGGCGGCATGCGCATCGGGTCGCTGGTGCTCTGGCAGGACGGGCTGGCGCACGAGACGAGCCTCTCGCACATGCACACGGTCGCCCGCGACCTGCGCGCGGTGGTGCAGGGGAAGCTCGAGGCGTTCTGGCACGGGTCGGACATCGCGCGGACGTACGATCACGTGGTGCCGCTGCCGCCGGAGCCGGCGGTGCGGCGTGCGCGGGAGGCGGCCCTCGTGGCACCGCGCGTGGCGGAGGGGGGGCGCGCGGTCGCGGCCACGCCGCTGACCACCCCGACACAGCGCCCGTCCCGCGTCGGTCTGACCTGACGGCGCCCTGCCGCCTGCGCGAGCCCCCGACCGCGAGTAAGTTGCTCGGGCGGCCCGGGTGGGCGCGCCTCGGCAACGTTTCCAGATCCTCTTTCGTGCTGGCCAGCCCTCTTCGCGTCTGCCTGGTCACGTCCGCGCACGTGTCCAACAACCCGCGCCTCGTCAAGGAAGCCGACGCGCTGCTCGCGGCTGGGCACGCGGTGCGGGTCGTCGCCATGAAGGCGCGGGAGGACCTCTCGCGCCGCGACGACGCGCTGATGCGCGGACGGGGCTGGGAGCTGCGTACGGTCGCGGCCGAGCGGCACGGAGCTCCGCGGTCGGCGGCCCGTTGGCTGGCGGGCGCGCTCACGCAGAAGGGCGCCAGGGCGCTCCACGAGCGAGGGCTCGACGCCGCGCCGATTCGCGACCGCGCGGCGAGCCGCCATCTGGCCGCCCTCGCCGCGGCCGCGGCGGAGCGGCGGGCGGACGTCGTCATCGGGCACAATCTCGCGGCGCTTCCGGCGGCCGCTCGCGCCGCCCGCCGCCTGGGCGCGTCGCTGGGCTTCGACGTCGAGGATCTGCACGTCGAGGAGCTGCCGGACGACGCGGTCCACGCGGCCGAACGCGGCCTGATCGAGGCCGTGGAGCGACAGTACATCCCGCGCTGTACGCTGCTCAGCGCCGCGTCGGACGGGATCGCCGACGAGATCGCGCGCCGCTATGGCGTCGAGCGCCCCCGCGTGGTGCACAACGTCTTCCCCCCGCTGGCCGCGCCCGATGGCGACGGCGCCGAGAGTGGCCTTCGACCGGCCGATACGCGGCCGGCGGTCGCCCTCTCGCTCTACTGGTACTCCCAGGTCATCGGCCACGGGCGGGGGATCGAGGACGCGGTGGCCGCGCTGGCGCTGCTCGGGCGGCCGGCGCTGCTGCACCTTCGCGGGGAGCTCGACCCGGCCTTCGCGTCGCGACTCCAGGAGGTCGCGCGGAAGGCCGGCGTCGAGCAGGCCGTGCGCATCCTGCCGCCGGCCCCCGCCGACGACCTGGTGGCGCTCGCGGCGGAGCACGACGTCGGCCTCGCCCTCGAAGTGCCCCGTACGCTGAATCGCGCCCTCTGCGTCACCAACAAGGTGTTCACGTACCTGGCGGCTGGCGTCGCCGTGGCCGCCACCGGCACGCCGGGGCAGCGCGCGGTGCTGGAGCGCTGTGGCGAGGCGGCCATCCTGTATCCCTCGGGCCACCCCGAGCTGCTGGCTGAGGGACTCCGGCGATGGGCCGATTCTCCGCCGGCGCTCGCCCGCGCGCGGGCGGCGGCCGCGGCGGCCGCCCGCGAGACCTTCTCCTGGGAGCGCGACGCCGCGGGGCTGGTGGAGTTCATCGAGTGCCGTGTGGCCGCCGCGCGCGCGGATCGGGTGCGGGGCGTGGCGGCGGCTCCCGGAGCGATCGGGGGGCTCGGGGCCGGCGGGACGAAGGCGTACCAGGGCGGGGACGGCGCGTGAAGCGGCTGCTGATCGTCGCGCCGGCCTTTCCTCCGCACCCGTCGCCGGCCACGCATCGGGCCCGCTTTCTGTGCCGCTACGGCCCGGAGGCGGGGTGGGACGTGGAGGTGCTCACGGTCGACCCGGCCTACTACGCGGAGGCGCTCGACCGGGAGCTCGAAGCGCTCGTCGC
>JBJMNL010000334.1:0-2641 GCA_045804285.1 Gemmatimonadaceae bacterium
CCGACTCCGAGCCCGACGCCGGGATGCAGTGAGATCGCGGCGACGCGGGTGGTCTCGGTCTCGAGCGCCTCGCAGCTCAGCTCCGCGCTCTCCAACGCGCGCGCCGGCGACCGGATCCAGCTCGCGGACGGCACCTACCAGGGGCAGTTCAAGCTCAACGCCTCGGGTTCGGCGAGCCAGCCGATCGTGCTCTGCGGCTCCCGTCAGGCGGTGATCCAGACCGGCTCCCTGACCTCGGGCAACGGCCTGGTCATCTACGGCGACTACTGGCGCCTGATCGGCTTCACGGTCACGAAGTCGATGGGGGGTATCGCGATCGTCGGCGGCAACTACAACGTGATCGACAACCTCGAGGTCCGTGGCGTCGGCCAGGCCGGCATCCACATGCACTCGTACAGCTCGCACAACATCGTCCGGAACAGCCGCGTCCACGACACGGGCCAGTACCAGGGCGCGTACGGCGAGGGCGTCTACATCGGCAGCTACAACGGCCAGTGGTGCTCGCGGACGAACTGCCAGCCCGACCGGAGCGACGCGAACGAGGTCCGCAACAACGTCTTCGGCCCGTACGTCAAGGCGCAGAACGTCGACATCAAGGAGGGTACGACCGGGACCATCGTCACCGGAAACACCTTCTCCGGCGTCGGCATGGTGTCCGACAACTACAACCGCTCCTGGGTCTTCGTCGGGGGCAACCGTGCGGTCATCACGGACAACAAGGGCTCGGTCTCGCTCAAGCACGGCTTCGAGGAGGCCTCCCCCCTGTCGGCCGGTGGGACGACGTGGAGCACGGGCAACGTCTTCCGGCGCAACACCGCGGACGTCCAGTCCTCGGGCTACGGCTTCAGCCTGATGGGCGGCACGTCGGGCGCGAACGTGGTCGGGTGCGACAACTCCGTGACGAACGCGGGCTCGGGCTTCTCCAACGTCCGCTGCACTCCCTGACGCGACTTCTCGCGCGGCTGGCAGCAGAGCCGCAGCAGGTCGACCAGGTATGAAGGCCGGCGGCCGTGATCTCCTCGATCACGGCCGCCGGCGCCTTTTCCCTCTCCTCGTCGAGCGCCCTCTCAACGGCCGGGCAGATGTCTCGTACCCTGAGCCGGTGAGCGCCGCCGCGTCCAATCCCGGGCGAGGAACGGGAGCAGCGCCCATGGGTGCACCAGGTAGCGTCGCCAGAGTCGCCGAGGGTCGGCGGCCAGGCGCGCCAGCCACTCGAGTCCCACGGCGGCGGCCCACCGGGGCGGCGTCGGGCATTCGCCCGCGACGTAGTCGAGAAAGGCGCCCTGGTTCAGGATCACGTTGGCGGCGATCCGCTCCAGCTCCCCGACGATCCAACGCTCCTGCCGGGGCATGCCCATGCCGACGATCAGCACGTGAGGTCGGACCTCACGAATGCGCGCCAGCACGGCGGTGCTCTCCGGTCCCCCCGGCGTCGGGTCGAAATAGCCGTGCGCCGTGTGGACGTCCAGCCCGGGAATCTCCTCGCGCAGCCGCGCCGCCGCCCGCACCGCGATCCCGGGCTTCCCGCCCAGGAAGAAGATCCGCCACCGCCTGCGCGTGGCGTGGCACAGTAGTGGGCGCAGCCAGTCGACCGCCGTCAGCCGGTGCTCGCGCCGCAGCGGGAGGCCGAGCAAGCGCCCCCACAGGACCAGCGGCATGCCGTCGATGAAGGTGAGGCTCGAGCGCCCGTAGAAGGCCCGCAGTCCGGGGTCGCGGTGATACAGGTAGACGCTGTTCAGGTTGTGATTGCCGATCACCCGGCGCGCGTCGGACGCGACCGCGTCGTCCACCGCCCGGCAGAGGCCCTCGAGGGTGATGGGGTGGACGGTGACCCCCAGGAGCTGGCACTCGGCGGGGACAGGCGCGCTCGGCTCGGCGCCTCCCTGAGTCATCCGAAGCGAGGTCGAGCTCATGCGCGTCCCGCGAGCACGCCTTCGACGCCCCGCCGAATCTGCTCGGCGCGGACGGTCCACGTGTGATGGGCGACGATCTCCTCGCGCGCCCGCCGCCCCATCGCCGGGAGCCGCTCCCGGAGCGTCCACGCCCGGCGGAGAGCGCCCGTCAGGCCGGCGAGATCGCCAGGCGGGTAGACGAACCCGTTCTCCCCGTCCCTCAGCACGGCGAGCGCATCCTCCGACGCCGACGCCACGACGGGTTTTCCCATGGCGAGATACTCGTAGATCTTGAGCGGCGAGTGATAGACGCGTCCATGCCGGCTCTCGGCGTGGCCGGCGAATCCCAGGTCGGTGCCATCGACGAGCGCGGGCACCTCCGCCAGCGACACCCGGCCGCGAAAGCGGACGCGGTCGGCCAGCCCGAGCTCCGCCGCGAGCGCCTCCCACGCCTCGCGCATCATCCCGTCGCCGATCACGACCAGGTGCAGCGGCATCCCCGACGCGTGCAGCTCGCCCATCGCGCGCAGCAGCAGGTCGAGGCCCTGCCAGCGCGTGAGACTGCCAGTGTAGCCGATGGTGAGCCCCTCGAAGAATCGTGCGGCGGGACGTGACGGCGGCGCGAAGACCTCGGGGTCGACGCCGTTCGGAACGACGAGCACCTTGTCGGGCGGCAGCTTCGCCTCCCGCACGAGCAGGTCGCGCAGCGCGTGGCTGACGCAGACCAGGACGTCGCACTGACGGTACGC
>JBJMNL010000335.1:0-1908 GCA_045804285.1 Gemmatimonadaceae bacterium
GCATGCCGGGCTTGTAGGGGAGGGGCGAGGGCGCCATCACCTCCCAGCTCCCGTCCTCGAGCGGCTCGTCCATCCCTTCCCACATCCGCTTGGTGGCGCCCTTGCCGCCGGAGTGGCCGAGCTGGAGGGCGAGCTTGGCGCGCGTCTGCCCGTGCACGAAGTCGACGATCCGCCGCCAGGCCGCGGCGTGCTCCGCCGTGTACATGCCGGTGCAGCCCAACGAGATGCGCGCCTCCGGGGAGACGCAGGTCATCTCCGTCATCACGAGCCCGGCGCCGCCGAGGGCGCGGGCGCCGAGGTGGACGAGGTGGAAGTCGTTCGGGGTGCCGTCCACCGCGCTGTACATGTCCATCGGCGAGACGACGACGCGGTTCTCGAGGGTGAGGCCGCGCAGCCGGAAGGGGGTGAACATCGGGGGCGGCGCGGGCGTCGGATCGCTGCTCGTCGCGGCGGAATGGGTATGTCCCTCGGCCGGCGGCGACGCAACTTGTCGTTGGGGGGGGCCCCCCCGCGCCTCCGCATTCGCTCGCGCCCCGGAGCCGGCCCGCGCCGCGAACCACCGCTCGACCCCGGTCAGATACTCCCGGTCGCGGATCCGCAGGTTCTCGTGGCTCACCCGCTGGCTCCGCGTCAGCAGCGAGTAGGCGAACTGCGGCGGCTCGAGGCGCATGTAGCGGCGCACGTTCTCGAACCACTCCATGGAGTTGCGCGCCGCGTTCTGCAGGCGGAGCGCCTCCGTCATCCGCTCGTCCTGGTAGGCCGCGAGCGCGCTGGCGAGGCTGTCGTGGCGGTGCGCGACCGCGCCGAGGTGGCGCGCGAGGGCGATCGCGTCCTCCATCGCCAGCTTCGTCCCCGAGCCGATCGAGAAGTGCGCGGTGTGCGCCGCGTCGCCGAGGAGGACGACGTTGCCGTGGTGCCACCGCTCGCACCGCACGCGCGTGAAGCTCGTCCACGGGCGGAGGCGTTGGTGGGGCGGCACGTTCTCGAGCAGCGGGTGCCCGGCGAGCCAGGGCGCGAACATCGCCTCGCACGCCGCCACCGTCTCGGCGACGTTCATGCGATCGAAGCCGCCGGCGCGCCACGACGCATCGTCGCATTCGACGATGAACGCCGACCGCGTCTCGTCGAAGCGGTAGGCGTGCGCCTGGTAGACGCCGTCCGGCGTCTCGACGAAGATGAAGGTGAAGGCGTCGAAGCGGCGCGTCGTGCCGAGCCAGACGAAGCGCGCCGGCCGCACGTCGAGGTCGGGGCGGAAAGCGACGGCGTGGGCGCGCCGCACGCCGCTGTTCACCCCGTCCGCGCCGACCACGAGGTCGGCGTCGCCGAGTCCGAGCGCGGCGAGCGCGGCGTCGTCCTCGGCCTCGACGCCGAAGCGGAGGTCGACGCCGAGTCCGGCCGCGCGGTCGCGCAGGATCTCGAGCAGCGTGCGGCGGGCGATGCCGCTGAAGCCGTGTCCGCCGGAGGTGATCGTCGCCCCCTTCACGTGGACGTCGATGTCGTCCCAGTGCGCGAAGTGGTCGGCGATCCGGTCGTGCGTGAGGGAGTCGGCGGCGCGGAAGTTCTCGAGCGTCTGGTCGGAGAAGACGACCCCCCAGCCGAAGGTGGCGTCGGGGGCGTTGCGCTCGACGACCGTGACCTGGTGCGCGGGGTCGGCCTTCTTGAGCAGCAGCGCGAAGTAGAGCCCGGCCGGCCCGCCGCCGATCACGGCGACCTTCACTCCACTGCTCCCGGCCCGGCGGCGGGCCATCGGTGGCGCGTCATGGCCGCTAAGCTAGGCGCGGGGCAGGGGCGGGCAAGGGCGGAACGAGAAGGCCTGAAAGGGCGGAACGAGGCATGAAACCCTAGAGGGCGGAATGAGGCATGAGGTATGAGGCCGGGTCGCGCCCGGTGGCGAAGCCGGCGACGCGC
>JBJMNL010000336.1:0-19581 GCA_045804285.1 Gemmatimonadaceae bacterium
CCACGCCGAGGTGATCGAGACGACGACGCGCGTGGCGCGGCAGTTCGAGGCGCTCGTCGAGGGACTCGTCGCGCGGCTCTGAGCGCCGCGCGAGCGTGAGGTGATGCGCGCCCGCGGCCGGCGCCGCGAGCCGCGGGCGACCTCGACCCTCCGCTACACCACCGCCTCCCCGGCGGCACCGGGGGCGTCGCGGAGCAGGCTCGCCCGGCCCGACCCGCTCTCCGTTGAAGGGTACGGAGCGCCTACTCGCCGGGCGGGGTGGCCGCGCCCGCGAAATGGTTCAGCGGTCCGTGCCCCGCGCCGAGACCCGGAGCGGTGCGGATCGCCTCATGCACGTAGTCGAGCGCGCACCGCACGGCGTCGTGCAGCGGCCGCCCCGCCGCGAGCTGCGCCGTCACCGCCGCCGACAACGTGCACCCCGTACCGTGCGTGCTCCGCGTCTCGATCCGCGCGTGGCGGAACTCGTGGAGGTCGCCGTCGAACAGCACGTCCACCGTCTCGCGCCCGGGGAGGTGGCCGCCCTTCACGAGCGCCGCCCGCGCGCCCCCCCGCTCGACGAGCGCGCGCGCCGCGCGCCGCATCGACTCGACGTCCGCCACAGGCTCGCCGAGCAGGATCGCCGCCTCGTCCAGGTTCGGCGTCACGAGCTCGGCGAGCGGAACGAGCTCGCGCCGGATCGCCGACACCGCCGACGGCTGGAGCAGCACGTCCCCCGACGTCGCGACCATCACCGGGTCGAGCACGTACGGGGCGAGGGCGTAGTCGCGCAGCCCCCGCGCCACCGTCGCCACGACCTCCGCGTCGGCGAGCATCCCCGTCTTCACCGCGGCCGGCCGCAGGTCGGTCGCCACCGCGTCGAGCTGCGCCCGGATCATCTCCGTCGGCACCGCGCTCCACCCCGCGACGCCGAGCGTGTTCTGCGCAGTGATCGCGGCGATCACCGACGTGCCGAAGACGCCGAAGCGGTGAAAGGTCTTGAGGTCGGCCTGGATTCCGGCGCCCCCGCCGGAGTCCGAGCCCGCGATGGTGAGAGCGATCTGCATGACGGGGAGAGGGGGATCGGGAGTGGGGAGCGAGGCGCCTCACCGCCGAAGCTATCGAGCCGGCGTGAAATGCGAAGGGCCCCGGCGTGCGTGCCGAGGCCCTATGTGCGCATCAGATCGTCGGTGGTCGTCTCTCGAGCGCCGACGCCCGCCCCGCCGTCAGCGCCCCTGCTGCTTCGGCTGCGGCGAGGGCGGGAGCGACTGCACGCGCTGCTTGAAGCGGTGGAAGTTCTGCGAGTCCTTGGAGAGCGAGCGGATGACCGCCGGGTCGTAGGCCGCGATCTGCTGCCGCGTCGCCGCGATGCGATCCTCCTCGAGCGGGTGCGTCGCGAACCACGCCGAGACGGCGTCTGGGCGCTGCTGCCGCTCCTGGAGCAGGATCTCGAACATCTCCGGGATGCCGTTGGGGTCGATGCCGGCGCGGACGACGTTCTTGATCCCCTCCACGTCGGCCTCCGCCTCGTCCTGACGGCTGAACTTCGCGAAGACGGCGCTGCCCGCGACGTTGATCGCCGTCCCCGCCGCCTGGCTCTGGCACACCCGCGTCAGGACGCAGGCGAGCGTCACGCCGAGGCTGGCCCCTTGCTGCTGCTCCATCTGCTTGACAGAATGCCGTCGCACGACGTGGCCGATCTCGTGGCCCAGGACGCCGGCGAGCTCGTCCATCTTATCGGTGCGCTCGATCAGCCCGCGGTTGACGTAGATGAAGCCGCCGGGCACCGCGAACGCGTTGACCTCGGGGCTGTCCACGACGTAGAAATGCCACTCGAGCTCGCCTCGGCTCGTGAGCTGCGCGATCGAGTCGCCGAGGACGTTGACGTAGCGGTTGATCTCGGGGTCGGTGATGATCGGCAGCTGCGAGTTGATCTGCTGGGCGTACTGCTGACCCATCTCGATCTCCTGCTGCTGCGATACCGAGCACGCGGTCGTCAGGCAGAGGGCGACGGACAGCGCGGCGGCGGAGAGATATCGTCTCATTCGTGCGAGCTCCTGCGCGTGGGGGCGCCTTACGGCGCGGTTCGGGCGCGGACGACCGTGCGCCCGTCAGAAAGCAAGTACCATTCCAACCGATTCAGACAAGATAACCGCGTGAAGCTACTAACCTTAGCCCGCGACCTCCGCCGTCGTAAGGCGCGTGAGCGCCAGGGGCTGTTCGTCGCCGAGGGGGTGCGCGCGGTGGACGAGCTCCTGCGCTCCCGGCTCGTCGTGCGTGGCGTGCTCGCCTCGCGCGCCCTCCCCCCCGAGGCGCGCCGCTCCGTCGCGGAGGCCGCCGAGCGCCGTCGGGTACCCGTCGTCGAGGTCGACGACCGCGATTTCGACAGTGCGGCCGAGACCGACTCGCCGCAGGGGGTGCTGGCGGTGGGGGAGACGCCGGAGCGCGAGCTGGACCGTCTCTCCCTCCCCCCAGTCGCCCGGCTTCTCGTCCTCGACGCCCTCCAGGACCCTGGCAACGTCGGCACCATCCTGCGCACCGCCGCCGCGCTCGGCGTCTCCGCGACGCTCGCGCTCCCCGGGACCGTTGACCTCTGGAACGCCAAAGTCGTCCGTAGCGCGATGGGCGCGCTCTTCCATCATCAGGTACTCGATTGTACCTGGGACGGGTTGGCCGCGTTCCTCGGCCGGGAGCGCGTCGCCCTCTGGGGCGCCGACGCCGCCGGCGTCCCCCCCGACCTGGCGGGGGAGCGGCCCGACCGGCTCGCGCTCGTCGTCGGCAACGAAGGTGCCGGCCTGTCCGCCGAGGCGCGCGCGCGTGCCGGCCGGCTCGTCGGACTGCCGATCGCGCCCACCGTCGAGTCGCTCAACGTCGCCGTCGCCACCGGCATCCTGCTCTATGAACTCCGACCGCCCTCCTGACCCCCATCGATGCCGCCGCAGACGCCGCTGGAGATGTCGCCCCTACCGCTCGCGCTGCTCGTCTTCCTCGTCGGCGCCTGCGTCGGCTCCTTCCTGAACGTCTGCATCGCGCGCTGGCCGGCCGAGCTGTCGGTCGTGTCGCCGCGCTCGCGCTGCCCCAACTGCGCGCGCGAGATCCGCTGGTACGAGAACATCCCCGTCGTGAGCTGGCTCGCGATGCGCGCCCGCTGCCGCGGCTGCCAGCTCCCCATCTCCCCCATCTACCCCGTCGTCGAGCTGCTCGTCGCCGCCGGGTGGGTCGGGGCGCTCGTGGCCTTCGGGCCGACGCTCACCGCGCTCCGCGTCGCCGTCCTCGGCACCGTGCTGCTCGGGATCGCGGTGACCGACGCCAAGCACTATCTCATCCCCGACGGCTTCACCGTGTTCGGGCTGCTCTGGATCGCGGCGACGGCGATCGCCGCGCTCGCGCTCGGCGAAACCGGCCCCTTCGCCGGCCCGTACGATGCTCTCGTCGGGGCGTGCGCCGGCGCCGGCGCGATCGCGATCGCCGGCTGGCTGGGCGAGGTCGTCACGAAGAAGGAGGCGATGGGGTTCGGCGACGTCACGCTCATGGCCGTCGTCGGCGGCGCCGTCGGGCCCGGCCGAGCGCTGCTCACCGTCTTCGTCGGGGCGCTGCTCGGCGCGGTGTCCTTCCTGCTCGTCGTCTTCCCCATCGTCTGGCTTCGCGGGCGGCGCAGCGGCGTCCCGTTCGCACCCCCGCAGGTCCCCTTCGGCGTGTTCCTTGCCCCCGCGGCGATGATCACCCTGCTCTGGGGGAACCAGGCCATCGATTGGTACCTTGGGAAGCTGTGAGGCCGTGAACAGTTCGCCGTTCGCGGGTTAGAGTTAAGGCGAGACCGCGGCGCCCGGCGCCGCCGCCATCCACCGTCCGCCCGAGCCGCCCTCCGTGACATTCGCCGACATCCTGCGCCCGAACGAGGGGGGCACGACGCTCGCCCGGTTCACGCGCGACCTGACCGCCGACGCGCGCGCCGGCCGCCTGGAGCCCGTGCGCTGTCGCGCGGACGAGATCGCGCGCGTCATCGACATCCTGCTGCGGCAGGGCAAGAGCAACCCGGCCCTCGTCGGGCCGGCCGGCGTCGGCAAGACGGCGATCGTCGAGGGGCTCGCCCAGCGCGTCGCGGCGGGGGACGTCCCGCTCTCGCTGCGCGGCATCCGCGTCCTCGCCGTCGACCACGTCTCGCTCCTCGCCGGCACGACCTTCCGCGGCCAGTACGAGGAGCGCATCAAGGGGCTCGTCGCCGAGACGAGCGCCGCGCCCGACGTCGTGCTGTTCGTGGACGAGCTGCACAACCTGATCGGGCAGGGGACGGCGATGGGGGCGGCGATGGACGCGGGCAACATGCTCAAGCCCGCCCTCGTGCGCGGCGACTTCCGCGTCATCGGCGCGACCACCGACGACGAGTACGAGCGGTGGGTGTGCGGCGACCCGGCGCTCGAGCGCCGCGTCCAGAAGGTCCTCGTGCGCGAGCTCTCGCCGGCCGAGTCGCACGAGATCCTGCGCGCCCGCCGGGCGCGCCTCGAGCGCCACCACAACGTCGTGATCTCCGACGACGCCCTCGCGGCGGCGCTCGAGCTGACCGACGCCTGGGTGCTCGACCGCACGCGTCCCGACCGCGCCATCGACGCGCTCGACGAGGCCGCGGCGCACGCGCACGCCCTCGCCGCCTACGATCGCGAGACCGAGCGGCTGGTGCTCGAGCGGCGCGAGCTGCTGCGGCGCGGCGGGGGGCGCGGGGCCGCGGACGCGGGGGGGCCCCCCACCGGGAAGGTAGCGCGATCCACGATCCCGCCGGCACCGAATCACCGCGCCCCGCATCCGCCGACGCGCACCCCGACGACATCCGCCGCGACGCCGAGGGGGAGGTGGACCCGCTCGAGCGCTTCGCGCGCGACAGCTTCGCCGCCATCGAGCGCTTCGGCGCCGAGCTCGAGGCGATGTTCGGCGGCGCGCCGAGCGGCGCGGCCGGCCGGCACGCCGACCGTCCGGCGGCGCGAGGCATCGACGACGACACGCCGCGCCCCGCGCACGGCGCGGGGCGCACGCTCGCCGAGCTCGACGCCGAGCTCCAGCGCCTCCTCACCGAGCGCGGCATCGTCGTGCGCGGCCACGACGTCGCGCGTGTCGTCGGGCTCTCGGTCGGGCGCAACGTGGCGTGGCCGGCATGACGCGCCGCCACGGGAGGCGCGCCACCGCCGCCGCCGCGACGCTCTGCCTCACCCTCCTCGCAGCCGCGGGCTGCCAGCGCCGGCGCGACACGGCCACCGGCGGCGGGCCGTACGCGGACAAGGTCGCCGAGGCCGTGCCGCGCATCGAGGCGGCGACGGGGCTCAAGTTCAAGACGCCGCCGAGGGCGGAGACGCGCTCGCAGGGGGAGGTGCGCCAGTTCCTCGAGCGCACGTTCAACGAGAGCCAGGGCGCCCGCGACCTCGAGGCGAAGAGCGCCGTCTACAAGCGCCTCGGCCTCATCCCCGACACGCTCGACGTGCGCAAGCTCCTCGTCGACGTGCTCACCGAGCAGATCGTCGGCTTCTACGACCCGAAGACGAAGGTCCTCTACATCGTGAACGGGGCGCAGCCCGAGCTCGTGGGCATCACCGTCTCCCACGAGCTGGTGCACGCGCTCCAGGACCAGTACTTCAACCTCGACTCGCTGCAGGGCGTGCGCGGCGACGACGACCGCGTGGCCGCGGCGCAGGCGGTCATGGAGGGGCAGGCGGTCTACGACCAGATGAGCGCCATGCTGGGCGGCGACGCCGCGACGCGCATACCCGGCGGCTGGGACCGCGTGCGGCAGACGATCCGCGAGCAGCAGTCCTCCATGCCGGTGCTCGGCAACGCGCCGATGGTCATCCAGGAGGGGCTCCTCTTCCCGTATCTGAGCGGCGCCGAGTTCATGCGCCGCTTCGAGGCGCGCCGCCCGGGAGCGGTGCCGTACGGCGACATGCCGCAGTCCACGGAGCAGATCCTCCACGAGGACGCGTACTTCGGCGCGAAGCGCGACGTGCCGCTGCGCGTGTCGCTCCCCCCCCCCTCGCTCGCGAGCGGCGCGCGGTCGACGTACGAGAACGACCTCGGGGAGTTCGAGACGCGCCTCTTCCTGTTCCAGCACCTGCGCGACCAGAACGGCGCCATCCGCGGCGCCGCCGGCTGGGGGGGGGACCGCTACGCGGTCGTCTCGACGCCGCGCGGCGAGGGGCTGGTGTGGGTCACGGTCTGGGACACTCCCGTGGACGCCGCCGAGTTCAACGACATGCTCGGCCAGGTCGTCGAGCGCCGGTACGCGGGCGCGCGCGCCCTCCGGGCGCCGACGCCCGGCAGCGGCGCGCCCGCAGCCGGCGACGCCGCGACGCGCACCTACCAGTCCGCGGGACGCACCGTCGCGGTGACGACGGGAGAGGTACAGGGACGGCCGGCCGTGCTGTACGTGGACGTCCCCGCCGGCGCGAGCACGTCGCTGCTCGACCTCGCGAAGGTCACGCTCCGCTGACCTCCCCGCGCTGACCCGTCCCGGGGCGCCCACGGTGCGCCCCGCAAGGCGGCTGGCCGAGGCGGCTGGCACGGAATGCGACAGTGCAGGACGGACGGACGCGGGAGGGCGGTGCCTCCACGCGCCCCCTCTTACATTGCGTGCATGCCCGACCTCATCGTTCTCGAGGACCCCGCCAGACAGGTTCAGCTCGACCGCATGAAGGCGCGCGCGACGGGGCTGCTCGTCCTCGCCGCGGCCGTCTTCGGCGTCGCCCTCGCGTTCGAGTCGCGCCACCCGTGGCTCGGCTACGTCCGCGCGACCGCGGAGGCGGCGATGGTCGGCGGCGTCGCCGACTGGTTCGCCGTCACGGCGCTCTTCCGCCACCCCCTCGGCCTCCCCATCCCGCACACGGCGATCATCGCCGCGCGCAAGGACCGGATCGGGCGAAGCCTCGGCGGCTTCGTGCAGCGCAACTTCCTCTCGCGCGACGTCGTCGCGGCGCGGCTCGAGCGGCTGCGCGCCGGCGAGCACCTCGCGCGCTGGATCAGCCGCCCCGACAACGCGCGCCTCATCGCCCGCCACGTTGCGGCGGGGCTCGCCGGCGCGACGCACGTGCTGCGCGACGAGGACGTGCAGGAGATGATCGACCGGAACGTCGTCGGACGCGTGCGCGCCGTGCGCGTCGCGCCGATCCTCGGCAACGTCCTCGCGCTGCTCACGGAGGGAAACCGCCACCAGGAGCTGCTCGACCGCGCGATCGTCCTCGTCGCCCGGTTCGTGGCGGAGAACGAGGAGCTGATCCGCGACCGGATCCGGGCCGAGAGCCCCTGGTGGATCCCCGAGGCCGTGGACGACCGGATCCACGACAAGATCGTCGGCGGGATCGAGCGCACGCTCCAGGACGTGAGCCTCGACCCCGACCACCCGCTGCGCGACCGCTTCGACGCGGCGCTCAGCGAGTTCATCGAGCGCCTCAAGACGTCGCCGCAGGTCATCGCCCGCGCCGAGTCGATCAAGGGGGAGGTCCTCAGTCACCCCGCGGTGCGCGAGTTCTCGCGATCCGTCTGGGAGGACGTGAAGGGGCGCCTGGCGCGCTACGCCGAGCGCGGCGAGGGGGAGGAACCGGGCGCCGTCGAGCGCGGCCTCGTCTCCCTCGGCGACGCGATCCTCGCCGACCCCGAGCTCATGGCCAAGGCCAACGGCTGGATCACCGACGCCGTGCTCTACGCCGTCGAGCAGGCGCGCAGCGAGGTCGGCCAGCTCATCGCGCAGACCGTCGGCGAGTGGGACCCCGAGGCCACGTCGCAGAAGATCGAGCTGCAGATCGGAAAGGACCTCCAGTTCATCCGTATCAACGGGACGCTGGTCGGCGGGCTCGTGGGGCTGCTGATCTACTCGGTGGCGCAGCTGTTCTGACCCGGACCGGGAAGAGGGAAGAAGTACGAGTGCGGAATTGAAAGAGCGGAATGAGGAATGAGGGATAGAGCCTGAAAGGGCGGAATGAGGCAAGAGGAATGAGGCCGGGACCTCACCGGTGGCTCTGCTGGCCACTCGGAGGGTCCCGGCCTCATTCCTCATGCCTCATTCCGCCCTTCAGTCTTCCTCCCCATTCCGCCTTCCGCCTTGCTCCGCCTTCCGCCGCGGTTACCGGGCCGCCGGCGCCTCCTCCTCTTCCCGCGTGACGGGTTCGCCACGCGGCGACTCCAGCGAGTCCTCGTCCTCGTCCTGCGGCGCCCGGTCGGCGAGGCCTCCCTCGGGGGCGGGGAGGAGGGCGTGGCGAAGGACCTCGTCCATCGTCGTGACGAAGGTGAACTGCATGTTGTCGCGCACTTCCTTCGGCACGTCGCGCAGGTCCTTCTCGTTCGACTTCGGCATGATGACCTCGCGCAGTCCGGCGCGGTACGCGGCCAGCGTCTTCTCCTTCACGCCGCCGATCTCCAGCGCGCGCCCGCGCAGCGTCACCTCCCCCGTCATCGCCAGGTCGCGCCGCACCGGACGCCGGCTCAGGACGCTCGCGATCGCGAGCGTGATCGCCAGCCCCGCGCTCGGCCCGTCCTTCGGGATCGCGCCGGCGGGGAAGTGGATGTGGATGTCCGTCTCGCGGAACTCCTTGTCGTAGATGCGCAGCGTCTCGGCGCGCGAGCGCACCCACGAGTAGGCCGCGTCCACCGACTCGCGCATCACGTCGCCGAGCTGACCCGTGACCGTCAGGCGGCCGCTCCCCGGCATGCGGAGCGCCTCGATGTGCATGAGGTCACCGCCGGTGGCCGTCCAGGCGAGGCCGGTGACGGCGCCGATCTCCGGCTCCTTCTCCGCCTCCTCGACCGCGTAGCGCGGGATGCCGAGCACCTCCTCGACCTTCGCGTTGTCGATCACCCACGCGCCCTCCTCCCCCTCCGCCTTGCGGCGGGCGCGCTTGCGCATGAGCGCCGCGACGTTGCGCTCGAAGTTGCGAAGCCCCGCCTCGCGCGAGTAGCGGCTCGAGATGAAGCCCAGCACCTCGTCGGTGAACTGGATGTCCTTGTCCGTGATCCCGTGCTCCTCGAGCAGCCGCGGGATCAGGTAGCGCCACGCGATCTCGACCTTCTCCTCCACCGTGTAGCCGGCGATCCGGATGATCTCCATGCGGTCGCGGAGGGGGCCCGGGATGTCGAACAGGTTGTTCGCCGTGCAGATGAACAGGACCGACGAGAGGTCGAACGGGAGGTTCAGGTAGTGGTCGACGAACGACGAGTTCTGGTTCGGGTCGAGCACCTCGAGCATCGCCGCCGTCGGGTCCCCCGACGGGCCCCCCGAGGTCATCTTGTCGATCTCGTCGATCATGAACACGCCGTCCTTGACCCCCACGCGGCGCAGCGCCAGGATGAGCAGGCCCGGCATCGCGCCGACGTAGGTGCGGCGGTGGCCGCGGATCTCCGCCTCGTCCCTCACGCCACCCACGGAGATGCGGTAGAACTCGCGCCCGATCGACTTCGCGATCGCCTCGCCGAGCGAGGTCTTTCCCGTGCCCGGCGGCCCGACGAAGCAGAGGATGGGGCCGTGCGGGTCGCCGCCGCGCAGCTTGCGCACGGCGAGGAACTCGATGATGCGCTCCTTGGCCTCCGACAGCCCGTAGTGGCGGTCGTCGAGCGCCGCCTCGACCTTCGTGAGGGCGATCTCCTCGTCCCCCGAACGCTTGTTCCAGGGGAGCGAGAGGATCCAGTCGAGGTAGGTGCGGATGACCTGGTACTCGCTCGACGCCGGCGAGAGCATGCGCATGCGCTCGGTCTCGCGGCGCGCTTCCTGGGCGACCTTCTCCGGGAGCTTGGCCTCCTCGATCTTCTTCAGCGTCTCGACCGACTCCTTCTCGCCGGGATCGGCCTCGCCCAGCTCGGCCTGGATCGCGCGCAGCTGCTGGCGGAGGTAGAACTCGCGCTGGTGCTGCTCGATCTTGATCTCGGTCTGGCGCTTCACGTCCTCCATCACGCGCGCCCGCGCCACCTCGCGCTCGAGGCGGCTGAGGATGAAGCGCAGCCGCTGCCCGACGTCGAGGCGCTGCAGCACCTCGTCCTTGTCGGAGATGCGGAAGTTCATGTTCGTCGCCGCCAGGTCCGCGAAGCGGCCGGGGTCGGAGACGTTCATCTTGAGGATGGCCGGCACCTCGTCGGGGATCCGGTCGATCAGCTCCGCCAGCGTCTCGGCCGACGACACGACCCGCGTCACGAGGTCGTCCACCTCGCTCGGGTCGGCCGGCGTTTCCTTGGCCGGCTTGATGTGCGAGACGGGGAAGGGCTCCGTCTGGGCGACCCCCTCGATGGTGATGCGGCGCAGCCCCTGAAGCGTGATCTGCACCGTGTCGCCGGGCAGGTTGATGCGCTCGTGGACGCGCGCCGCGACGCCCACGCGGCCGACGAACTTCGCCGGGTCCACCGGCTCGTCGTGGTCGCCGCTGGCGACGACGAGCGCCACGATCAGCCCCGCCTCCTCGTTCGACCGCAGCAGCGCCAGGTTCTCCGGCGCGCCCATCTGGACCGCGATGGTGCCCAGCGGGTACACGATCGTCGAGCGCAGCGCCATCAGCGGAAGCGTGGGGGGCAGCTCGGACTTGAGGATTTCTTCCTTGCGCTGTGCTTTGGCCATGAACGGCGGGGGAGAAGGGCCAGGGTGGGGGCCGGGTCCGGGCGCGCCGGCTGCGCAAGGCACATGCGCGAGGCGCTCGAACCGCGTACTCGTGACGCGCGACAGGGGGAGGTGCAACTACCGCCGAGCCTGCTTCGCGCGACGGGGGGGCGGGAGGTGTCGGGTGGGCTCGGCGGGCGGCGCGAGACGCGTCGGCCGGCCGGTCGCGACGAAGCGCGCCTAGCCCATACACCACGCCCGAACCCTTGTTCTAAATCCTAATTCCGTCTACGTTTCACGGCTATGTTTGACGAGCTCAGTGAGAAACTGGAAGAGACGTTCGCCCGCCTCCGCGGGCGCGGCGTCCTGACCGAAGCCGACATCAAGGAAGGCCTCCGCGAGGTCCGGCGCGTGCTGCTGGAAGCGGACGTCAACTTCCAGCTCACCCGCGAGTTCCTCGAGCGCGTCGAGGCGAAGGCGGTCGGCGTCTCGCAGCTCAAGACGGTCTCCCCCGCGCAGCAGCTCGTCAAGATCGTGCACGACGAGCTCGCCGCCATGCTCGGCGAGCGGCGCGAGGGGCTCCGCATGAGCTCCGTCCCGCCCACCGTGGTGATGATGGTCGGCCTCCAGGGGTCGGGAAAGACCACCACGGCCGCGAAGCTCGCGCGCAAGCTCAAGGCCGAAGGGCGCCCGACGCGCCTGGTTGCCGCCGACGTCTACCGGCCGGCGGCCATCGACCAGCTCGAGACGCTCGGCCAGCAGCTCGACGTCCCCGTCTACGCCGAGCGCGACACGAAGGACGTCGTGCGCATCGCGCGCGCCGGCGTCGAGCAGGGGCGGCGCAACCGCGACCGCGTCGTCATCGTCGACACCGCCGGCCGGCTGCAGATCGACGAGGAGATGATGGAGGAGCTCGCGCGCCTCAAGGAGGCCGTGCGCCCCGACGAGATCCTCTTCGTCGCCGACGGCATGACGGGGCAGGACGCGGTCAAGATCGCCCAGGGCTTCGACCAGCGCCTCGGCGTCACCGGCGTCGTCCTCACGAAGATGGACGGCGACGCCCGCGGCGGCGCCGCGCTCTCGATCTACGGCGTCACCAAGAAGCCCATCAAGTACATCGGCGTCGGCGAGAAGTCCGACGCGCTCGAGGAGTTCCACCCCGACCGCATGGCGGGGCGCATCCTCCAGATGGGCGACGTCCTCACTCTCGTCGAGAAGGCGCAGGGCGCCTTCGACGAGGCCGAGGCGAAGAAGCTCGAGAAGAAGGTCCGCAAGGAGGGGATGGACCTCGAGGACTTCCTCACCGCGATGCGGCAGATCCAGAAGCTGGGCCCCCTCGAGGGGATCCTGCGGATGCTGCCGGGCGTGAACGCGAAGATGCTCTCGCAGGCCAAGATCGACCCGCGGCGCATGAAGCACCTCGAGGCGATCGTCCTCTCGATGACCCCCGCCGAGCGCAAGAAGCCGGACACGATGAACGGCTCGCGCCGCGCCCGCGTCGCCCGCGGCGCCGGCCGCCCGGTGCACGAGGTCAACCAGCTCCTCGAGCAGTTCAAGGGGATGCAGAAGATGATGAAGAAGGTCGCCGGCGGCGGTGGCGGCATGAAGATGCCCCCCGGCATGCCGGGGGGCGGCGGGATGTTCGGCAGGAAGTGAAAGACAGCGTGTAGCGGTCCCCTCGACGCTCCACGCTCCACGCTCACCGTACCGGCCACGTGGCCCGGAGCGTGAGCGTGGGGCGCCGAGCCGGGAGGGAGCCCTGCACGACGCAGTACCCGGGTGCGCTCCGGAAACGCCGGACGTGCGAGGAGCCCGGAGAGCACCACCCTCACCCAGTGGGAGCGTCACCATGGTTCGCATTCGTCTCCGTCGCGTCGGCCGCAAGAAGGCGCCGGTCTACCGCATCGTCGTCGCCGACTCCAAGAGCCCGCGCGACGGCCGCTTCATCGAGATCATCGGGCAGTACGCGCCCCGCCTCACGGAGGGTGGGCTGAACGTGGACGCCGCGCGGGCCAATCACTGGCTCGACGTCGGCGCCCAGCCGAGCGACACCGTGCGCTCGCTGCTCCGCAAGGCCGGCGTGCTCAAGGCGCGCCACGAGGCGCGGCTCGCGGCCAAGCTGCAGGCCAGCGCCGTCCCCGTCTCCGAGCGCCCGGCCGCCGCGGCCGAGTGACGGCCGCGGTGGTCTCGCCCGAGTACGCGATCGTCGGGCGGGTCCGCAACGCGCACGGCATCCGCGGCGAGCTCGTCGTGGAAGCCATCACCGATGCGCCGGACGCGGTCTTCGCGTCCGGCCGTCGCGTTTTCGCGGGCACCGTCGACGGCGACCTGGCGCGCGGCGCGCCGACCCTCACCGTGACGGGGGCGCGCCCGTTCAAGGAGGGGTTGATCGTCGCCTTCGCCGAGATCCGCGACCGCACCGCCGCGGAGCTCTGGCGCGAGCGCTACCTGCTCGTTCCCATCACCGAGCTCGCCCCGCCGGCGGAGGACGAGGTCTACCACCACGAGCTGATCGGCATGCGGGTCGAGCGCGTAGGGGGCGACCTGGTGGGTGAGGTGGCCGGCCTCTACGAGCTGCCGCAGGGGCTCATGCTCGAGGTCCGTCCGCCCGGCCGCCCGACCGTGATCCTCCCCTATCGCCCCGAGGTCGTCACCGGCGTCGACGTCGGCCGGCGCGTGGTGACCGTGGATCCGCCGCCGGGCATGCTCGACTGAATGCTCCGCATCAACGTCGTCACCATCTTCCCCGAGTTCTTCGCGACGCCGCTCTCGCTCAGCATCCCCGCCAAGGCGGCGGCCGCGGGGAGCGTGGCGTACAACCTCGTGGACCTGCGCGACTACACGCACGACCGGCACCGCACCGTGGACGACTACCCGTACGGCGGCGGGGCGGGGATGGTCATGAAGGCGCCCCCCTTCTTCGAGGCGGTCGAGGCGCTGGGGGCGCGCGCGCCGATCGTCCTCCTCTCGCCCCGCGGGCGCCGCTTCTCGCACGCGCACGCGGAGCGCTTCGCCGCCGGCGAGGAGCTGACGCTCCTCTGCGGCCACTACAAGGATGTCGACCAGCGGGTCGCCGACCACCTGGCCACCGAGGAGCTCTCGCTCGGCGACTTCGTCCTCAGCGGCGGCGAGCCGGCGGCGCTGGCGATCATCGACGCCACCGTGCGGCTCCTGCCCGGCGCGATGTCGGACCACGACAGCGCCCGCGGCGACTCGTTCTTCGGCCGCGGGCTGAGCGCGCCGAGCTACACCCGTCCCCCCGCCTATCGCGGGCTCGAGGTGCCGCCGATCCTGCTCTCCGGGGACCACAAGAAGATCGCCGAGTGGCGGGAGCGGGAAGGGGAGCGGCTGACGCGGGAGCGGGAGCCCGGTCCCGTCCCCCCGGGCGCGGGGCGGAGCGGCTAGCGTGAGCCACGGCGGGTCATTACCTTGCCATACTGTCTCAAAATCCTGCCTACCTAACCGGGCGAGACCCCAGCCCCGAGCGTCATATGCACCCGTTCATCGAAACCCAGAAAGAGTGGCTCCGCACCAACGTCCCCCCGTTCCGCCCGGGGGATACCCTCCGCGTCAACGTGCGCGTGAAGGAGGGTGAGAAGGAGCGCCTTCAGGCGTTCGAGGGCGTCTGCATCGCGCGGCGCGGCAGCGGCGTGAGTGCGACGTTCACCGTCCGCAAGATCTCGAACGGCGTCGGCGTCGAGCGCATCTTCCCGGTGCACAGCCCGATGCTCGCCGACATCCACGTCGTGCGCCGTGGACGCGTGCGCCGCGCGAAGCTGTATTACCTGCGCAACCTGACCGGCAAGGCGACGCGCATCAAGGAGAAGAAGGTGCGCGGTGCTGCCGGCGGCTCGGCGGCGACCCTCGGCGGCGCCACCCAGCAGGGCTGAGCGGGCCTGCGCCGGTGACGAAGCACGGCCGCCGGCCCCTCGCGGGCGGCCGACCCCCCGCCGCCTCGCGGCGGCGCTGGAGCCCGATCGAGCGCGAGCTGCGCGCCGCCGGCGCTCCGCTGATCGCCGGTGTCGACGAAGTTGGACGGGGCCCCCTCGCGGGCCCCGTCGTCGCTTGCGCCGTGATCATGCCGCCCGACGCCCGCGCGATCGCCGGCGTCGACGACTCGAAGCGGCTGACCTGCGCCGCCCGCGTCCGCCTGGCGGCGAAGATCCGCGACCGGGCGCTCGCCGTGGGCGTCGGCGCGGCGTCGGTGCGCGAGATCGACCGCGTGAACATCTACCACGCCACGGTGATCGCGATGCGGCGTGCCCTCGCGCGCCTCGGCGTGACCCCGGACCACGTGCTCGTGGACGGGAAGCCGATCCGCACCCTCGCCGTGCCGCACACGGCGATCGTCGGCGGCGACGCGAGCTGCTACAGCATCGCCTGCGCGTCGATCGTCGCCAAGGTGACGCGCGACCGCCTCATGGAGCGACTCGCCGTTCGCTACCCCGACTTCCGCTGGGAGCGCAACGCCGGCTACGCGACCCCGGACCACCTGCAGGGGCTCGCCGCGCGGGGCATCACCCCCCACCACCGCCGCTCCTTCTGCCCGGTCAGCCAGCTCTCCCTCGACCTCTCGGTCGTCGAGCCCGCGGCGCCCTCGGCGGAGATCGACGCCCTGGCGGCGGACGTCTCGCCCGACCGGCCGTAGCGGCGGCGCGGGGCGGAGCGCGGAGCGCTCCGCCCGGCACTGGCGCCCCGCCCCTGGAACGTGCACCCTCCGGCATCACCAATCACGGAGCGTGGCACGTGGCCGACATCGCGAGCACCTCGATCTTCCGTCCCGGGCTGTTGGACGGGCAGGTGGCGCTCATCACCGGGGGCGGGACGGGGATCGGGTTCGGGATCGCGGAGCAGCTCGCGGCCCTCGGCGCCCACGTCGTGCTGGCGAGCCGCAAGCTCGAGCATCTGGAGGCGGCGGCGGAGCGGCTGCGCGGGGCCGGCGCGCGCGCCTCGGTGGCGACGGTGGACGTGCGCGACGCCGAGGCGGTGCGCGCCATGGTCGAACGGGTGCGCGACGCGCAGGGCCGGATCGACCTCCTGGTGAACAACGCGGCCGGCAACTTCTACGTCCCCTCCGAGACGATGAGCGCCAACGCCTGGCGGTCGGTGGTCGAGATCGACCTGTTCGGAACTTTCTTCTGCTCCCAGGCCGTTTTCCCCGTGATGAAGGCGCAGCCGGACGGCGGGCGGATCGTGAACGTCTCGATGACGCTGCACTACCGTGGCTGGCCGCAGATGGCGCACGCCACCGCCGCCAAGGCCGGCATCGACGCGCTGACGCGGACGCTCGCCGTCGAGTGGGCGCCGCACCGCGTCCGCGTCAACGCGGTCGCGCCCGGTCCGATCCCCACCGAGGGGGTCCGGAAGGCGTTCACGCCGCCGAGCGCCGGGGGGGTGGTGGACGCGTTCGGGGTCGAGCGCGCCATGGGGGATTACGCGCGGCGGGCGATCCCGCTCCAGCGCTGGGGGAGCCCACACGACATCGGCAACGTCGTCACCTTTCTTGCATCACCCGGCGGCGACTGGATCACCGGCGCGATCATCGTCGCCGACGGTGGGGAGTGGCTCGCCAGAGGTGTGGCGGCGCCGGGGTGAGGTGGTAGGCGCGGGATGCCTAACAAGTGGGAACACTTGACGCTGACCCTCGTCACAAAGTGCGCGTAAATTGTTGCAGCATTTGCATCAAGCCGCAAAGTGTAGTGCGTGTGACCGTGGTCACAGCCTAAGTCTTAATGGAAACATAACTTAGGACCAGTTGAAACGTTGGTACGGTTCTAGCGATTGTGCTCGGCCGACAACGATGTCCTCACCCCACGTCCTACCAGTTGCAACGGAGCCAACTATGAACTCGAAGATCAAGGCGGTCGCGGTTTGCATGCTGGGCGCAAGCTTCATGGGTGCCTGCGCGACGCAGCACTCGGTCAAGCGCCTTGACCGGAAGCTCGGCGTCGAGGTGAGCCAGCGCATGGCGGGCGACAGCGCCGCGATGTCGGAGATCGCGTCGGTCCGGAATGACGTGACGCAGCTGCGCACGGAGCTCGGCAACCTGCGCACCGAGTTCGGCGCCCGGATCACGGCGATGGAGGAGGGGATCAGGTTCGCCTTCCCGGTGAACTTCGCGTTCGACGACGCGACCGTTCGCCCGGAGGACCAGGCGCAGCTCGATCGCTTCGCGGCGGTCGCGGCGAAGTACTACCCGGGCTCGAAGATCACGGTCGAGGGCTTCGCCGACCCGGCCGGCACGAACCGCTACAACCTCGGGCTGTCGAAGCGCCGCGCCGAGTCGGTGCGCTCCTACCTGGTCAGCAAGGGGCTCAGCGACGCGAACCTGATGACGGTCGGCTACGGCGAGGCGCGTCAGGTGGTGCGTGGCGCCGAGCGTGACGAGCCGGGCGCGGAGCAGAACCGCCGCGTCGTCTTCGTCATCGAGACCAAGAGCGACTCGACCGCCGCGGCCGTGACGGCGAGCGCGCTCCAGGGCGCGCAGCAGTAACGCGCGTCGGTCGTCGGACATTGCCTCGCGGCGCTCGTCACGGGCGCCGCGAGCTCGGAGGGGTGGCTCGGGCGTCGACCCGGGCCACCCCTCCGTCATGCCCGGGGTCGCTTGCGGACGCGGCCGCCGGAACGCCGATTTCCTCGAGCCTTGTTCGGGCCCGCGCCATGCGCGGCTCCCTTCGCCGCCCTCGCCGTCGGGGGGGCTGGGATGATCAGTGAGCGTCTCGGAGACCATCGTCCATGGCGGAACCGAACCAGAGGGAGAACGGCAGCAACGCGGCGCTCGTCGCCGACCTCAACGACGTCCTGCGGCTCGACCACGACGCCGTCCAGGCCTACACGCTCGCCATCGGCCGCCTGCGCGACGCCGAGTACCGGGAGACGGTGCAGCGCTTCCGCGAGGACCACGAGCGCCACATCGACGAGCTGACGCGCCTCGTGCGGGCGCAGGGCGGCGCGCCCGCCGAGCTGCCCCACCTGCCGACCGGGCCCTTCAAGCTCGCGGTGCAGGCGGCGGGCGCCCTGGGTGGCGACACGGGGCTGATCCTCGCCTTCAAGGCCAACGAGCGGCAGTCGCGCGACAAGTACCGCGCCGCCGCCCAGAAGGCGTATCCCCCCGAGGTGGCCGCCGTGCTGCGCCGCGGAGCCGCCGACGAGGCGACGCACTACTCGTGGGCGCTCGAGACGCTGGACGACCGCGGCGTCGGGCGCGACACGATGGTGGGGCGCATCGAGCGCGCGATCGAGATCGGGAACGCCCGCATGGCGGACTTCGCCGAGGGCGTCGAGAAGCAGGCGACGGCGGCCGCCGAGCGCGCGAGATCGGAAATGAAGGGGCAGCTCGGATCGCACCCGATGCGCAGCGCGATCGTCGCGGTCGGCGTCGGCGTGCTGGCGGCGGCGCTCGGGGGGGGACGGGCGGGGGGACGGGCGGGGCGGCGGTAGGCTCCGGCGCGCCCCTCAGTCGCGCGGATCGGCGGTCGCCGTCCGGGCATCGGCTGCGTCGCGCGCGCGGCGCAGCGGGAGGGAGAAGGCGAAGAGCGAGCCGCCCTCCGCGGGAAACTCCGCCCACGCCCTGCCGCCGAGCGACTCCACCGTCTCGCGGACGATGCTCAGGCCGAGCCCCGTGCCGTCCACGCCGGTGGCCGTCTGGTCGTGGGCGCGCACGAAGCGCCGGAAGAGACGCGGCTGCGCGGCCGCGGGGACCCCGAGCCCGTTGTCGCGCACCATGACCACGACCTCGGGGCGTGCGACGCCGGCGCGGTCGGCGGCCTCGATCGAGCGTACGGCGCCCGTGATCTCGACCCACCGCTCCCGCTTCGCCGGGTCGGCGTACTTGATGGCGTTCGAGACGTAGTTGGACAGGCAGAGCTCCACCGCGGCGGCGTGCACCTCGAGCCCGGGGAGGGCGCCGAGCCGCACGGTCACCCCGCGCCCCTCGGCGGCGTCGCGGAGGGAGCGGACGACCTCGAACGCGGCCTGCGGGAGCTCCACGTGGCGCTGGCGGCGCGCGTCTCCCCCGTCGAGGCGGGTGAGGTCGAGCAGCGCGTCGAGCCGCGTGCGCATCGCGTCCACGTTCTTGGCGACGATGCCCGTGAGCCGCCGGCGGGCGTCGGCGTCGAGCCCTTCCATCTCGAGGAGCTGGGCGGCGCCCACCGCGGCGCCGATCTGGTTGCGGAACTCGTGCGTGATCGCCCGGTTGAACGCGCGCAGCCGCTCCTCGCGCTCGTTGATCCGCTCCCCCATGCGCTGGAGGTACTGCCTCGTCGTCGCCTGCTGGACGACGGCGACGGCGCGGAAGAGCCGCTGCCCGCAGACGAGGAGCTGCGAGCGCGTGCACGGCTCGGGGAGCTCCTCGGCCGCGCGCGCGAGGAAGGTGAAGAGGATGCCGCCGAGGATCTCGTACTCCTTGAGGATCTCGTAGACGTCGAACCCCTGGCCGTGGCGCAGCTCCCCGAGCTCCATCGCCTTGGCGACCACGGGGACGTCGGCCCCGATCTCGTGGGCCGGGTCCTCGAGGTAGTCGGCGATGCCCGTGATGAGGAGCGGGACGTGGTCGAGCAGCTCCTCGGAGGGGAAGACCCGGTTCGGGTCGAGGGCGACGCGCGCCGCGATCCGCTCGAGCCAGCGCGCCGTGAGCTCGTCGCACGCGACGCGCACGCGGTCGGCGAGGGCGTGGGCGAGCGGACAGTCGTCGGGGTGAGCGTCCATGCGCCTCCGGGAGAGCGGGTCTGCGGGCGTCCACGGAGCTGACGAGCAGGGCAGAAAGCGCGCCGCGGCGGGACCCGATCTTGCGAGCCTGTCCAGGCCCCGCGGCGATGGGGCCGCGGCAGGAGCGACTCGTGATGCGACTCGTGATGCGCGCCACGCCCAAAATCTTCGGTTCCCACGACGCGGCGACGCTCGCCCAGCTCGCGGACGTCGCCTCCCGCGCCCGCGCCGCGGCGTTGATGGCCGACGGCCACGTCGGCTACGTGATGCCGATCGGCGGCGTGGCGGCGTATCGCGGCCAGGTGTCGGTGGTCGGCGTGGGCTTCGACATCGCCTGCGGCAACGCC
>JBJMNL010000337.1:0-3650 GCA_045804285.1 Gemmatimonadaceae bacterium
CAACACGACGCTGTGGGGCGGGCTGCTCAATCTGAGCACCCTCCTCGGGACGCGGACGCGGCTGTCGCTCAACAACACGTACAACCGCACGGCGGACATCGAGGCGCGCGTCGAGACGGGGTCGCGAGTGCGCTCGAGCGCCACGGTGGACGTGCAGCGCCTCGACTACGTGCAGCGCAGCGTCTACTCGTCGCAGCTCGCCGGCGAGCACGACCTCGGCCGCCAGAAGCTCGATTGGGCGGGAACGTTCTCCGGCGTGACGCGCGACCAGCCCGACCGCTCGGAGCTCGTCTACCAGCACGAGCCCGACCCGATCACGGGGCAGGATCGCCTCCTCTGGTTCAGCACCGGCGAGGGCGCCGTCCGGACCTTCGCCGACCTGCGCGAGCACAGCGTCGAGGGACGGCTCAACTACCAGATCCGGCTCGGCGCCGCGGACCGCGCGAACACGGTCAAGCTCGGCGCCCTCGGTCGGACGACGAGCCGCGACGCGGACACGCGCGCCTACGAGATCGACGCCTTCCGCATGTCGCTCGACGACCGTGCGCTCCCCCCCGAGGAGATCTTCGGCGGCCGCTTCACCGGGCCGAACGACGACGTCCTCCAGCTCAACCCACTCGGCCAGGGCGGGGCGTACACGGCCAGGGACCAGATCGCGGCCGGATACGCCATGGCCGACGTCGGCCTCAGCGACCGGCTGCGGCTGGTCGGCGGTGCGCGCCTCGAGCACTCGAGCGTGGAGGTGAACGCCGTGCCCACGCTCGGGTCACCGAGCACGGCGAAGCCGACGTACACCGACGTCCTCCCGTCGCTCGCCCTGAACTACAGGCTGACGGAGCTCCAGAACCTCCGCTTCTCGGCGACGCGCACGCTGGCTCGTCCCGAGTATCGCGAGCTGTCGGACCTCACCACGCGCGACGTCATCGGGGGCGTGCTGCTGCGCGGCAACCCGAGCCTCCGCCGCACGCTGATCGACAACGCGGACGTCCGCTACGAGTGGTACCCCAACCCTGGCGAGGTGCTGAGCTTCGGCGTGTTCGCGAAGCGCTTCCACGACCCGATCGAGCGCGTCTACCAGCCGACGAGCAGCGACGACATCGTCACCTTCGCCAACGCCGACGCGGGGAGCGACGTCGGCGTCGAGGCCGAGGCGCGGAAGGGGCTCGGCTTCATCGGCGGCGCGCTCGAGCCGCTCTCGGTCTTCGCCAACGCGACCCTCATGAAGAGCGAGGTCGACCTGGGCGCCGCGAAGGCGTCGTCCACCAACACCAACCGGCGGATGGTCGGGCAGGCGCCGTACGTGGTGAACACGGGCCTCACGTACACGTCCCGCGGCGGCGCGACCAGCGCCACCCTGCTCTACAACCGCGTCGGCGAGCGCATCGTGAACGCCGGGGCCAACCCGCTGCCGGACGTCGTCGAGCACCCGCGCGACGTGCTCGACCTGTCGCTCCGCTTCCCGCTCTTCGTCTCCGGCCTCGCGGGACGCGTCGACGCGAAGAACCTGCTCGACGCGCGCTATCTGGTGACGCAGGGCCCGGTGACCCGGGAGTCGTACGACTCCGGGCGCGGCTTCTCCTTCGGCGTGTCCTGGCAGCCGTAAGGGCGCGCCTCTCCTCGCCCGCACGACGACGCCCCGCCGGTCATCCCGGCGGGGCGTCGTCGTGCGGGCGGCGCGGCGCGGCGCGGAATGGGCGCGGCCGGGCCCCCCCGGCCTCGTGACAGATCCGTGACCGGTTCGCGATATGGCCGCTGGGGAAGAGCGGTTGAATTGGCGTTGTACGACTGGCGCCGCTCCGTGCGCTCACCCTACCTCAATTCCCAATGATCCCCTCCGTGAAGAAGCTCGCCGCCGTCGTGCCCGTCGCGCTGCTCGCCGGCCTCGCCGCGTGCGGCGACGACAACGGCACCGACCCGAAGCCGGTCCCCCAGGCCGGCGCGGCCGACATCACCCAGGACATCACGTCGAGCCGCACGCTGTTCAGCGACACGACGTACACGCTGAAGGGCTTCATCCACGTCACGAACGGCGCGACGCTGACGATCCAGCCGGGCACGAAGATCCAGGGCGACTTCAACACCCTCGGCTCGTCGCTATTCATCCTGCGCGGCGCGAAGATCGTCGCCAACGGCACCGCCACGCAGCCGATCGTCTTCACCTCGTCGCGGCCGGCCGGCCAGCGCCAGCCGGGCGACTGGGGCGGGCTGATCATCGTCGGCAACGCGGTCGACAATCGCGCCGGCGACATCGAGATCGAAGGCTCGGGCACCGAGCCGAGCGGCGGCAGCGGCAGGAACTACCGCGTCCTCTACAGCGGCGGCACGAGCGACGCCGACAACAGCGGCCAGCTCAGCTACGTGCGGGTGGAGTTCGCCGGCTACGCGCCGTCGACGGACAACGAGCTGAACTCGTTCACCTTCGCCGCCGTCGGCAGCGGGACGAAGCTGTCGTACCTCCAGGCGATGGCGGGCCTCGACGACTCGTTCGAGTTCTTCGGCGGCGCGGTGGACGGCGATCACCTCGTCTCGTACGAGACGGGCGACGACCACTTCGACATGTCCGAGGGGTACCACGGCCGCCTGCAGTACCTGATCGCCTTCCAGAGCACCCAACTCACCCAGCGCTCCGGCGCGGGCAAGCCGTCGACGGACCCGCAGGGGATCGAGAACGACGGTTGCAACGGCACCGGGTGCACGAACGGCTTCAACCAGCAGCCGTACACGATCCCGGTGATCGCCAACTTCACGCTCGTCGGCACGGGAGACCCCGCCACGAGCGGGACGAACGGCGGGATCGGCATGATGCTCCGCCGGGGCACGGGGGGCTACTACGTCAACGGCATCGTGGCCCGCTGGTCGCGCGCCGGCGTCAGCCTCCGCGACGCCGAGACGTACGCCCGCGCCGGCAACACCGGAACGCAGGACCTGGCGACGGTCGATCTCGCGGTCAAGAACCTCCTCTTCGTCGAGACCCCGACGATCTTCCAGACGGGCGGCTCGAGCGTCCAGAACACGCTCGACCTCGCGGGCAACTCGCTCGTGGCGAACAGCACGGCCACGACGGCGAGCCTCTTCACCGCCTTCCCGACGTCGGCGGGCGCGTCGACGAGCGCTTCGGCCTTCGACTGGACGCCCCCCGCCGGCTCGGCGGCCGCCTCGGGCGGGCTCACCGGTTTCAGCGGCAAGCTGCAGACGGCCGCGGGCGCCGCGGTCACGCCGACCTCCTACGTCGGCGCCGCGCAGCCGGGCGGCGCGAAGTGGTGGAGCGGCTGGACGATCTACGCGCAGAACTGAGCCTGGCGGATCGACGTGCGGCCGGTGCCGAAGGGGCACCGGCCGCACGCGCATCCGACCTCTCCACTCTCGAGCCTTCGCTCCCCACTCGCCCCAACGTCATGTCGTCGATCGACATCCCGCGCCGGCGCCGCGCCCTCCTCGTGGCCGCCTTGACCGGTCTCGCCACGTCGCTCGCCACCGGGTGCAGCCGCGGTGAGGCCTCCCCGGCCGCCGGCGACTCCGCCGGCGCGCCGCACGCCGCCGAGGAGAGCGCGCATCTCCACCGACCCGGCTACGTCGTGGACAGCGTCCTGCCGCCCGAGGAGGCGCTTCGCCGCTTCCGCGAGGGGCTGTCCCCGGTCGCGCGGCTCGAC
>JBJMNL010000338.1:0-5981 GCA_045804285.1 Gemmatimonadaceae bacterium
ACGAGCGCCGCGAGCGGTGTGCCGAAGAGGGCCTCCTCGAGCGGCCGCGCGAGCGTCGCGCGCAGCCAGCCGCCGGCGTCCTCGTCGCCGGACTCGTCACCCACGATCGCCGCCGCCGCCCGGCTTCGCAGAGCGGCGACCGACGACGCGACGCTGGTCGTCGAGGCCGGGAGCGGCGCCGCGCTCTGCGCGCGTGCGCGCCGCAGCGCGCACAGCCGCGCGAGGGCGGAGGCGCGGCCCCCCTGGGCGGGCGAGCTCCCGGCGGCGCTCCCCTCGAGCTCCGCCCACAGCAGCTCGCCCACGTCGGTCTCGGCGGGCAGGGAGTCGCACGGATCCACACCCGGCGCGGCCAGCCCGTTCGACGGCGCGACGGCGGACGCCAGGCGCGCGCGCGAGCTTCGGACGGCGCCACGAGTGGCGTGCGCGAACAGCTCGAGCTCGCTCTCCATCGCGCCGCCGAGCTGGCCGGCGGCGATGGCGAGGAAGGTGAGGGCGACGGCGAGCACGCGACTCTGCCGGCCGAGCGGCGCGGCTCCGGCGCCGAATCCCACCCCGCGCCCCACCGCGTGGCCGACGCCGACGGCGATGACGGTCAGCTCGTAGCCGCTCGCCGCGCGCAGTCCGTAATAGAGCGCGGCGCAGGCCGCCGCCGCCGCCGTCCCGTACAGCAGCGACCCCCTCGTCCCGCCCGGACGCGGGACCCAGGTGGGGAGGGCACGCTCCGCACGTCGAGCGGCGCGGGAGGGGGCGGCGAGTGTCATCGATCCTCCTGGGTGGGCGGCCGGCGTGCGATGATTAGAAGGGCCTAACGACAGGCGTGGCGAGGCGATGGGGCTTTCTCCGAGCGGACGAGGCGCCGGCCGGCGTCGTCACGCCCCCGCGGCCAGCCGTCAGTGTCTCCCTGCCGCGCCGCGCCTTGCACCGCACCGCGGCCGCGCCGACCTTTCGCGCATGACTCTTCTCCTCCTCGCCATTGGCCTCGCCGCCGGCATTCTCTCCGGGGTGTTCGGAATCGGCGGCGGCATCGTCATCGTGCCGGCGCTCTTCCTCGTCGCGAACATGGAGCCCGCCACCGCGACCGGCACGTCGCTGGGCGCCCTCCTCCTGCCGGTCGGCGCGCTCGGCGCCTGGGCCTACTACAAGAACGGCCACGTCGACGTCCGCGCGTCGCTCCTCATCGCCGCCGGCCTCTTCGTGGGCGCGTTCTTCGGCGCCAAGCTGGCGCAGGCGCTGACGCCGGGGCAGCTCAAGCGGATGTTCGCGGTGTTCCTGGTGCTGGTGGCGGCGAGGACGTGGTGGAGTGCGTGAGGGCGGGCGGTAGTCGTTAGGCCTCGATTGATAGTTGCCGGTTGGCAGTCGTCAGTCGTCAGTCGTCAGTTCGCAGTGTGCGGCGAAGACGGCGCACCGACGGTTGCCGACCGAGAGCCGTCAACTGCGAACTGCCAACTGACGACTGCCAACTGCCTTCCGCCTGCCGCCCTCCGCGAACCGCCCCCGCGCCCCATCCCCACGCTCGCGCGTCAGGCTACTCTCACCGCGCACGCCTCTTCCGGCTCCCCGAACAGCCCCGGGTGCATCACCCGCGCGAACAGCTCCACTCCCTCGACGAGGCGTGGTCCGGGTCTGCTGACGTACGCGTTCGCGTCCACGGCCCAGGCGGGTCGCGAGGCGGCCCACCGCCACTCGGGGCGCGCGAGGGTGCGGCGCGCCTCGTCGGCGGCGCGGGGGGCGTCGTAGCCGCAGGGGGCGAAGAGGAGTAGATCGGGCCCGGCCGAGGCGACCGCCTCGACCGCGCGCGTGGTCGAGTGCTCGCCGGCGCTGGCGAGGACGTCCACGCCCCCGGCCCGGCGAACCATCTCCGGCACCCAGTGGCCGGCCGCGTACACCGGGTCGGTCCACTCGATCACGGCGACGCGCGGCCGCGGGGCGCGGGCGGCGCGGAGCGTCTCGTGCACGCGGCGCATCCGGCCGCGCAGCTCCTCGGCCAGCGCCGCGCCCGCGTCGGCCCGGCCGATCGCCTCGGCGACGCGCGCGACGTCGCCGTCGAGCACGCCGTCGAGCGTCGTCGCCGACAGCGTGACGACGCGCGGCGCCGGCGCCAGACGGGCGGCGACGGCGCGCACGTCCGTCTCGCTCACGGCGCAGACGTCGCACAGCGCCTGGGTGAGGATCACGTCGGGGCGGAGGCGTGCGAGCAGCGCCTCGTCGAGCACGAAGAGCGCCGCGCCGGCGGCGGAGAGCTCGCGGACGCGCGCGTCCACCTCGCCGGCGCCGGCCGCGCTGCCCGCGCCGGCGTCCAGCGCGCTCGCCGTCACGCGCGGCAGCGACCGCACGGCAGGCGGCCAGTCGCATTCGTGCGTGACCCCCACCAGCCCGTCGAGGGCGCCTAACGAGGCGACGATCTCGGTGGCGGCGGGGAGAAGGGAGAGGACGCGCATGGGCGGGCTCGGGGGCGGGTGGCGTTCGGCGGGACGGCGCGCGGCGCGCGCCGCGTGCCTGAATATGCGGAAGGCCCCCGCTGTGCGGAGGCCCTCGGCGCGCCGTGCGCTCACCCGGCCCGCGCGATGCCGCGACGGTCCGGCGGCGCGGCGCTCTCAGTGGCAGTGCGAGCTCCCCGTGTCCACCGCGGCGCCGCTGGTGGCGAGGAACGTCCAGGCGTAGCTGCTCGAGTCGAGCACGAGCTCGAGCACCCCGAAGTGGGATCCATCGCGGAACTGGCTGTTGGGCGGCCGCGTCGTCGTGAAGGCGCGGGTGTTCTTTCCGCCCGTGCCGACGACGAACTCGCGGATGCCGCGCGCCGTGTCGGCGACGCCGGTCGGCGACTGCGGCGCGAAGCGCTCGTAGTCGTGGTCGTGTCCGCTCAGTACCAGGTCGGCCCCCGCGTCGTAGAGCGTCTGCCAGATCGGCTGCATGCTCGTCGAGTTGCCATGCCATCCCGAGCTGAAGCGTGGATGGTGGAAGTAGGCGAGCGTGCACGTGGCGGGATGCGCCGCCAGGTCCGACGCGAGCCACCGCACCTGCGTCGAGGTGCTGGTGGCGTCGACGCTGCTGTTCAGGGCCACGACGTGCCAGGCGCCCACGTCGAAGCTGTAGTACCCTTTCCCGGGTGGCCCCGCGAGCGTGTCGAAGTACGCGAAGTACGGCGCCGCCCCCGCCGACCGGTACTCGTGGTTTCCGGGGACCGGCCGGGTGCGCTCGCGGTGCCGTCCCCAGCTCGGGCCGTAGCAGTTCGCGAACTCGCTGGCGGTGCCGCTCTCGTACGCGTCGTCTCCGATGGCGAGCACGGTTCCGGGGCGCCCGTCGAGCAATGCCGCGGTCGCCTCGTCACCGCTGCTCGCGCAGCTCGCGATGTCGCCCGCCGCCAGCAGCACGCCCCGCACGACGAGACTGCTGCTGTCGCTGCTGCTGTCGCTGCTGCTGTCGCGGCCGCCGATGCCGGGGGCCTCGGCAACGGCGCTCGGCGGACTGGTCTGGGGACCCGTCGGAGGATCCGAGCAGGCCAGTGCGACGACCTCTGCGGAGGCCAGCGCGGCCGCGGCGAGGAGCAATGCGCGACGTGAGTTCGAGGTAGGCATGGGAGTCCTCCTGGCGCGAGTCAGTCCGGCGATTCAAGCGCGCCGCGCGCCGCATCGATGATGCCGGGTCGCGCGTGCCGTCGCCGCCTCCCGTCCCTTCGACACATCTCGGGAGCGCGGCCGATCGTCATCGACCCGCGACGTCGTGAGGCTCCGCTACGCCGCCTCTCGCACCGGCACGACGACGAACGTGCCCAGCATCATCACCAGCCCGAACAGGTACCACTGCGGGTCGCCGGTGATGAGGTAGACGACGCCGCCGTAGAGGGCGGTGGCCTGGCCGGCGGCCCAGCCGAGGATGCGGAGCGACGCCGTGTCGGCGGCCGCGCCGGCCGCGCGGCGGCGCGCCCCGGCGTCGAGCCGCAGCCGAACCAGGACGACGCCGACCAGAGCCATGGCCCACACCAGCATGCCGAGCGTCCGCAGCGCGGAGAGGGTGGACGGATCGGGGAAGGGGCGCGGGCCGCGGTGCAGCAGCCAGCAGACGCCGCCGAGGAGCAGGACCCCCGCCAGCAGCGCGATGCGGATGAGCGCGAGGGTGCGGAGGGACGTCGGGTTCGCCATGCGGGAGATGAGGTGAGGGTGGGCGGACGCTCGCGCCGCCCGCTGCGCTCGCGCTACTTCGATTCGTACACGGCCGTGCCGCCGAGATACGTCGCCAGCACCCTCGTCCGGAGGATCTGCTCGGCCGGGATGCGCATGATGTCCTGGTCGAGCACGACGAAGTCGGCGTACTTGCCCGGCGAGAGCGAGCCGGCGACGTCTTCCTGGAAGGCCGCGTAGGCGGGCCAGAGCGTCATCGAGCGGAGCGCTTCCTCGCGGGTCATGCGCTGCTCCGGGTACCAGCCGCCCGGCGGCTGGTCGGTGGCGTCCTGGCGGGTGACGGCGGCGTGGAAGGAGATGAGCGGGTTCACGTACTCCACCGGGAAGTCGCTCCCGTTCGGGATCACGACGCCGCTCTCGAGCAGCGAGCGCCAGGCGTACGCGCCCCTGATCCGCGTCGGCCCGAGGCGCCGCTCGGCCCACCCCATGTCGCTCGTCTGGTGGCTCGCCTGCATCGACGGGATGACGCCGAGCGTGGCGAAGCGCGGGATGTCCTCCGGGCTCAGCACCTGCGCGTGCTCCACGCGGAAGCGGGCGTCGGCGACGGGGACCTCGGCGAGCGCCTTCTCGTAGGCGTCGAGGACGAGGCGGTTGCCGCGGTCGCCGATGGCGTGCGTGTTGACCTGGAAGCCGGCGCGCAGCGCGCGCGTCGCCACGTCGCGGATGTGCTCCGGGGCGGAGAGGAGCAGGCCGCTGTTCTGCGGGTCGTCGCTGTAGGGGGCGAGGAGCGCGGCGCCGCGCGAGCCGAGCGCGCCGTCGGCGTAGAGCTTCACGGCGCGCACCCAGAGGTGGCCGTCGTAGAGCGCGCTGCGCGGACCGCGCGCGAAGTAGTAGGCGAAGTCGGCGCTGTCGTCGCTCACCATCACGTAGTCGCGCAGCGTGAAGCGGCCGGCGCGGGCGAGCTCCTCGTAGACCTCGATGGTGGCGCGCGACGCGCCGGCGTCGTGGATGCCGACGAGCCCCCACCGGTTCGCCTCCTTCACGGCCGCGAGCACGGCCTCGCGCACCTCCGCGCGCGACGGCGCGGGGACGGCGCGGCCGACGAGCCCCTGCGCGTTGTCCACGAAGACGCCGCTCGGCGCCCCGCCGGCGTCGCGCTCGATGCGCCCTCCGGCCGGGTCGCCGGTCGTGGCCGTCACGCCCGCGGCGCGCATCGCCGCGAGGTTGGCGAGGCCGGCGTGGCCGTCCACGCGCTCGAGCCACACCGGGTGGTCGGGGATCGCCGAGTCGAGCGGCGCGTGCGTCGGGAAGCTCGCGCCGGGCCACCGGTTCTGGTCCCACCCCCGGCCGAGGATCCAGGCGCCGGCCGGCGCGTTCCTGGCGCGGGCGGCGACGCGCGCGATCACCTCGCCGTACGACGCGGCGCCGGTGAGGTCCACGGTGCGGAGCGCGGTGCCGAGGCCGAGCAGGTGGGCGTGCGCGTCGGTCATCCCCGGGATCACGGTGCGCCCGCCGAGGTCCACCACGCGCGTCGCGCTCCCCTTGAGCGCCATCGCGCCGCGCGCGGCGCCGGCGTAGAGCACCCGTCCGTCGCGCACGGCGAGCGCCGCGACCACGGGGCGCGCGTCGTCCACCGTGTAGATGCGCGCGTTGGTGACGATGAGGTCGGCGGGGCGGGGGGCGCGGGCGCGCTGCTGGGCATGTGCGCCGGCCGCCGGCGTTAGGCAGAGGATCGCGGCCGCGGTGAGGGTCGTGGTACGGAGCATGCTTTGGTGGCGTGAGGTCGGAGTTCGAGAACGGGGATCCGCCAGCGACAAGTTAAGGGGCGGGACGACGAGCGAAGCGGGACGGCGGGGCGCGCGC
>JBJMNL010000339.1:0-4270 GCA_045804285.1 Gemmatimonadaceae bacterium
GCGGTGCGGGAGAGCGCCGCCGCCGCGCCCGCCGCCGCCCCGGCTCCGGCGGACACCAGCACTCCCGCCCCGCCGCCCGCGCCCGCCGCGCCGGCGGCGTCGTCCGCCGTGCCCGAGATGACGCTGCGGAGCGCGACCGGCGCGACGATGCGGCTCGTGAACCCCGGCGACTCCGCGCAGGCCGCGCGCTACTCCGTGCAGCTCGTCGCCGCCAACACCCTGGAGGGTGCGTACACCAAGCGGCGCGAGGCCGGGTGGCTCCCCGCGGCCACCATCTCCCCGATGACCGTCGCGCCGCAGGGCGTGCGCTGGTTCCGGCTCACTGTCGGCGCGTACGTCGACCGCCCCTCGGCGGAGGCGTACATGGCCACGCTGCGGAACCGGGGCAAGCTCGCCGCCGACGCGGGGACCGTGGTCGAGGTGCCGTTCGCGGTGCTCCTCGATTCGATGGTCCCGGCGTCGGGCGCGCCCAGGCGCGTGAGCGCGTATCTCGCGCGCGGGCTGCCGGCGTACGGGCTGCGCCAGGACGACGGCACGGCGCGCATCTTCGCCGGCGCCTTCGAGACGGCGTTCCAGGCGACGCTGCTCGCCGACAAGCTGAAGGCGAACGGTCTCGCGCCGGTCGTCGCCTACCGAACCGGGAGACCCTTCTGACGTGCGGTTGACGAAACTCGAGCTCCACGGCTTCAAGTCGTTCGCGGACGCCACGCAGCTCCTCTTCGAGCCCGGCGCGACGATGATCGTCGGCCCGAACGGGTGCGGCAAGTCGAACGTGTCCGACGCGGTGCGGTGGGTGCTCGGGGAGCAGCGCGCGCGCGCGCTGCGCGGCGCCAAGATGGAGGAGGTCATCTTCCAGGGCTCGTCGGCGCGGCGCGCGGTCAACGTCGCCGAGGTCTCGCTCCACTTCGACAACGACGACGGCTCGCTCCCGGTGCCGTTTCGCGAGGTCGTCATCACCCGGCGCCTCTCGCGCTCCGGGGAGAGCGACTACTTCCTGAACCGCGCCCCCTGCCGGCTGCGCGACATCCAGGACCTCGTGCGCGGCACCGGGCTCGGCGCCGACTCGGGCGTCGTCATCGAGAGCCGCATGATCGACGCGCTGCTCTCCGACCGCCCCGACGACCGGCGCGAGCTGTTCGAGGAGGCGGCGGGCGTCGGCCTCTACCGCGACCGCCGCCGCAGCACCGAGCGCCGCCTCGAGGAGACGACGGTCGACCTGTCGCGCCTCGACGATCTGGTGAACGAGGTGCAGAGCCAGGTGCGCACGCTGGCACGCCAGCGCAAGCGCGCCGAGCGCCACACGGAGCTCACCCGCCGCCGCTTCAGCGTCGAGCTGACGCTCGCCGCGCGCGAGATGGAGGCGTGGCGCGACGAGCTCGCGCGACTCGAGACGCGCGTCGCCGAGCTGCGCGAGCAGTCGCCCGGCGCGCACGACATGATCGCCGACGCGGAGCGCGGGCGCGAGGGCGCCGCGGCCGGCCGCTCGGCCGCCGAGGCGCAGCGTTCGGAGCTGGCGCGCATCGTCGCCGCGCAGCGCCAGGGCATGCTCCAGCTCCAGGGGGAGATGGCGGTCGCCCAGGAGCGGCAGCGCAACGCCCTGTCGCGGCGCCAGCGCGCCGAGGAGGAGCGGCGCGAGGGGGAGCAGCTCGGCGTGCGAGTGGGCGCCGAGCGCGCCGCCGCCGCCGAGGAGAAGGCGCAGCTCGAGCAGGCGCTCCGTGGCGCCGCCGAGCTGCTGCAGGAGCGCGTGGGCGCGGAGGAGGAGGCGCGCGGCGCGGTCGCCGCGGCGCGCGCCGCCGTGGAGCAGGCCGACCGGCGCGCGCGCGAGCTGCGCGATCAGCTCCGCCGCGTCGAGCTGGACCGCGAGGGCGCCGGCCGCGAGCTCGCCGACGTCGCGCAGCGCGGCGACGCGCTCGACGCGGAGCGCGCGCAGCTCGCCGACAACCTCGCCCTCGTCGTGCGCGAGGGCGCCGACGCCGAGGCGGCGCTCGAGGCGGCGCGCCAGCAGGTCGCGGAGAGCGCGGTGGCGCTCGAGGCGGCGCGCGCCGCGGCGGCGGCGGCGCGCACGCGCGAGGCCGCCGCGCGCGCGGAGCTCTTCCGCGCCGACGAGGCGCACACCGCGCTGCGCGGGAAGGCGAGCGCCCTCGAGCAGCTCGAGCGCGAGCGCGTCGGCCTCGCGCCCGCGGCCGCGCGACTGCTCAAGGAGCGCGAGCAGCGATTCCCCGACGGCGCGGTGGTCGGCCCCCTCTCCGACTTCATCACCGCCGACGCCACCTCGGCGCTGATCGTCGAGCGCTTCCTCGGCAACACGGTGCACGCGATCCTCGTGCGCGATGGCGAGGCGGCGGGGGCGGTGCGGCGCTGGCACGCGGAGGCGAACCCGGGCCCGCTCCTCCTGCTGCCGCTCGACGCGATGCCGGAGGACGACGAGCCGTTCGGCCCGCCCGACGAGCACGCGCTCTTCCAGCTCGTCGACGCCGCGCCGCCGGCGCGCGGGTGGGTGCGCGCGCTGCTCGGCCACGCGCAGGCGATCGACGGCGGCGCGGCGTTCCTCGACGCGCGCGGCGCGCTCTTTCTGCCCGGCGCGGCGGGGGGGCCGGGCCCGCTCCAGCGGCGCGCCGAGCTGGCCGCGCTGCGCACGGAGCTGACGCGGAGCGAGGCCGCCCGGGCGGAGGCGTCGGCCGCGGCCGACGCGACCCGCGTCGCGCTGGCCGGCGCCGAGGAGCGGGCGGCGCAGGCCACGGAGACGGCCACCGAGGCGCAGCGCCTGGCGCGCCGCGCCGAGGAGCACCGCGGGGAGCTCGAGCGACGCCGGCAGCGCGCCGAGCGCGAGCTGCAGCAGGCGCTGGCGCTGGCCGAGAAGCTGGCCGAGCGCCGGGAGGAGCTCACTCGCCGCGCCGCCGCACTCGACGAGCAGGCAGAGGAGGTGCGCGTCGCGCTCGCCGCGCGCGAGGCCGAGACCGCGGACGCGCGCGGCCGCATGCAGGCGGCCGAGGAGGCGCAGGAGCAGGCGCGCGAGGCGCGCACGGTCTGCCAGGTGGAGCAGGCGCAGGCTCAGGCGCGGCTCCAGGTCGCCGCGGACCGCGAGCGCCGGCTCTCGCAGGAAGCGGAGACGGCGGCGACGCGACTCGCGTCGCTCCAGCAGGAGCTGAGCACCCTCGCCGACGCCGACAGCGCGCTCGCCGACCAGATGAGCGTCTGGCAGCTCGACCTCGAGACTCGCCAGGCGTCGCTCGCCGACGCCGAGGGGCGGCTCGCCGACGCCGAGGCCGCGCTGCGCTCCGCCGACGAGCAGCTCACCGCCGCCGACCAGCTCCTCGCCGAGGTGCGGCGGCGCACCGGCGCGCTCGCCGACGAGCTGCACCAGGCGGAGCTCCGCTACACCGAGCTGTCCGGGCGCCGGGCGGCGATCCGCGGCCGCCTCGAGACCGAGTGGCGCCGCCCGCTCGAGGAGTTGCTCGCCGAGCTCGAGCCGCTCGACGTCGAGGAGGGGCTGCTGCGCGACGAGGCGGACGCGTTGCGCAGGGAGCTCGACGCCATGGGACCCGTGAACCCGCTGGCGATCGAGGAGCACGAGGAGGAGCTCAAGCGCCTCGACTTCCTCACGACGCAGCGCGCCGACCTCGCCGAGGCCAAGCTCTCGCTCCAGCAGGCGATCCGCGAGATCGACACGACGGCGCGCGAGCTCTTCCTGGCGACCTTCACGCAGGTGCGCGAGAACTTCCGCCAGATCTTCATGACGCTCTTCGGCGGCGGCGAGTGCGACCTCAAGCTCGAGAACCCCGAGACGCCGCTCGACTGCGACATCGAGGTGCACGCGTCGCCGCGCGGCAAGCGCACGCAGCGCATCCACCTCCTCTCGAGCGGCGAGCGCAACCTCGTCGCGCTCTCGCTGCTCTTCGGCATCTTCCTCACCAAGCCCAGCCCCTTCTGCCTCCTCGACGAGGTGGACGCGCCGCTCGACGACCAGAACGTCGGGCGCTACGTGCGGATGCTGAACCAGTTCAAGCAGCAGACGCAGTTCATCGTCATCACGCACAACCCGCGCACGACCACCGAGGCGGCGGACGCCGTCTACGGCGTGACGATGCAGGAGCCGGGCGTCTCGTCGCTCGTCAGCGTGCGGATGAAGGGGGGCGCGGTGGAGGAGGCGATCGCCGGCGTCGGCTCGGCCGCGGGGAGCGGGCGCGGCGGCGGGTCGCCCGCCGGCGCGTCGCGCGGCGAGCCCGTGGGCGCCGGCGCGTGAGCCGCCTGCGTGCGCCCGCCGCCTGAC
>JBJMNL010000340.1:0-6649 GCA_045804285.1 Gemmatimonadaceae bacterium
CCGCCCCCCCCGGCGCCGCCGCGCTCGGGGCGGGGGGCGCCGGAGCGGCGGCGCGCCTGTCCTGCGGCGGGGCGCCCGGCGTCGCCGGGGCAGGAGGGGCGACCTCGGAACCGCCCAGGAAGACCCGTACGAGGCTGCGCCGCCGGTTGACCCAGTCCTCGACGCGATCCACCGCCTGGGGGAGCTGCTGGCGGAGGACCCCGCCCTGCTCGCGCAGGGTCGGCGCCACCAACGAGAAGACTCCGACCAGTGTCGCGATGGTGCCGACGACCACCAGCACCGAGCCGACGCCGCGCCGGATGTGGAGGCGCTCCAGGTAGTCCACGGCGCGCGCGACGGCGAGGCCGAAGAGGATGCCGAGGAAGACGACGAAGAGGAGCGAATTGGCGAACCAGAGCAGCTGGAGGAGGACGTAGAGCCCCATGACGAGGGCGGCCGCGCGCACCACGTCGCTGCTGTGCCACGCGACGCCCCGGCGCCGGCGCTCCGTGTGGACGGGGGGAGGCGGCGGGGACGCGGCCGCTCGCGGCGGGGCGGCGGCGCGGGGCGGCGCGTGCCGCTGGTCCTCCGGGGCCGCTTCGGTCGTCATCGCGGGGCTCGTCGTGGGGGGAGTGTCCATGCCGGGGGCGGGAGCAAGCGTGGTGCCTCGGTGCTAGATTCCGTTTCGGGAGTCGGAAACCGCGAACCGGGGTCGGGGGTGGGAAGGGGGGAAGGCCAGCCGCCGGGTACGTCCCGGTCGCCGGCGCCCTCCATTGCCGTCCGCGCACTCCCGAACCTCGCCTCCACCCTACACCCCGCTTCGCCCGGATGCCAGCAGCCGCCGACCAGTCGCACGCCTCCCCGGCCTACCTCGATACGCCCGACGCCGTGGCGCGCTTCGTCGCGTCGATCGACGGCGCGCGGGCGATCGCGCTCGACACCGAGGGGGCGAGCTTCCATCGCTTCGTAGATCGCGTCTACCTGCTCCAGATCTCGACGCGGGAGCGGAGCGCGATCGTCGACCCGCTGCCGATCACGCCAGCCGACCTCGCTGGGCTCGGCGAGATGGCGGAGGACGGGGACGTCGAGGTGGTGTTCCACGACGCCGACTACGACCTGCGGCTGCTGCACCAGGACTACGGCTGGCGCGTGACGAACATCTTCGACACGCGGATCGCGGCGCAGCTCATCGGGCTCAAGGCGTTCGGCCTGGCGGCGCTGCTCGACCGCTACTTCGGGGTGCAGCTCGACAAGAAGCACCAGCGCGCCGACTGGTCCATGCGTCCGCTGACGCCGGGCATGCTCGACTACGCGGCGCAGGACACGCGCTACCTGCTCGACCTCCGCGACCGGCTCAAGGCGGAGCTCGAGCGGTTGGGGCGGTGGTCGTGGGCGGCGGAGGAGTTCGCGCGCCTCGAGGGGACGCAGTTCGCGGCCGACGACGCCGAGAACGCGTTCCTGCGGCTGAAGGGGGCGCGCGACCTGAACCGCCGCGAGCTGGCGCTGCTTCGCGAGCTCGTGCAGTGGCGCGACGGCGTCGCCGCGGAGTTCGACCGGGCGACGTTCCGCGTGGCGGGGAACGAGGTGCTGCTGGAGATGGCGCGCCAGGCGCCGCAGACCAAGGAGGCGCTGCTCGCCATCAAGGGGGCGCCTCGCGGCATGGTCGAGAGCCGCGGCGCCGAGATGCTGGCGGCGGTGCGGCGCGGCCTCGCCGTGCCCGACGCCGAGCTCCCCCGTTTCCCCAAGGCGCCGCGCTGGGATCGCGACCCCGACTTCGACGACAAGGTGACGCGCGTCAAGGTGGTGCGCGACTCCGCCGCGTCCCGGCTCGAGCTCGACCCCGGCGTCCTCTGCTCGCGCGACCGCCTCGAGGCCGTCGTCCGCCGCGCCCCGCGCTCGGTCGCCGACCTCACCGACGTGAAGGACCTCCGCCGGTGGCAGATCGAGGTGCTCGGCGAGGACATGGTGCGGGCGCTCAACCAGGGCGCCTCCACTGTGACCGCGACGGCGGGGGAGGAGTCGCCCTATCGGGACGACTGATCGAGGGAGGAGGGGGAAGGGCGGAACGAGAAAGCCTGAAGGGCGGAATGAAAGGCGAAGGGCGGAATTGAAAGAGCGGAATGAGGAATGAGGCCGGGGCCCTCCGGGTGGCTAAGCTGGCCACCGGTGGGGTCCCGGCCTCATTCCTCATCCCTCATTCCGCCCTTCGCCTTTCGCCTTTCGTCTTTTCGGTTCCGTTCAGAACCCGAGATACGCCCTCACGCGTGGCTCGATTCGCTCCGGGGTCCAGTACGGCGACCACACCAGGTTCATCTGCACGTCGGTGACGCCGGGGATGGTGCGGAGCTGCTTCTCGGCGTCGCTCATGATCTCCGGGCCGGAGGGGCAGCCGGGCGAGGTGAGGCTCATGTCGATCCGGACGACCGAGCCCTCGACCGCGATGCCGTAGATGAGGCCGAGGTCGACGATGTTCAGGTTGAGCTCAGGGTCCTTCACGCGGCGCAGCACCGCCTTCACCTGATCCTCGCTGACCACCGCCGGTCCACCCGCAGTCTCCGCCGCGTCCGCCGGCGCGCGGCCGCCAGCGCTCTCGTCGTACGCCGCCGCCGTCCCGGGCTGCGGCTCGTTGCTCTCCATCATCGTCGCTCCCGACTGGGTCCTGCACACAAGATCACCAGCCCCGCCGCGCGGAGCAAGCGACCGCGCGCCGGGGCTGGGAGACGCGCACGGGGCGCGACGAGCTCAGCGCTTCTTCTTCGAGGAGCCCGAGCGCGCTGCGCCCTTGCTGCGCTTGCCGGAGGCCGAGCTCTTCGTGACCGCGCTCTTCTTCCCCTTGGAGACGGACGCGCCGCGGCCGGCCCTGGCCGACTTCGCGGCCTTGCCGCTCGAGCGCTTTCGGGCGGCGGCGGCGGCGCGGCCGCGGCGCGACTTGGCGGAGCGGCCGTGCACGTGGCGCACGGTCGGGTTCCACCCCTCCGCGCGATCGGCGCGGAAGGAGACGGGCATCGCGAGGATGTTGTCCGGGTCGTCCATCACCGCCGCCGAGGCGGCGTCGGCGAGGTCGGCGCGGACGTCGGCGATCACCTTGGCCGGCCGGCGGGCGCGCGCGGCGTGCACGCGGTTCGTCAGCAGGATCACGAACATCTCGCGGTCGGGGTCGATCCAGATCGAGGTGCCCGTGAAGCCGGTGTGGCCGTAGGCGCGCTCGCTCATGTTCTCGCCGCAGCCGCCGTCACCGTTGCAGGTGTCCCAGCCCAGGGCGCGGCTGCCGGCGGCGCGGCGGGTGAAGAGCTGCACGGTGGAGTCGGCGATGACGCGGACCCCATTGTACTCGCCGCCGTTGAGCATCATCTGCGCGAACACCGACAGGTCGGCGGCGGTCGAGAAGAGGCCGGCATGGCCGGCGACGCCGCCCAGCGCGTAGGCGTTCTCGTCGTGCACCTCGCCGCGCAGCGGGTAGCCGCGGGGCGGAGTGACCTCGGTGGGCGCGATCCGGTAGCGGAGGGAGTCGGCGGGGCGGTAGTAGGTGTCCGTCATCCCGAGGGGCTGGAACACCTTCTCGGCGAGGAGCTGGTCGAGCGTCTGGCCGGCGACGGTCTCGGCGACGATGCCGAGCATGTCGGCGCCGAGGTCGGAGTAGATGTAGCACTGGCCCGGCTTGCACTCGAGCGGCGTGTCGATCACCATCTGCCGCGCCTCGGCCGGGTTGCGGGCGACGCGCCAGAGATCGCGCCCCGCCGGGAGCCCGGAGCGGTGCGTGAGGAGGTGGCGGATCGTCACCGAGTCCTTGTAGCCGCCGGCGAAGCCGGGCACGTACTTGACGACGGGGTCGTCGAGCCCGATGCGCCCCTCGTCGTACAGCACCATGATCGCGGTCGTCGTCCCGACGACCTTGGAGAGCGACGCAAGGTCATAGATGGTACGCTCGGCGGCGACGCGCGCCGAGGCGCCGTCCCAGCCGAGGGTGCCGTACCCCTTCTCCCACACCGCCGCGCCCTTGCGGCCGACGACCACCGCGGCACCCGGATAGCCGCCCGCCGAGATCCCGCGCTTCACGACGCGGTCGATCGTCTCGAGGCGCGCGGCGGACATGCCGACGGCGGTCGGCGTCTTGACGGGGAGACCGTCGGACACCACCGCGACGGCCGTGGCCGTGGCCGGGACAGCGAGCATGAGAGCGGTGGCGACGAGCAGGGTGCGCAACGGCGTACTCCTCGTGAGGCGACGCGGCATGGCGCCGGTCGGGACTGGCCCGGACCGGTTCGCGTTCCGCAAATGCAGGGGGCGTGCGAGCGCGTCGGGGCGGGATTCGGCGCGCGGTACGTCCGGCGAGCGAGGGCCCGGGCATGCGACATATAGTCTGCCCGAACCCGAAGTTCCTGGTGCGGCGACGGCCGCCGGGGGGGGTCATGAAAGCACGTTGGCCGTCGTAGGTCAAGACGAACAATCACTTGCGAGGTCACGACGACCGATCGGCGAGCGGGGACCGGACAAAACGCCCGCGGGGTGTGAGGCCGGGGTGAAGCCCTCGCCTGTGATGACAGCTCGAGGAGGCCGCCCCGTCGAGGTGTCGCTCGGGTGATACAGTGGGTGATGCGAAGAAGGGACAGCGACGGAAGGTACGGGACGCGGGTGCGGCTCGCGTGCGTTCGGTGCGGGCCGAGCTCCCGGTCGTGCTACCTTCCCGGTGGGGGGGGCCCCGCGCACCGCCGCGGCTAATGCGGCCAGAGCACCTCCACCGCTACCGCCGCCACGAAGCCGACGGGGAGGGTGAGCAGGAAGACGAGAGCGCTCCAGAGGGCGGCGCGGATCGTGTCGCCGGGCGCGCCGGCGGAGGTGGCTGCCACCGAGGAGGTGGCGGCCCACGCCGCGGCGAGGGCCGGCGCCGAGAGGAGGGCCGTCGTCATCACGAAGAAGAGGAGCGGGTCCCAGCGCGCGGTGCGCGAGAGCGGGTTCGCGGTCCCGACCCGGGAGGCGCCGAGTAGGGCGACGCCGAGCACCAGCGCCACGCCGGCCACCCAGGCCCAGCGCGTCCCCGCCATTCGCGCGACGCCGGCCGCGACCGCGCCGTAGACGAGAGCGGCTGGCAGGGCGAGGAGAAGGGTGCGGGGCATGGGGGCTGGTGCGGGGTGCGGGCGGAAGTGGTGGGCGTACAACTTATCGCCGCGGTCGACGTAGGGCCCCCGGAGCCCGTCGGGCGCCGCGGTGCGCGACACGATCCGTGACGCGGCCCGCAACCCGCCGGCAACCATTCGCCCACCCGCCCGTGTCTGACCTCACGGACCCCATGGGAACGGATCAACTCACCATCCGGCGCGCCATCGAAGGCGATGAGCGGGCGTTGCGATCCCTCTGGTCGCAGCACGCCCCGCACATCGACGCCGTGGTCCGCCGGCTGGTGGGGGACGCGGAGCAGGCGGCGGACATCGCGCAGGAGGTCTGGATCCAGATCTTCCGTGCGTTGCCGAGCTACCGCGGGGACGCGCAGTTCGGGACGTGGGCGCACAGGATCGCGGTGAACCGGACGCTGAACGCGCTCCGCCGCGCGCGCCGCATCGCCAGTATCGAGACCGACATCGAGGAGGACGTCGCCTCGGTCGAGCCGGAGGGGGAGCGAGCGCTGCTCCTGCAGTCCATCGAGGAGGCGGCGGCCAAGTTGGCGCCGGGCGCCCGCATGGTTTTCATCCTGCACGACGTCGAGGGGTACACGCACGAGGAGATCGCCGAGTCGCTCGGCATCACCGCGGGCGGCTCCAAGTCACAATTGTTCAAGGCGCGCGCGAAGCTTCGCCGGCTGCTCGCGCACCTCGTCGACCCGCCCGCCGCGGCTCCCGCGGCGCCGGCGCGGCCGGCCGCCGTCACCGCCGGCGCGGATCGCACTCATGTCACACCTACCTGCTGAGCGGCTCGCGGCGCTCGCCGACGGGCACGCCGTGGACGGCGGAGCCGACCGGGCGACGCCCGAGGAGGCGGCGCACCTGGCCGGCTGCGAGCTCTGCACCCGGGAGCGGGAGGCGCACCGCCGCGTGGTGACCCTCGCGGCCGGCGAGCGCGTCCGCCTCGCGCCCCCGCTCACCGACTGGAGCGCGCTGGCAGCGGGGCTGCGCGCCGAGGGGATCATCGGCGACGCGTCGGCGGCCGCGACGCTTTCCGTCGCGGGCTCGGCCGGCGAGCGTCCGCCGCGCGCCGCCGCCGCGCTCCGCGCCGGCCGCTGGCGGGGCGCCAGCCGGCAGTGGGGGCGCATCGCCGCGGCCGCCGTGCTCGCGCTCGGGAGCGCCGCGGTCGGCCGCCTGAGCGCGGGCGCATCGCTGGTGCCCGGCGTGACGGCGGCCGTCGGCGGCTCGGCGGTCGCGAGCGGCATCAGGGACACGGCGCGGGCGCTCGGCCGCCTCGTGGCCGACACCACCGCGACGTTCCAGAACACCACCGAGGCGCTCGTCGCGCTCGCGCTGGCCGAGCAGCAGTACCAGCGCGCCGCGTCGTTCCTGCTCGAGCACGACAGCACCGGGCGCCCCTCGCCCGCCGGCGGCGCGGTGGCGCGGCTCGTGGCCGACAGCTCGTCGGTGTTCCGCGCGCGGCTCGCCGCGCTCGACAACGTCATGGCGGCGTCGCGCGAGGCGCTCTACGAGGCGCCGCACGACCCGGTCATCAACCGGTACTACCTCGCCAC
>JBJMNL010000341.1:0-40485 GCA_045804285.1 Gemmatimonadaceae bacterium
CGCGCCGGCGGTCCGTCGGCGGCGGGCGCGGCGAAGGAAGACCCGCAGTCGTCGCGCGGGAGGCGCTCCGCGCGCCGCCGCTCGGCGCGCGCGCGCGGCCGAGCCACCGCCCGCATGGCGGCCGCGCCGGCCGCCGGCGCCGCGCTCCGCTTCACGACGCCGCGCAGCGCCGGCGCCCTGACGAACGACCTCGGCGCGATGCTCTTCGAGAAGGTGCGCGGCGGGCGCTGGGGGGCGATGGTCGTCTCCCTGACGCGCGGCGACACCCTGCTCGACGTGAACGCCGGCCAGCAGCTCCAGCCGGCGTCCACCATGAAGCTCTACACCTCCGCGGTCGCCCTCGACCGGCTCGGCCCCAACTGGCAGTTCAGCACCGACGTCCTCCGCGACGGCCCGCTCGGGTCGGATGGCACCGTGCGGGGGAACCTCGTCCTGCGCGGCGACGGCGACCCGGCGCTCTCCAACCGCTTCCTGCGCGGCGAAGCCGGCGCCCCCATGGAGCTGCTCGCCAGGCTCGTCGCCGGCGCCGGCGTCAAGCACGTCACCGGCGACGTGATCGGCGACGCGAGCGCCTTCGACGAGCAGCGCATCCCCGAGGGGTGGCTCTCCCGCTACCTCGGCGCCGGCTACGCCGCGCGCGTCTCGGCGCTCTCGCTCAACGAGAACCTCGTCTGGGTCGCCGCCTACCCGGGCGAGGGGCGCGGCGCCGCGCGCGTCGTCCTCGAGCCGGCCACGACCGCCTTCCGCCTGACGAGCAACGTCCGCACCGTGCCCGGCAGCGGCGGCAACGTCGTCGTCCGCAAGACGACCGACGGCCGCGTCACCGCCAGCGGCTGGATCGGCAGCCGCTCGATCCCCCGCAAGTACTCCTTCGTCGTCGACGACCCGGCGGCGTTCACCGCCGGCGCCTTCCGCGCCGCGCTCGCCGCGCAGGGGATCACCGTGGACGGGCAGGTGCGCCTCGCCCCCGCGCCCCGGGGCGCGGTCAGGATCGCATCGCTCCCCTCGCCGCCGCTCGCCCGCCTCGTGTCGGTGATGAACCGGGAGAGCATCAACCACTACGCCGAGCTCCTCTTCCGCAACGCCGCCCGCGGCCCGCAGCGCGCGGGGGTCGGGTCGGTGGAGACGGGAACGCAGACGCTCCGCGTCTTCCTCTCGCAGAAGGCCGGCATCATCCCCGCCGCCGTGACGGTGAGCGACGGCAGCGGCCTCTCCACCCTCGACAGCCTCACGGCGCGCTCGATGGTGCAGCTCCTCGCCTACGCCCACCGCGCCCCCTGGTCGTCGGCGTTCCACGCCTCGCTCCCCGTGGCCGGCGAGTCGGAGCTCCTGCGCCACCGCATGCGGTACACGCCCGCCCAGGGGAACCTGCACGCCAAGACGGGGACGACGAACAGCGTCATCTCCCTCGGCGGCTACGTCACCGCGCACGACGGCGAGGTCCTCGCCTTCTCCTTCATCTACAACGGCAACGACCGCTGGAACGCGAAGGAGACGATCGACCGGATGGGCGCGACGCTGGCGGCGTTCGTGCGGGAGTAGGGGCGCCGCGACGACCGGGCCCGCTCACTCCGCCCGCATCGCGAGCAGCGGGTCCACCCGCGCCGCGCGTCGCGCCGGCACGTACGACGCCAGCGCCGCCACGCCGAGCAGCACGCCCGCCACGGCGCCGTAGGTGAGCGGGTCGAGCGCGCCGACGCCGAACAGCAGGCTGGCGATCACCCGCGTCAGCAGGAAGGCCGCGCCGAGGCCCACGGCGACGCCGGCGAGCGTCAGCGCGAACCCCTGCCCGAGCACCATCCTCACCACCTGCCCGCTCGACGCGCCGAGGGCGACGCGGATCCCGAGCTCGCGCGTGCGCAGGGTGACGGCGTAGGAGATGACGCCGTAGATCCCGACCGCGGCGAGCACGAGCGCGATCGCCGCGAAGCCGGCGAGGAGGAGCGTGTAGAAGCGCGGCTGCGAGACCGACTCGGCGATCACCTCGGTCAGGCGCCGCATGTCGTAGATCGGGAGGTCGGCGTCCAGCTCGCGGAGCACCGTCCGCGCCGCGCCCTCGACCAGCTCCGCGCCCGCCGTCGAGCGGACCAGCACCGCCACGTCACCCAGCGGGAGCGTGTTGTACGGCAGGTAGGTCGTCGGGTACGCCGGCTCGGCGAGGTCCGTTTCCCTGACGTCGCCCACGATGCCGACGATCTCGCCCTGCGCCGTCACCTCCGTCCCCGTCTGCGCGGTGTCGTGCGTGACGCCGAGCGTGATGCGCTTGCCGATCGGGTCCTCGCCCGGGAAGTAGCGGCGCACGAACTCCTCGCTCACGACGACGACCGGGGGCGCGTCCGGCCGGTCGTCCGCCGGCGTGTAGAGCCGGCCGCGGACGAGCGGGATGTTGAGCGCGCGGAAGTAGTCCGGCGACGCCGGCTGGACGCCCGTCGGGGTCCGCTTCTCCGGCGGGTTCGGCGCGCGGCCGGCGACGTCGAACACCGTGCGGATGACGCGGCGCCCCATGGGCCGGTTGAAGACCACGCCCACCGCCTGCGTGCCGGGCAGCGCCCGGAGGCGCTCGACGAGCGCGCCGAGCAGGGCGCGCTTGTCGCGATCGAAGGGGTACTTGGCGTCGGGGAGCGTGACGCTGAACGTCACCACGTTCTCGGTGCGAAAGCCGGGGTCCACGCGGATGAGCCGCGTGAAGCTGCGGATGAGCAGCCCGGCGCCGACGAGCAGCACGACGGCGAGCGCCATCTCGCTCATCACGAGCGCGCTGCGCGTCCGCTGCGCGCCGCCGCGGCTCGTGCCGCGCACGCTGGCGTTCAGCACCTGGCCGATGTCGGGGCGCGCGGCCTGCAGCGCCGGGACGAGTCCGAACGCGATCCCGGTCGCGACCGCGATCGCGGCGGCGAAGAGGAGCACGTGCCCGTCGACCGCCACCTCGTCGAGCCGCGGCAGCCGGCGCGGCCCGAACGCGACGACCGCGTCCACCGCCCACGACGCGAGCAGCGCGCCGAGCACGGCCCCGGCCAGGGCGAGCAGGACGCTCTCCGTGACGAGCTGCCGGACGAGCCGCCCGCGCCCCGCGCCGAGCGCCGTCCGCACCGCGATCTCCGACTCGCGGGCCGCCGCGCGCACGAGGAGCAGGTTGGCCACGTTGGCACAGGCGATGAGGAGCACGAACGCCACCGCGCCGAGCATCGCGAGCAGCGCCGGCCGCACCTTGCCGACGATCTGCTCCTGCAGCGGCTGCACCATCCCGATGAAGCCCGTATTGCTCTCCGGGTACTGCCGGGCGAGCCGCGAGGCGATCGTCGCGATCTCGCGCCTGCCGCGCTCCACCGTCGTCCCCGGTCCGAGGCGGGCGATCCCCGACAGCGAGTGCGAGCCGCGGTTCCGCGGATCGAGCTCCCACGTCTCCCAGATCTTCGGGATCCAGACGTCCGGCCGCTGCGGGTAGGTGAGCGTCGGCGGCGCCACGCCGATCACGGTGTAGGGCCTGCCGTCGAGCGACACCACCCGGCCGACGACGCCCGCGTCGGAGCCGAACCGCCCCTTCCAGAGCGCGTCGGAGAGGACCGCCAGCGGCGGCGCCCCCTGCGCGTCGTCGCCCGGCGCGAAGACGCGGCCGAGCTGCGCCCCGACGCCGAGCAGCTCGAAGAAGCGCGCGCCGACGCGCGCCGCGTTCACCCGCTGCGGCCGGCTGCCCGCGCCGGTCAGATTCATGTCGCCGACGTCGACCGACGCCATCCCCACGAACGCCCGGCTCTGGTCCCGGTAGTCGATGAAATCGAGCGGAGACATGGACGTCATCCGCCCGTCGGCCGTGGTCGTGCCGACGCGGACGAGCCGCTCCGGATCCGCGAACGGCAGGGGCTTGAGCAGCACCCCGTTCACCACGCTGAAGACCGCGGTGGTGGCCCCGATCGCGAGGGCGAGAGTGAGCACGGCCACGAGAGTGAAGCCGGGTGCGCGCGCGAGCTTGCGCGCGGAATAGCGAACGTCCTGCAGCAGGATGTCCATGGCGGGGACCGACGGTCGGTGGAAGGCCGGCAGGTGGTGGGCGGAGCCGGCCCGGCGACGTCCCCAAGGGAACAACCGTGCCTCCCGGCGAGGCGACGCTCGTCGTTGGCGCGCAACGGGTTGCGCGCGCCGCCGCGCGACCGGCCGGGCATCTGCTGTGCGGACGTGGGACGCCCGCGTCCCATTTGCGGACACCCCCGCCAACGACGCGGGCCGGCCTCGAGATCGAGGTCGGCCCGCGTCAGGCGCCCGTCGCGGGCACCGGCCGTCTAGGCCGAGATCTCCCTGATCACCACCCCGCGCTTCGCCAGCTCCGCGATGTATCGCTCCGCGGGCATGCACTCGTCGGGCGTATGGACGCCGGCCGGGCCGGCTTCGCCACGGGCCTGGAGCTGGCCGGTGATGGAGAGGGAGTAGCCGGTCGTGCGCATCATCGCGCTGATGTGGAGCCGCTCGTCGTAGTAGTCGATCAGCTCCCAGCCCAGCGTCTTCGGCTGGCCCCCCTTCGTGCCGGAGACGACGACGCGCAGCGCCACCAGGTCCCGGCCGCGCGGCTTCGTGAGGCGCGGCCCCATCGCGGCGACGGCGAGGTCGCGCGGGACGACCTTCACCCCCTTCACGTCCACCGGCTCGAGCTCGAGGAGGCCGAGCTCGCGGATCGCCTCCATGATCTGCGCGTGCCCGGGATAGCGGAGCGTCTTGTACTCCATCGTCGGGATCTGCCCCTCGTAGCGCCACGCCATCGTCGACAGGCCGCCCGCGGTGTGGAACGCCTCGAGCTCCCCGACCGTCCCGTCGAAGCGCACCGGCTCGCGCTCCGAGAGCGCGGTGACCTGCGTCCGCTTCCCGTCGCGCACGACCCACGACTTCGTCGTGTAGTAGTCGAGCACGCCCTCGAGCGAGTAGACGATCTGGTAGTTGAGCGGCGGCTCCGGGTGCTGCGGCAGCCCGCCCACGTAGATCCGCACCGAGTCCGCGCGGTCCAGCCGCGAGATGCCGAGTTGGGCGAGGATGTTCACCATCCCCGGCGCGAGGCCGCAGTCGGGGATGACGGTGACCCCCTTCGCCTTCGCCGCCCGATCGAGCTTCTTCTGCTCGAAGACGATCTCGGTGTTCCCGCCGAGGTCGCAGAAGTTCGTCCCCGCCTCCACGGCGAGGCGCGCGAGGTCGAGGTTGAAGTAGTACGGGATCGCGCTCATCACCGCGTCGGCCTCGCGCATCAGCGCGAGCATCGCGTCGCGGTCGCGGACGTCCACGCGCGTCGGCAGGAGACGCTCCCCGCTGTACGGCGCGATCGCCTCGTGAAGGTGGTCGACCTTGACGTCGGCCAGCCGCACTTCGGTGACGTCGGGGTTCTGAAGCAAATCGTACGCGCAGGCCGAGCCCTGAAGCCCCGCCCCGAGAACAAGCATCCGCATGGTGAGAAGATCTCCTTGGTGTCGCGCTGGCGCCGGATGCGGAAAGCTAAGCGGGCGGACTCGGGCGTCGGGAGGGGGGAACGGACGTCGGTCGACAGCGGGCGGTCGACAGCCTTCGGCCGCGAGCGCTCAATTCGCGTTGTCCGGCCCGACGCCGCGAGCGGCCAACCGACCACCGCCGACCGCCAACCGCCTCCGAGCCCCTCTCCCCACTCCCCAGCCTGGCTCGCACGATCCTCGCATCCCCTCCCGGCATGACCTCCACTCTCCACACCCAGGACTGGCGTCGGCACCTCGTCGAGGACCGGGCCGGCGTCGAGCGCATCCTTCGCGACACGCGGCGCGTGGCGGTGCTCGGCATCAAGACGCGCGAGACCCAGGCTCCCGCGTACTACGTGCCCGAGTACGCGCAGGAAGCCGGCTACGAGATCATCCCGGTCCCCGTCTACTTCCCGGAGGTCACCGAGATCCTCGGCGAGCGCGTCTACCGCTCCGTCGCCGCGATCCCGGGCGAGGTGGACATGGTGAACGTCTTCCGCCGCCCCGCCGACGTCCCCGCCCACGTCGACGACATCATCGCCAAGCGGCCGCGCTCCGTCTGGCTCCAGCTCGGCATCCGCAACGACGCCGCCGCCGAGCGCCTCGCACGGGCAGGCATCGACGTCGTACAGGACAGATGCCTGCTGGTGGAGCTGCGGCGGATCGGACGCTAGGGCAGCAGCGTGACGCGCGGCGTGTCGCGTGTCGTGTGTAGCGTGTAGCGAGGGCCCCGGAACGTCCCGAGCGGCAGCTTCCACACGCTATACGCTGCCCCTCGGCTACTGGACGACGATCTCTCCCCGTCTCCGGTCCACCGTCCACCGCTTCCCCCGCAGCGGCGCGCGTCCGCGGTCCACCGCGAGCGCCGTGGTGCCGGCCGCGGTGGCGAGCCAGACGCCGGACGGGAGCGAGATCGTGGCGAGGTGTGTGCCGGTCGCGGCCGGCGCGAGGCGGCCGGCGCGGCGGAGCGTCAGCGTCCTGCCAGGCTCGTCGAACGTCGCCGCGAGGTCGGAGAGCACGTCCAGGCCGACGCGGGCCGAGCGCACCCCGCCGAGCGGCGCGAGGCGCGTCGGGACGTTGGCGAGCGTCATCGCGCCCAGCTTCGGCGCGATCGCCACGGCCGGCGCGTCGGCGCCCGGCTTTCCCCCGACGCGAGGCGGGAACGCCTTCACCGCCTCGGTGCGCCGCAGCCAGGCGCTGTCGAGCACGAGCCCGCGCACCGCGGGGTCGATCGTCGCCACGACGCTCTCCCCTCCCAGCGCCAGCGTGACGCGCCCGAGCCCGCCCGCCGCACCGGCCGCGCCCTGCGGCTCGTAGGCGACGGTCACCGAGTCGGGTCCCTCGGCGGCCGGCGGGTGGTCGCGCAGCCACTCGGCGCGCGCACGCTCCGCGGCCGAGAGCGGCGAGCCGGGGAGCGCGGCGAGCGAGCGATAGTCGCCGAGCCGCGCGTACACCGGCGCCAGCTCGAGCCCGATCGTCCTGGGGTCGCCCCCGAAGAAGCGCGCCTCCTCCATGAGCACCGCGCCGATGCGCAGCGCGCCGCGCGAGGCGAGATAGCGCCCGAGCGCGAGACGCGCCGCCGGATCGCGCGGCGTGTGCCGGGCCGCGTCGTAGTACGCGGACTCCGCCGCGAACACGCGCCCCCGCCTGAAGAGCGAGTCGCCCCGCGCGACCCCTTCCACAGGCCGCTGCGCGAGCGCGGCGGCGGGGAGCGCCGCGACGGTGAGCGCCGCGGCGGCGGCGGCCCACGCCGCGGCGTGGAGCCGGCGCGCGTGAGCGGAGGGGACGGAGAATCGGCGGTGGGAGCGAGGCATCGAGACTACCCTTCGGCGGGTGAGCGGCTGCTGGCTGGGCGACGTGCGCCGCGAATCTACTGCGCCGCGTCGTCCCCGCCACCACCCCGGGAGGGCCCGGGGCGCGCATGTATCAAGACCGCTTCCACCCGCCGCGCGTCACCGCCCCGCCCACCGGCGCCCCACGCGGTAGACGACCAGCTTCACCGGCGGGTCGAAGTCGCGTCGCGCCGAGTCGGGGACGAGGGCCGCGATGAACCGCCCGCTGCGCGTCGCCGCCAGCGCCACGCCGGGCCCGACGACGCGACCGCCCCGCGCCGAGAAGAGCGTGATGACGCCGTCGCGGCTCTCCACCGACCCGCCGTCCACCGCGATCGGCGCCCCCCGCCGCGTGTCCACCGCCACCGAGACGTCGAGCGTCGGCCCTTCGCGCCACGCCACCGACGCGCGCTCGACGTCCGCGTCCAGCGAGCGGGCGCGCTCGGAGGCGCTGCGCGCCGCGGCGGTGCCGGCGTCCACCACCCGCCAGCGCGTCGGGGGCGCGTCGTCCCGCGCCCCGCGCGGCGCATCGCCGAGCACGACGGCGCCGCCGTCGCGCGTCCACCCCACGCGCCACCCCCCCGCGGTCGGCAGCGCGCGCTCGGCCGAGTCGCCCGACGGCGCGCCGGGGGCCGCGTCCACGATCACCGGGCGCGACACGCCGTAGGCGAGCGCCATCGCGCTGCTCGGGAACGCCCCACCGCGCACGACCTCCACCGGCAGCCCCACGCGCCGCGCCAGCGCCTTCCACTCCGCCGGGGGGATCGAGTCGCGCTCGCGTCCGAGCAGCGTGTACGCCCGGCCGTAGACGACGCGCGACCAGTCGGGCGACGGCGCGACGTCCCATACGCCGTCGCGCTGCGTGAGCAGCGGGCCTCGCTCGCTCGCGAGCACGAAGCCGTTCGGCACCGGCTCTCCCTCCACCGCCGACGGGTCCTCCACCACCAGTAGCGCGCACCGCTCGGGCGACGCCGTCCATCGCACCCGCGCCGCCATCCCGTGCGAGCCGCGGTTCACCGGCACGACGCCCACCCCGGTGTCGGCACCCGCGGCGCTCCACGCCCCGCACGGCTCCCCCGCCGCGGCCGGCGGCGCCGAATCGCTTCCCGCCGCGGCGGCCCGCGGCCCTTCGTCGCGCCTGCAGGAGGCGATGACGAGGAGGATGAGGATCGGCGTCGCGCGCCGGCGGACCGGGGTCATGATGTCCATTGGGAAGCTCGGTGTCGTCCTGGGACCCACACGGGCGAGGGGCCGCGCCTCCCCGCATCCGCCGCGCGCTGCGGGCGGGCTCCCTGCGGGCGGGCTCCCTGCGGCATATGGAAGAGGCCCCGGTCCGACGTCACCTAACGATACACCCGGAACACCGCCCCACCCTGGTCGTCCGACACCAGCACCGAGCCGTCCTTCGCGACGGCGATCCCCACCGGGCGCCCCCACCGGCTGCCGTCGGGACGCTGCCAGCCGGTCACGAAGTCCTCGTACGACACCGGCTTCCCGTCCGCGACGTGGATGCGCACGACCTTCGCGCCGGTCGGGGCATCGCGGTTCCACGAGCCGTGGAACGCGACCAGCGCGTCCCCCCGGTACTCGGGGGGAAAGTTCGTCGCCCGGTCGAGGAACTCGAGCGCCATCGGCGCCGAGTGCGCCTGCATCCGCAGGGCCGGCGGGATGGTGTTGGCGCAGCGCGCCGGGTCGTTGTACTCGGGGTTCGGCACCCGGTCGTCGTGGCAGTACGGCCACCCGTAGTCGCCGCCGTCGCGCAGGATGTTGATCTCCTCCGCGGGCAGGTTCTCGTGGTCCGGGGCGATGTTGTCGCGCTCGTGCTGCGACACCCAGATCTCCTTCGTCGTCGGATGCACTGCCATGCCCATGGCGTTGCGCAGCCCCCGCGCGTAGACCCGCCCGTTCTGCCCGTTCTCGTCGTAGCGCATCACCGCCGCCCGCTCCGGCGAGCGCTCCTCGCAGACGTTGCACGAGGAGCCGATCGACACGTACATGGCGCTGTCGGGCCCGAAGACGATGGTGCGCGTCGGGTGCCCGCCTCCGCCGCTGTAGCGGTTCACCGCCTCCGGCGCGCCCGCCGGCACGCCGTCGGCGCCGACCGGGACGCGCACGACCCCGCCGGTGTTGGCGACGTAGAAATAGCCCTTGTGGAACGCCGTCCCGAACGGCTCGTCGAGCCCCGACAGGACGACGCGCTGCGACTCCGCCACGCCGTCGCCGTTCGCGTCCACGAGCCGCGTGATCTGTCCGGCGCCCGGCTGGCTCACGTACACGCTGCCGTCCGGCCCGACCGTCAGCCACCGCGCGCCGCCGACGCGCGCGAAGTACTGGACCTTGAATCCCGCCGGCACGGTCAGCCGCCCGTCGAGCGCCGCGACGCGCGCGCTGTCGCCCGGCACCGGCTGCGACGCGCCGTCCGGGGACGAGGAGGCGCTGCCGCCCGACGAGCAGGCGGCGATGGCGGCGAGTACGGCGGTCACGAGCTTCATGCGAGCCTCTCCTGCTCGGAGACGAGGGGACGCGGCCGAGCGACGCGGACGGGGGATGCGGACGGGCGACGCGGATGAGAGGTGCGCGATTCCGGTGCCGTCGCGGCGCTCCGGGCGCGGTACCTTCCCGACGGGGGGGCCCCCCGCCCGCTCAACGCCCGAACAGTCTCCCCAGGAACCCCGGCGCCGGCGGCGGCGGCGCCATCTCCCTCCCCTCCGCCGCCTCGGCGAAGGCGTGCGCGAAGTCGGGGGCGCTCTGGTAGCGTCGCTCCGGCTCCCGCTCCAGCGCCCGGAGGAGGACGCGCTCCAGCGGCGCCGGGAAGTCGAGCTCGGGGCGCATGCGGCGCAGCGGCACCGGGTCGCTCCGCAACCGGGCGATCATCGTCTCCTGCTGCGTCCGCCCCTCGAACGGCAGCTTCCCGGTGAGCATCTCGTACGTCACGAGGGCCAGCGAGTAGATGTCGGTGCGCGCGTCGAGCGGCCTCCCTCGCAGCTGCTCGGGGCTCATGAACTCGGGGGTCCCGAGCACGATCCCCGTCGCCGTCAGCTTCTCGATCTCCGGGCCGACGATCCGCTCCTTGGCGAGGCCGAAGTCCATGACCACGGCGTACTCCGTGCCGTCGGGGCGCGCGCACACCATCACGTTCTCGGGCTTCAGGTCGCGGTGGACGATGCGCAGCTCGTGCGCCACGTGGAGGCCGGCCGCGATCTCCCGCACCCACTGCACGACCTGCGCGAGCGGCACGTGGCCGAGGCGGTGCGTGCGATCCGCGAGCAGCTCCCCTTCCACGAACGGCATCACCACGTAGACGAGTCCGTCCGGCGTCTCGCCGAGCCGCACGATGTGGCAGACGTTCGGGTGCGCCAGCCGGCTGCCGAGCCCGGCCTCGCGGCGCAGCCGCGCCATCGCGTTCTGCTCCTGCGAGAGCTGTGGCGAGAGCACCTTGATCGCGAGACGTGCTCCCGTCCCCTCCTCGTGCGCGAGATAGACGAACGACATCCCCCCCTCCCCGACCTTGCGCTCGATGCGGTAGCGGCCGTCGAGGAGCTGTCCGGCCAGGTGGGCGTGGCTCGTCGCCGAGCCGCGCCGCGCTCCCGGGTCGGCCTGCGGCGCCGCGTCGCCGGACGACGCGGACGGCGGCTCACGCCGCGCCGGCTCGGGGCGCGGCGGCTCCGGACGCGGCGGCGCGACGGGGGAGCCGGGCGGCCCCTCGCGGACCGGCTCGGGCGGCGTCACGAACGTCGCGCTGCGTGGGTCGAAGCGCGGCAGCGCCGCGCTCGGGTTCGACCTCGGCGCCGATGGCGGCGAGTGCGCGACCTCCACCAACCGAGCCCCGTCGCGCGTGCAGAACCGCGCGTCTGCGCCGTACGTCGCCGAGCACACCGGGCATCGCATCATCGCGTCTCACTCCTCGTCACGCTGCCCTGCCTCTCTCCAGGTCCGCCCCGGCGCGCCGCCGTGGCGGCGCGCCGTCGCCGCCGCCCCTACGCTACCCCCTCCAACGTCCTCACGTCCGCACGCGGTTTCGCCCCTCCGCCTTGGCGCGGTAGAGCGCCGCGTCGGCGCGCGAGAACAGATCCTCCACCCCCTCCACCCCGGGTGCGGGGTAGGTGGCGACGCCGATGCTCGCCGTCATCGACAGGCGCGCCCCCTCCGCCCCGCCGAACGGCTGCGAGGCGATCCGCTCGCGGATGCGCTCGGCGAATGACACGGCCCCCTCCTCCCCCGTCTCCGGCAGCACGACCACGAACTCCTCGCCGCCGTACCGCGCCACTACATCCACGCTGCGCACGGCGTTGGCGAGCAGCACCGCCACCTCGCGCAGCACCTCGTCGCCGACGAGGTGCCCGTAGCCGTCGTTGATCTTCTTGAAGTGGTCGAGGTCGAGCAGCAGCAGCGTCACCACCGAATCGTAGCGCCGCGCGCGCTCGAGCTCCGCGCCGAGCCGGAGCGTCATCGCCCGGCGGTTGAGCGTCTGCGTGAGCGGGTCGGTGTGGGCCAGCGCCTCGAGCCGCGCGTTGTCGGCCCGCGCCGACTCGATGAGCTGTGCGCGCTGGATCGACGCCACGGCGGCCTTGATCACCGCGTCGGCGAACTCCGCGTCCTCCCGCGTCAGCGGCGGCTCCGCCTCGGTGCGGCGCAGGAAGAACACCCCCGCCTGGAGCCGGTCGAGGGTGAACGGCAGCGCGATCACCGAGCGGATGGCGACCCGCGTCCCCTCCGCCGCCCACGCGCGCCGCACGTTCTCGTACAGCGCGCTCGTGCGCAGGTCCTCGATCAGCACCACGCGCCCGTGGTCGAGCGCGGCGCGGATCTCCGGGTAGCGGTCGATCTGGATCTCGAGGTTGCGCAGCCCCGGGTTCTCGTACGCCGTCGCCACGACCCCCACGCGGTCCCCGGGCCGCGCGAGCACCACCGAGCAGTGCGAGATGTCGAGCGCGCGCGCCACGCGGCGCGCGAGGATGTGGAAGATCTCGTCCGACGAGAGGTCGCTCGTCACCTCGTGGAGGATGTCCATCAGCTTGCGCCGGCTCTCCGCCTCCTCGCGCGCCCGCACCAGCTCGCGCTCGGTGCTGCGCAGCGCCTCGCGCGCCGCGCGCAGCACCTCGCGCTGGCGAAGCTGCGCCTGGATGCGCGCCAGCAGCTCGCGCACCCGGAACGGCTTCCGGATGAAGTCCGCCGCCCCGAGCCCGAGCGTCCGCACGGTGGCGTCCTCGGGGGGGAGCGCCGAGACCATGAGCACGGGCAGGTCGCGCCAGCGGTCGTCCGCCTTCACCCGCTCGAGAAGCTGGAAGCCGTCGAGGTCCGGCATCATCACGTCGAGCAGGAGCAGGTCGGGCGCGTGCTCGGCGAGCGACTCCAGCAGCCCGTCGCCGCCATGCGCCGAGACGACGTCGTAGCCGTTCTCCTTGAGGATCCAGGTGAGCGTGTGCAGGATGGCCGGATCGTCGTCGACGATCAGGATTCGTGCGGCCGCGGCGCCCGGCGAGCTGCTGGTCGCCACGACCGCGCTCAGCTCCGGCCGAGGATCGACTGCAGTCCGTCCCACTCGATGTTCCCGCCGCTCAGAACGCACACCGTGCCCTCGTCGGCCCGCACGATCCGCTCCCGCAACGCCGCCACGGTGATCGCGCCGCTCGGCTCCACGACGAGCTTCATCCGGTCGAGCAGGAAGCGCATCGCGCGCGGGAGCGCCGCGTCGTCCACCGTCACGACCTCGTCCACGTACGCCTGGTGGTGCGCGAAGGGGATCGTCCCCACCTGCGTCGCGAGCAGCCCGTCGGCGAGCCCCGCGGTGTGCTCGAGCCGAACCGGTTGCCCCGCCGCGAGCGCCCGCGACAGCTTGGGCGCGCCCGCCGGCTCGACGCCCACCACGCGGGTGGCCGGCGACAGGAGCTTCACCGCCGTCGCCACGCCCGCGCTCAGCCCACCCCCGCCCACGGGCACGAGCACCGTGCGCACCGCCGGGAAGTCCTCGACGATCTCGAGACCCGCCGTCCCCTGGCCGGCGACGATCGTCGCGTCGTCGTAGGGCGGGACGATCGTCCCCCCCTCCTCGCGGACGATCTCGAGCGCCCGCTCCATGCGGTCCGCCGTCGTCGTGCCGGCGAGCTCGACCCGCGCGCCGAGCCGCTCCGCGCCGGCGCGCTTGGCGGGCGTCACCGTGGTCGGCATGACGACGGTCGCCGGCACGCCGAAGAGGCGCGCGGAGAGCGCCACCGCCTGCGCGTGGTTCCCCGACGACGGGGCGACGACGCCGCGCGCGCGCGCCGCCGCCGGCATCGCCGAGAGGAAGGTGAAGGCGCCGCGGAACTTGAACGCCCCCCCGCGCTGGAGCATCTCGGGCTTGAGCCAGACCGACGATACCCCGACCTCCGCCGCCAGCTCGTCGGCCGGCAGGAGGGGGGTGCGGACGGCGACGCCGCGCAGAGTGGCCGCCGCGGCGCGGAGGTCGTCGAGGGTGACCATCCGCGGCTCGGCGGCGGCCGGCGCCGGCGTCGCGGCGGGGGAGGAGGGGGAAAGCATGCGAGAAGGTGGTACGGGGCACGACGCGCGTCCAGAGGCGGGCGCGCGATGCGGGGCGCGGGTGCGGGGCGCGGTGGTTCGGTGCCGGCGGCAGGACGCGCCGAACTACCTTCCCGGCGGGGGGGCCCCCCCGCGTCCCACACCCCGGTCGCTCCGCACGCGGGCGGTGAATGTAAGCAAAGATCGCGCGGGGGGCCGCTGTCCGCAGCCCCCCGCGCGTCGTGTCCCGCTTCTCCCGCCTCGCCGGCCCGGGGGTGACCCGCCGGGCCCGGCCGACCCGGGCGCCCTAATCCTCGCCCTCGTCCTCCTCCCCCACGCCGTCCCCGTCGCCGCCGCCGACCGCCGCCGCCTCACCCTCGGCCGCCTTGTCCTCGGGGATGACGCGGGCCACCGCCGTGACGAGGTCCTTGTCGTCGAGGTTCACGAGACGCACCCCCTGGGCGTTGCGCCCGGTGTTGCGCACCTCGGCCACCGACGAGCGGATGATGATCCCGTGCTTCGTGATCAGCATGATCTCGTCCTGCGGCAGCACCTCCATGAGGGTGATGACGTTCCCCGTCCTGTCGGTACGGTTCACCGTCAGGATCCCCTTCCCGCCGCGCTTCTGGACGCGGTACTCGCCGATGTCCGTCACCTTCCCCATGCCGTTCTCGGTGACGACGAGCAGCGTCGCCTCGCGCTTCACGACCACCATGCCGACCACCGCGTCCCCCGGACGGAGCTCGACCCCCTTCACTCCCGTCGTGTCACGCCCCATGTCGCGCACGTCGCTCTCGTGGAAGCGCACCGAGAGGCCGTGCTTGGTCGCGAGCACCACGTCGTTCGTGCCGTGGGTGATGTCGACCGTGATCAGCTCGTCCCCCTTCTCGATCTTGATCGCCTTGACGCCGTTCGAGCGCGGGTTCGAGTACTCGGAGAGGCGCGTCTTCTTGACCGTGCCGTCGCGCGTGCAGAAGAGGAGGAACTGGTCCTCGGCGAACTCGCGCACCGGCACGAACGCCTTGATCTGCGTGTCCGGCGTCACGTTGATCAGGTTGACGATCGGCTTGCCGCGCGTCGCCATCCCCGCCTGCGGGATCTCGTGCACCTTGAGCCAGAAGCAGCGCCCGTCCTCGGTGAAGATGAGGATGTAGTCGTGCGTGCTCCCGATGAACAGCCGCTCGATGAAGTCGTTGTCCTTGAGGTCCTGCCCCGAGCGCCCGCGCCCGCCGCGCCGCTGCTTGCGGTACGTGGACACCGACGTGCGCTTGATGTACCCCGAGTGGGAGATGGTCACGACCATGTCCTCCTCGGCGATCAGGTCCTCGATCGTGAACTCGCCCTGGTCGCTCGTGATCTCCGTGCGACGGCCGTCGCCGTACGTCTCCGCGACCTTCGCCAGCTCGTCCTTCATCACCTTCATCCGGCGCTCCTTCGACTCGAGCAGCCCGCGCAGCTCCTTGATGAGCGCGCGCACCTCGGCCAGCTCCGCCTCCAGCTTCTCGATCTCGAGGCCGGTGAGCTTCGCCAGGCGCATGTTGAGGATCGCCTCGGCCTGCCGCTCGGAGAGCTTGAACCGCTTCTGGAGCTGCGCGCTCGCCGCGGGCGTGTCCTCGGCGCCCCGGATGACCTTGATGACCGCGTCGATGTTGTCGACGGCGATCTTGAGCCCCTCGAGGATGTGCTCGCGGTCGAGCGCCTTGTCGAGGTCGAACTGCGTGCGGCGGACGATGACGTCGTGGCGGTGCTTGATGTAGTGCTCGAGCACGTCCTTCAGCCCCATCACCTTCGGCACCAGCTGCCCGGTCTGCGCGTCGGGCACCAGCGCCAGCATGATGACGCCGAACGTCGACTGCATCTGCGTGTGCTTGTAGAGCTGGTTCAGCACCACGCGCGGGATGGCGTCGCGCTTGAGCTCGATCACCATCCGCATGCCGTCGCGGTCCGACTCGTTCCGCAGGTCGCTGATCCCGGTCAGCTTGCCGTCGCGCACCAGGTCGCGGATCTGCACCATCAGGTTGGCGCTGTTGACCTGGTACGGGATCTCGGTGATGACGATCTGCGACTTGTTCGAGCTCTCCTTCTCCTCGATCACCGCCCGCGCGCGCATCACGATCCGCCCGCGCCCGGTCTCCTGGTAGTCCTTGATCCCCTGCTTGCCGTAGATGTAGCCGCCGGTCGGGAAGTCGGGCCCCTTGATGAACTTGCGCAGGTCCCCGATCTCGAGCGCGGGGTTGTCGATCATCGCCACGAGGGCGTTGACGATCTCGCGCAGGTTGTGCGGCGGGATGTTCGTCGCCATGCCGACCGCGATCCCCGACGACCCGTTCACGAGCAGGTTCGGGAACCCGGCCGGCAGCACCTTCGGCTCCTGCAGCCGGTCGTCGAAGTTCGGCGCGAAATCGACGGTGTTCTTGTCGATGTCCGCCAGCATCTCGGTGGCGATCCGCGTCAGCCGCGCCTCGGTGTAGCGGTACGCGGCCGCCGGATCCCCTTCGACCGAGCCGAAGTTCCCCTGCCCGTCCACCAGCGGGTAGCGGAGCGAGAAGTCCTGCACCATGCGCACGAGCGCGTCGTACACCGACGAGTCGCCGTGCGGGTGGTACTTGCCCAGCACGTCACCGACGACCGTCGCCGACTTCTTGTACGGCCGCCCGGGCACGAGGCCGAGCTCGTTCATCGCGTAGAGCACGCGCCGGTGCACGGGCTTGAGCCCGTCGCGTACGTCCGGCAGCGCGCGCGACACGATGACGCTCATCGAGTAGTTGATGAACGACTCTTTGATCTCCTCGTCGATGAGACGAGGAAGGATCCGCTCGCGGTTGTTCGGTGCGGTCATTGGCCTACGGAGGGAAGAATTACGACAGCTCGTTCAGACAGAACAATATAACCCGAAAGGGAGGCGAAAAGCAACCTTTGTTGCGCGTTGCAAGTCGTTATTCTACAAGCCGTTGCAGGGCGTTCCCGGAGCCCCGCCGGGGGCCGGCTGGGGCCGCCGAGGCACGGTCACGGCGGAGCCGCCCTTTCGCCTCCCCCGACGCCGGTCCGGCCGCGCGTCGTCGTCGCGTTCACCCCCTCCGGAAGCGGCCCGAGGAGCGCGACGAACGCCGGCGCGTGGAGCAGCGCGACGCGCTGCTTCTCCTTCAGTGCCAGCTTCCGCGGACGCGGCGTTCCCGAGTGAGCGGCCACGCGGCGCCTCCGGCGCGAGCGGAGGCGCGAGCGGACGGGATGGCCAATGCCGGCGCGATGTCGGAGCGCGGCGCCGCCGAGACGTCCAGCGCGAGCGCCGAGAGCGGCTGCCGCCCGGCGCCGATGGCGCGCCGCGTCGGCGTTCCGCCGTCGGAGCGGTCCTCGATGGCGGACACGTCCAGGGTGACGGCGACGTCCGCCTGATGACAGTCGTAGCTCCCGCCGGGCAGAAGGTCCTGCGCCGCGGCGGCCGAGCACGCGGCGCGGAGCACGGCGCGCTCCGCCGCCAGCGACCCCTGATCGGCGATCCAGACGTGGGCGTCGCCGAGGAACTCGCGGAGCCCGCCGGCATCGAACCCCCGCTCCCGGCGGAAGTAGAGAAGTCCCGCCGGCGCGTCCGCGCCGGTCACCGGGTCCGACTCCACCGACGCCGCCGTTCCCGCTACGTCGGCGAAGCCGAAGAAGCCCTCGGTGAGGTTGTCGTCGCGCCAGGCCGCGAAGTCGAGCGCGTAGGGGGGGTAGGCATCGCGGCAGAGCGCCGGGTCGGGGTCGGCGTCGCAGGCGCCGGGTCGCGTCGTCGTCTCGAGCGCGACCGCGGTGAAGGTCACCGGCGCGCCGTCCACCGTCACGGTGATCGCGCCGAGATGGTCGGCGCGGCGCACGAGGTCGGCCAGGCCCGCTATCGTCGCCGCGCTCTCCGGGTCGCCGGCCGAGCGCAGCGAGTCCGCGAGCTGATCGAAGCGCTGCGCCGTCGTCGGCCGCGGCGGGGGGGGCGAAACGGGCCCGCCGCTCCCGTTCGAATTCCCGCCCCCGCCGCACCCGCCGGCGAGGACGATGGTGAGCGCGCTGGCCGGGAGCAGCCGCGAGACGGCACGGACGCTTCTCGCGGCGATGGCGGTGGGACGCAGAGGGGGGCTCCGTGGCGGGGATCGGGCGGGGCTAGCGGTGGCGCGTGGGACGGAGGGGCGCCGGGTCGTCGTCGACCGGGGCCTCCTCTTCCTCGTCGAGCTCGTCCGCCATATCGGCGGCCTTCGCGTCGCGGTCGATCGCCTCGCGCTCGGCGCGGTAGCGCTCGTACCACTCGCGCGTGACCTCCCCCGCGAGCTCGCGGTTGCCGAGCCCGAACGAGAGAGCCAGGGCGAGGGCGACGGCGCCGAAGAGGATCGCGAACGCCGTCGTCACCAGCTCGGTGGCGACGCCGAGCTCCTGGAGCGCCATGAAGACGGCGAGGACGATGACGCCGCCCCGCCCGACGCGCGCCAGCGTCGGCCCGCCGTGGATCGCGCCCGCCGACGCCATGATCAGGCCGCCCACGAAGCCGCCGAGCACGATGCCGACGAGCACGATCACGATCGCCGCGATCACGCTCGGGAGGTAGCTCACCAGCTCCGAGAAGACGTTGGCGAGCGACTCGAGGCCGAGCGCGTTCGCGGCGACCAGCATCACCGTGAACATCACGAGCCAGAACATCAGGTTCGCGATCACGCGCGTCGGATTCACGTGCGATCCGGAGCGCTCGACCGCCTGCAGCACGCCGCCGCGCTCGAGGGCGCGGTTCAGGTGGATGCGGCGGAGGAACCGGTCGGTGCCCTTCTCGACCAGCTTCGCCAGCAGGTAGCCGGCGAAGAGAATGACGAGCGCGCCGAGCAGCGCGGGCACGAATTCCCCGACCTGCGTGAGGCTCGCGCGCATGCGGTCGGCGAACGTGTCGCCCACGGGCGGGAGCGTTCCCTGTTGGGGGGAGAAGGCGGCGGACACGGCGCCCGGCGCGCCGCGGACGGCGCTGTCGAGGCCGACGCTGTCGCTGAGGACGCCATCGACGCGGAGCGTGTCGGCGGGAGCGGAGAGCTGAAGCACGGACGGAGAAGCGGACGGCGGCCGGGCCCGTGCCGCCGAGTGCGGCGCGGACAGGGGTGCAAGTTACACCGAACCGCAGCGTCCGGCACGCCCCGGCGGCGATGCGCGGAGGCGCGGCGAGCTCAGTTCCTCGTTCCCCGCTTCACGTCGAAGATCGCGCTGCGGTGGCAGGAGGGGCAGATGAGCCACTCGCGGCGGCGCGCGTAGCCGAGCCCGAACGACCCCCCGCCGATCCGGCGGACGCTCATCGTCACGCCGCAGCGCGGGCAGGGCGGCATCGTGCCGGCCGCGAACGCGTCCCGGATCTGGCGCTGCTCGTCGGCGGTGTACTGGGCGAGGTCGGTCATCGAGAACGGCGACGGGATGCGGAATGAGGGCGGAAGGGCGGAATCGAAAGACGGAAGGGCGGAATGAGGCATACAGACTGAAGGGCGGAAGGAGGCATGAGGAATGTGGCCGGGAGGCTACCGGTGGCTCGAACCGCCACGCGTGGGGTCCCGGCCTCATTCCTCATGCCTCATTCCGCCCTTCGCCTTTCATTCCGCCCTTCAAATCTCCTCATTCTACCCCTTACGCCCCTCGTCGACGTCCTTCAGATCGTCACCACGATCTTCCCGAACTGCTCCCCCGACGCCAGCCGCTCGAATGCGGCGCGCGCGTCGGCGAGCGGGAAGACGGAGTCGATCGGCGGGAGCAGGCGTCCGGCACGGAGCTCGTCGGTGATGGCGTCGAGCTCGGCGTCGTTCCCCATCGTCGAGCCCATGATCGTCCACTGGTTCCAGAAGAGGCGCCGGACGTCGGTCTGCACCATCGGCCCCGACGTCCCACCGCACGTCACGAGCCGGCCGGCGCGGCCGAGGGCACCGAGCGACTGGGCCCACGTCGCCTCCCCGACGCTGTCGAGCACGACGTCGACGCCGCGCTTCCCCGTCCGGGCGCGCACCTCCCTCGCCACGTCCACCCGGCGGTGGTTGAACAGCGCGTCGGCGCCGAGCGCGCGCGCGCGCGCGAGCTTCTCGTCACTCCCCGAGGTGACCCATGCCGTCGCCCCGATGCGCTTCACGATCTGGAGCGCGGCCAGCGCCACGCCGCCGCCGACGCCCCAGATCAGCACCGTGTCGCGCGGCTCGACGCGGGCGCGGGTCACGACCATACGCCACGCGGTGAGCGTCGACAGCGTGAAGGCGGCGGCCACCTCGGGAGGCGTGTTGGCCGGGATCCGGCGCACGTTGGCCGCCGGCACCACGAGGTACTCGGCGATCGTCCCCGGGAGGTGCTCGCCGAGGAGGCGGAATCGCGGGCAGAGCGGCTGCTCCCCCGCCAGACAGTACGCGCAGCTCCGGTCGCTGACGCCCGGGTTGACGATCACCGTGTCCCCCGGGACGACGTCCCGCACCTCGTCCCCCACGGCGTCGACGACCCCCGTGCCGTCCCCCCCCATGATCCACGGCGGGGTGATCGTCACGCCCGGCAGCCCCCCGAGCACGAAGAGGTCGAGGTGGTTGAGCGCCGCGGCGCGCACGCGGACGCGCACGTCCGTCGGCGCGCGCAGGTCGGGGGGCGGAAGGTCGTCGCGCACCTCGAGCCGATCGAGGCCGCCGTGGGCGGAGATGGTGAGGGCGCGCATGGGGACGAGCGTCGAGGGTCGGGCGGCGCGAGGGGCGAGCGCCGGGACGCGGCCGGGTTCGCGGCTGGCCGCGGGGGCCGGTTATATTGACGGGGAATGCTACCCGGCGCTTCCGCCTGGTGGTAGTGACGCCGGCGGCCGCGGGGACGACACCGCGGAGACGACACACCGATCGGCGGCCCGGCGTTCGGCGAGCCTCTCCTCGAACGTCTCTTCACGTCGCGCGCACCCGGCGCTCGTCCCATCGATCGCGCGCCGCCCATTCAGCACTGCGGTCAACCCATGACTTCGATCAAGGTCCCCCCGCTCGGCGAATCGATCGTCGAGGCCACGATCTCCCGGTGGTTGAAGAAGGAGGGCGACGCGGTCGCCCTCGGCGAGACGCTCGTCGAGCTCGAGACGGACAAGATCACGGTGGAGGTGCCGGCGCTGACGGCCGGCGTGCTCGCGCGGCGGGCGCGCGCCGAGGGGGACGTCGTGAAGGTGGACGAGGTCCTTGGAGAGCTGGACGAGAAGGCGACGGCGGGCGCCGGCGCGGCCCCGGCGGCCGCGGCGACCGCCGCCTCCGGTGCGGGGGCCCCCCCCCAACAGCAATCTGCGGCCGCGGCCGCCGTCCGCGGTAACCAGAACGCCGCCGCCGCGACCGCCGCTCCGCCGGCCGCGCCGGCCGCGCCGGCCCAGAGCGACGCCAGGACCTCCCCCGCCGCCCGCCGCGTCGCCGCGGAGTCCGGGGTCGACCTCGCCTCCGTCGCCGGCACGGGGCGCGGCGGCGTCGTGAGCAAGCCGGACGTGATCGAGGCCATGCGGGGGGGCGCCGGAGGCGCGACGCGCGACGCGGTCGCCGCCACGCGCGCCGTCGAGCCGGCGCGCCCCGCGCCCCAGGCGCCGCGCCCCGCCACCAACGGCGCCGGCCCGCGCGAAACGCGCGAGAAGATGTCGACGCGCCGCCGGCGCATCGCCGAGAACCTGCTCCTGTCGCAGCAGAACACGGCGCACCTGACGACGTTCAACGAGATCGACATGAGCGCCGTCATCGCCCTGCGCGAGCGGCTCAAGGAGCGCGTCGAGAAGCAGCACGGCGTGAAGCTCTCCTTCATGCCCTTCTTCGCGAAGGCCGCCGTCCTCGCCCTCCAGGACTTCCCCACCGTCAACGCGCAGATCGACGGGGACTCGATCGTCTACAAGCACTACGTCAACCTCGGGATCGCCGTCGCCAGCGACCAGGGGCTCGTCGTGCCCAACGTCAAGGACGCCGACCGCAAGGGGATGCTCCAGGTCTCGCGCGACATCGCGGAGCTCGCCAAGCGCGCCCGCGACGGCAAGCTGAGCATGGACGACCTCACCGGCGGCACCTTCACCATCACCAACGGCGGCGTCTTCGGCTCGCTCGTCTCGACGCCGATCATCAACTACCCGCAGGTCGGCATCCTCGGCCTCCACAAGACGCAGGACCGCCCGGTCGCGATCGCCGGCAAGGTGGAGATCCGCCCGATGATGTACGTCGCCCTCTCGTACGACCACCGCATCATCGACGGCCAGCAGGCCGTGCTCTTCCTCGTCCGCATCAAGGAGCTGATGGAGGACCCGGGGTCGATGCTGATCGACTAGGGCCGCTCACGGGACGGCATGAACGTCAGAGGGAGGCAGCCCGCGCCTGCGGCAGCCTCCCTCGCTCGTTCATGGTCCGTCCTTCGTCCTCGTCCCCGATCCCTCCCGGAAACACAACGCCCCGTGAGCTCTCGCCCACGAGACGTTGCTGGGAGTCCGCTGTTTCTGTACGAAGACAGGCAGCGTGCCCCGCGAGCGGAAGTGTAAACGAGGTGACGGCGAAAGTCAGCCGTCGCGACGCATCTCGCGACGCACATCGCGACGCATCGCGCCGACGTGTCAGCGCCCGGCGTATCCGAGGAAATCGACGACGATCACCCACTCGTCGTCACGCGCCTCGCCGCCCGGCACGGCGGACATCCGCAGCTCGAGCGCCTGCGTGTCGGGGTTCGTGAACGACGTGCTCCACGTGCGGACGTCGCTCGCGCCGGCGGCGTCGCCCGGCGCGTGCGTCACGCGCAGCGTCGGGTAGCGGCCGGCCAGCGCGCGCTCGACGTCCGCCCACCGCCCGGCGACGTCGGCGCGCTTCGCGGTCACGCGATAGCGGCCGCGCACGAGCTCGTCGCGCTCGGACGTGAAGGTGAAGTCGGCCTCGGCCGGAACGCGCCGAACGCCGCGGCCGCCGATCTTCGTGCGGCGCGTGACGATCGTGTAGCCGTACTCGCCGCGACGGCCGCGGTCGCGCGGCGCGACCTCGCTGCGGCGGGCGCTCCACGGATACCCCTCGAAGCCGTCCACGACCACGATCCGCGTCGCACGCCCCAACGCCGCGCAGCCGCCGGCACGCTCGAGCTCCGCGTGCGCGTCGTCGATCGCGCGCTCCACGCCCGCGCGCTCCCCCTCGGCCACGCTCGACTGCGCGATGGCCTTGGTGCCGGCGGCGGCGTCGTCGAGCGCGTCCGCGCCGCCACCGGCGCACCACTGGCGCGCGCTGCCGCGGAACGCGGCGACGTAGATCTCCTGCGTCATCGCCGGCGGAAGCGCGGCGGACGATGTGGCCGGAGAGATCGGCGCCCTGGTCGGTGCGGCCACGCTCGCTCCGGCCGAGACGTCGGCCGTGCCCTGCGCGCGCAGCGCGCCGGCGAGCCGCGGCAGCGCCGGCGACGTGGCGAGGAGCGCGGCGGCCGCCGCGAGCGTGGCCGGCGACGGGCGGAGAAGGGCGCGGCGACTGGTGCCGCCGCACGGGAAGGGATGCGTCATGGCATTGCGGGCTACGGGACGACGTGCATCACGGTCGCTTACGAGATGACGCGCCGTCGTCGGAGTGGTCACCTCGTCTCACGAGGCGGGAACGATGGGGACTCGGTGCTCGGGGCTCGGGTGGAAGGTGAGAAGTGATCGTTAGGCAGGTCGTCCGCCGCCGGCACCGCGCGCGCGGATCGCCCGTCGCGCAGCACGCGACGTGCCGCACCGCGACGTGCCGCACGGCGAGACGCGTTCACCCGCTCGGCGGACGCCGGGAGACCGCGGGCAGCCCGAGGCCGCTCCGACTCCCGAGCCCGCACTCGCGAGCAAACCCTTTCCCTCGGCCGCGCATCCAACTCCACGAAGCAGCGATGGGCCGAGCGCTCGCGCGCCAGACGCCCGTCGCACCCGACCAGCTCGCCCGAGCCGTCGCCTCGGAGGACTCATGCGCCCGACCGTTCCGCTCTCCATCCTGCTCTCCGCCTGCGCGGCGCCGTCGCGCTACGCCGCCGGACGCCTCGCCGCCGCGTCCCTGCCGCGGGCGCTCGAGCAGCTCGCCGGCGTCTGGAACGGTCGGCTCTATCGCGGCGACGCCGACGTCGGCACGCCGTTCTCCCTCCTCCAGGGAGGCACCGCGGACTCGCCAGTCGTCGGCCAGTTCGCGTTGTCCACCGCCCCCGGCCGGCCGGCGCCGGTGCAGCTCCTCGAGGCGAGCGCGGCCACGTACGTCGCCCTTGTCGGCCCCTACGCCGACCCGGTGACCGACGCGCAGGTCGTCACGGTGATCGAGACGCGGAAGGTGGGCGACCGTCTCCACGGCACCTACCGCACGCAGCCGCTCAGCGGCGGGCGGGCGACGGGCGGCCGCGTCGTCGCGGCCCGGAGTCGGCTCGCGGCGGCCTGAGGCCGGTCAGCGGCCGGCTGGCCGGCCGAGCCCGTCAGCCGCGGCGAAGCGGGCTCAGGAACATCTGTTGTATCGCCTGGAAAGCTAATCGGGGGCCGTCGCCCGGCGCGACGGCCCCCGATTAATTTTTGCGCATGACCAACTCATCCCCCGCCGCCGCAAGCGGCTCAACGGCCGACGTCGTCGTCATCGGCGGCGGGCCCGGCGGCTACGTCGCCGCCATCCGCGCCGCCCAGCTCGGTCTGAACACCGTCTGCGTCGAGATGGACAAGACGCTCGGCGGCACCTGCGTCAACATCGGCTGCATCCCCTCGAAGGCGCTCCTGCAGTCGTCGGAGCACTTCGAGTTCACCCGGCTCCACGCGAAGGAGCACGGTATCGTCGTCGGCGAGCCCAAGGTGGACCTCGCCCAGATGATGAAGCGAAAGGACGAGGTCGTCGGCGCGAACACGAAGGGCGTCGAGTTCCTCTTCAAGAAGAACAAGGTCACCTGGGCCAAGGGGCGCGGCACGCTCAAGCCGGCCCGGAACGGGCTTCACGACGTCGAGGTCGTCGGCAACGACGGCGCCACGACCACGTACCACGCGCGGAACGTCATCGTCGCCACCGGGTCCACGCCGGTCGAGCTCCCCTTCCTCAAGTTCGACGAGCGGCGCGTGCTGTCGAACATCGGTGCGCTCCGGATCCCCGAGGTCCCACGCCACCTGGTCGTCATCGGCGGCGGCGTGATCGGCCTCGAGCTGGGGTCGGTGTGGCGCCGCCTCGGCGCCAGGGTCACCGTCGTCGAGCTCATGCCGACCATCCTCCCCGGCAACGACGAGGACGTCGTGAAGGAGGCGACGCGCGTCTTCTCGAAGCAGGGGCTCGAGCTGCGCGCGGGGACGAAGGTCACCGGCGCGACGGTCGAGAAGGACCGCGTCCTGGTCCAGATCGAGAAGGACGGCAAGGCGGAGACGCTCGACGCCGACTACGTGCTGGTCTCGGTCGGCCGCAAGCCGTTCATGCCCGGGATCGACACGAAGGCGCTCGGCATCGCGACCGGCGACCGCGGGCAGATACTCGTCGACGGTCAGATGCGCACGAGCGTGCCGGGCGTCTACGCGATCGGCGACGTCGTCTGGGGCAAGCTCCTCGCGCACAAGGCCGAGGAGGAGGGCACCATCGCCGCCGAGGTCATCGCCGGCAAGCCGAGCGAGATGCACTATCGCTCGATGCCGTGCGTGGTGTACACGTGGCCCGAGATCGCCACCGTCGGGCTGGCCGAGCACGAGGTGAAGGCGAGCGGACGCCCGTACAAGGTCGGCAAGTTCCCATTCTCGGCGAACGGTCGCGCGCGCACCATGGCGGAGTCGAGCGGGTTCGTGAAATTCATCGCCGACGCCGAGACCGACGAGCTGCTCGGCGCGCACCTGATCGGCGCCAACGTCTCCGAGCTCGTCGCCGAGGTGGTGCTCGCCTTCGAGTATCGCGGCGCGTCGGAGGACATCGGCATCACGGTGCACTCCCACCCGACGCTCTCCGAGGCGGTGAAGGAAGCCGCGCTGGCGACGCTCGGGCGGCCGATCCACATCTAGCGGTCCCCACCCTCGCTCCGCGCCCGCGCCCGCGCATCCACGCGGGCGCGGAGCGGCGCGGTGCCGCGCCTCCTGGACTTCTTCCCCGCACCTCTTCTGACCACCGCCGTGCGCGTGCGCCCACTCGCCCCTGGTGACGTCGCGGCCGCCCGCGCGCTCCTCGGGGCGGAGTCGGCGCGCCACCCGTACGCGGCGCGCACGCTCGAGATCCTCACCGCCGCCGCGGCCGCGCTCGGCGCGCCCGGGGCCGAGCACCGCGCGCTCGTCGCGGACGAGGGCGACGCCGTGACCGGCGTGGTGCTCTACGGCCTCGTCGCGGGGACGGTCGGCGCCGGGGCCATCTTCGGACTCGCGGTCGCGCGCGACGCGCGGCGGCGCGGCGTGGGACGCGCGCTCGTGGACGCGGCCGCCGACGCGCTGGCGACGCTCGGCGGCCGCTTCGCCGTCGCCGAGCTGGCGGACGATGCATCGTTAGGCGGCGTGGCGGCACTCCTCGCGTCGGCGGGCTTCGCCGAGGAGGCGCGCGCCTCCGACCTCGTGCGCGACGGGGTCGGGCTGCGCTTCCTGCTCCGCCCGCGCGACCGCCCCGCTAGGCGACCGGGCTGACGGGCATGGATGCAAAGCGGGGGGCCGCCAGTCGGCGGTCCCCCGTCGTTCACTTCCAGATCGTACGCGAGAGCCGCTCAGCGCAGCGGCGGCGGCGCCGGCGTCGTGCCGCTCGGCGGCGGGGTGGTGCCGCTCGGAGGCGGGTTGCCCGGCACGACGTTGCGCGTCGAGTCCTCCGGAGGGCGCACGCGGCCGCGGTTCTGGCCACCCACCTGCGCCGAGTCACCGTGCGTCGCCTGCGCGGCACTGGTGTCCGTGGCGGCGCCCGGCGAGACTCCACCCGGCTGGTTGGCGCTGGGCTGGTTCGCGCTCGGCTGGTTCGCGCTGCTCGGCGAGCTCACCGCCGAATCCGACTGGCTCTTACGCATTCCCTGCTCGGTCCCCGACACCCCGGCGCCCCCACCGCTCGAGAAGTTGAGGTTGAGCGACTGATACAGCTCTTCGTTCGTGGTGACGTTGTTCTTCTGACGCGCGCATGCGAGCGCTCGCCGCGTCTTGGGCCCCACGACGCCGTCGGGCTTACCCGCGTCGCAGCCCGCGCTGGTGAGCGCGGACTGGAGCTGGGCGACGCGCTCCGGCGTGAAGGTGATCGTGCTCGGCCCGCTCGACATGCGGCGGCCGCTCTCGGTTTGCGTGCGCTGCGTCTCGCCCTGCGCGCCCATGCGACTCGTATCCGTCTGCGCGCCGACGTTGCCGCCGGCGTTGCCGGCCGCCGTGGTGTCTCGCTGACCACCGCGGCTCGTCGTATCCTGCGCGACGGCAACGACGGGCATCGCCGCGATCGCGAGTACGGCTAGCGTGGTCGTTCTCATCTGACTCCCTCCACATTGTAGGCTCCGCTGCCGCGATGCCATCGTCAGCATCGCGAAGCCGTGGGAGGGTGCAAGGTCGGTGCCCTACAGGCGCTCTCGTGGCACGCTTTCGCGCGCTTCGCCGCGCTTCGCGGGGCGGAGCGAGCTCGGCGTGCGAACAATGGTGACGCACGTCACTCTGGAACTGGTGACGTGCGTCACAATCGTTGGGAGTACATGGAATTGCGCCGCGCGGGCGTTCGGCGGTGGCGAGAGCCGCCGGAGGGGGCCCGAATGAGAAAGGCCGGCCCTCGCGGGCCGGCCTTTCGCGCCGTGGAGCGCGGCCGTCGGGTCAGCGCGCGCGCAGCGCCACGCCGACCGCGGCGCCGAGCGCGAACACGCCGGCGGCGGCGGCGATGGCGAGCGCCGGGTTCACCGAGAGCTGCCGGCGATACCAGGGCGAGAGCGCGGCGGGGGCGGCGGTGGGCAGCGCGGCCATGATGCGCTGCTGCACGTCGACGGGCGTGCGCACCTGGCGGCGGCGCGCCGTCTCGGCGTTCACGCGCGCCCAGAACTCCACGTGGCGCGCCTCGCCACCCTGCAGCGACGACTCCTCGGCCTCTCCGTCGAGCCACGCCTGCACCGAGGCCGGCGTGCGCGACTGGCTGAGCGGGACTTCACGGTCGCCGGTGATGGGCTCGGCGGGCGTCCGGTTCGCGCCGTCACGGCGGGCGTTCTCCCGGCCGTTCTGCGCATTCAGGTTGTCGAACATTAGGCGTATTTCTCCTCTAGAAGAACCTGGAGCGCCTCGCGCGCGCGGTGGACGCGCATCTTCAGAGCCCCGACGGTGGTGCCCAACATGTCGGCCATCTCCTCGTACGACCGCCCCTCGACGTGCTTCATCACGAACGCCTCGCGCAACGAGGGCGCGAGCGCCGCGAGGGCGCGATCGAGGTCACTACGCAGTTCCGTGCGGTCGAGCTCCTCGTCCGGCGTGGAGTAGCTCGAGGGCTGGTCGTCTTCGTCGTAGCTGAGATGCGTCCGACGAATGTTCTTCAGCCAGTCCTTGCACCCGTTGGCGACGATTCGAAAGACCCAGGCGTCGAAGCGCCCGCGCACCTCGGCGAGGTGCTGGTACGCCTTGATGAACGACATCTGGAGGATGTCCTCCGCGACGTCGGGGCTCCCGGTCATGCCAAGTGCGTGGCGGTACAGCGGGTCGCTGTAGCGTTGGATGAGGACAGCAAAATCTTCCCGGTGGCCCGCGAGGACCCGTTGGATGATCTGCTGGTCGGCCTCCAGTTGGTCGGCCTGTCCGGCCTGCACCGTCGTATTCACGGTGCTAGCATAACGCGTTTCCTGCCCGCTGGATAGTCCTGCGGGCCTGGAAGCTCGTGGAGCACGCGCAACCGATGGAGCGACGGTGGTCACGCCTTTATGACGAGGGTTGGATGAGGAGGTAACAGCCCTTCGAGGGGCCACTTTCCCACTCGCGTCAGCTGAACGCGGCCCACCCCTGGTCTCTGATTTTCGCCGAGTGCTCGCCCAGTCTGGGAGGCGTCAGGCGGACGCTCCCGGGGACGCTGGGGGCGATGCCGGAGAGGGGGGAGCATTCGACCTCGCGCAGCACCTCGAGCACGCTCTTCACGCGTCCCGCGGGGACGCGGGCGGCATCGAGCCGGGCGAGCCAGTGGTCGGCGCTGGCGCCGCGCACCCGTTCGGAGATCGCGCCCACCACCGCCTCGCGGCGGGCGATGCGGCCGGCGTTCGTGCGGAGCTCCGGGTCGGCGGCGAGCGCCGGCAGGTCGAGCGCGAGGGCGCAGGCTCGCCACTGCGCATCGCTCCCGACGGCGATCACGAGGGGGCGGTCGGCGGCGTGGAAGAGTTGGTAGGGGACGAGGTTCGCGTGCGCGTTTCCCCACCGCCGCGCTTCCCGGCCGGTGACGAGCGCGTTCTGGGCGACATTGACGAGTGCCGCGGCGGCGCTGGCGGCGAGCGAGACGTGAAGGCGGCGAGCGGCGTGGGGGGTGGGCGAGCGCCCGACGCCGTTGGCGGGCAGGTGACGCGCGGCGAGGGCGGCGAGGATCGCGATCGCCGCGTCCTTGCCGGCGAGCACGTCGGCGAGAGCGACGCCGACCTTCATCGGCTCACCGTCCGGCGCACCGGTGATGGCCATCCATCCCCGCTCCGCCTGGACGACGAAGTCGTAGCCGGGCCGTTCGCTCGCCGGGCCGAAGCCGGTGATGGTGCACCAGATCAGCCGTGGGAAGCGCTCTATCATGGATGTAGGATCGATCCCACGGCGCTCGAGGGTACCTGGCCTGAAGTTGTCGACCACCACGTCGGCGTCGGTGATCAGGCGCCGGCAGAGCTCCTGGTCGTGGGGGTCGTCGAGGTCGGCGATGAGGCTCTTCTTGTTGCGGTTGACGCTCAGGTAGTACGCGCTCTCGCCGCGCTCGTCGAAGGGGGGTCCCCACCCGCGGGTCTCATCGCCGCCGTCTGGGCGCTCGACCTTGAGGACGTCGGCGCCGAGGTCGCCGAGGGTCATCGTGCAGAGCGGGCCGGCGAGGACGCGGGTGAAGTCGAGGACTCGAAGGCCAGATAGCACGATTCTCGCGGCTTGATGTGTTGATGGTGTCGCTAAAATCTCGCGTCTCCGGCCCACGGTAACGAGAAGACGTGGGTCTGGACGGGCCTCCTTACAGCTTGCGTAGCCCCCGAAAAATCATATACTTACCGCCGACCAACCGCCTCGAGCCGCGCGGCCGAGAAGCTAGCGCGCCGAGCGCTGGTCTTCAACGAACCGGGTAGTCCCTCCCCTCAACGTCGCGTGGACGGAGTACGCATCGAATGGCGGATAAAGCCCAAACGCCCGACGCCGCACCCGCTGTAGACGAGACCGCTGCGGCGCCGGCGGCGCCGCCGACGCCGCCGAGGCGTAGTCCCGGGCACCGCGGCCAGGACGTCCGGGATACCATGGCCGAGATGGCGGCGCGGGCGCAGGAGATCAGCCAGGAGGCCGGGAGCAAGATGGCTTCCGCGATGAAGGACGTCATCAACGCCGCCGCCGGGCTCGCCGGCTTCGCGGTCGAGAGCGCGCGCGACCTCGTGCAGTACATGGTGCGGCGCGGCCAGATGACGCAGGAGGAGGCTGACAAGCTCATCCGTGACGCCGAGGACGCCTACGCGAAGCGGAAGCCCGCCCACGTCGCCCCCGACAACGACGTCGCGCCGTCCCCCGCGCGCGTGGAGCCGAAGGGGGAGAGCCGGGTCGAGCCCAGGGTCGAGCCCAGGGTCGAGCCCAGGGCCGAGCCCAGGGTCGAGCCGAAGGCCGAGCCCAAGGAGCCCCCGGCGGCGAAGAAGAAGAGCGCCGCCCCGGTGAAGGAGGTCAGGGAGCCCGCGGCGAAGAAGAGCGCGCCGAAGTCCGCCGCCAAGGCGCCCGTCAAGGGCGCGGCGAAGGTCCCCGCCAAGGCCGCGGCCAAGGCCCCCGCGAAGAGCGCCGCGAAGGCGCCCGCCAAGAAGGACGCGAAGAGGGCCAGGGGCTAGACCCGGCCGCTCGGGACGGCTATCGCCCCTCGACCCGCCCCTCTCATGCGCCGAGCGCTGAGGGGGCGGGTCGAGGGGCGACTGATTTCGTGGCGGTGCCGGCGAGCCACCGCGGCTATCCCCTCGCTCCTCCCCTGAGCTTCTCGAAGACGTAGGCGCAGTTGATCAGCGCGATGTGCGTGAACGCTTGCGGGAAGTTGCCGAGGAACTCGCCGGTCGAGGGGTTCAGCTCCTCGCTGTAGAGGCCGACGTGGTTGGCGTGCTTGAGCATGCGCCGGAAGATCCGCTCCGCGCGCTCCCGCTCGCCGCACATGGCGAGCGTCTCGGCGAGCCAGAAGGTGCAGATCGAGAAGACCCCCTCCTCGCCCGGCAGCCCGTCGTCGTTGCGATAGCGGTAGACGAGCTCCTGGTCGTCGCTCGTCAGCTCGCGGAGCGTGGCCATGACCGTTCCGACGACGCGCGGGTGATCGCGCGGGAGGAAGTGCACCATGGGGATGATCAGGTTCGAGGCGTCGAGGGCGTCGGTGCCGTAATGCTGCACGAAGCTCTGCTTCTCCTCGCTCCACCCGTTCTCCATCACGTCCGCGTGGACGGCATCCCGCTCGGCGCTCCAGCGCTCGACGTCCCCCGGCAGGCCGAAGCGCTGGACGAGGCGGATGCCGCGGTCGAGCGCAACCCAGCACATCACCTTGCTCAGCACGTAGTGCTGCGCGCCGGCGCGGACTTCCCAGATCCCGCTGTCCTTCATGCGCCAGTGGTCCGCGACCCAGTCCACGAGGCGCTTCAGCGTCGCCCAGCTCCCCTCGCTGATCGGGTGATGGCGGCTCCAGAGCCAGGCCGTCTCGAGCACCTCGCCGTAGACGTCGAGCTGCACCTGGTCGTACGCGCCGTTGCCGACGCGCACCGGCCCCGACTTCCGGTAGCCCTCGAGGTGATCGAGCGCCCGCTCGGCCAGGTCGCGACGCGCGTCGATCCCGTACATGATCTGGAGGTGGGCGTCGGTCGCCTTGCGGGTGATGCGCTTCAGGAAGTTCATGAAGCGGTCCGCCTCCGCGTAGTGCCCGAGCACGTGGAACGAGTAGAGGACGAACGCCGAGTCGCGGAGCCAGGTGTACCGGTAGTCCCAGTTGCGGGAGCCGCCGAGCTCCTCGGGGAGTGAGGTGGTCGGCGCGGCGACGATCGCGCCGGTCGGCTGGTAGCACATGAGCTTGAGCGTGATCGCGGAGCGCTCGACGGCCGCGCGGTAGGGGCCGGCGTAGGTGATGCGGCCGACCCACGCGTCCCAGAAGGCGATCGTCTCGTCGAGCCGCTCCGCCGACGCGTAGCTCTCGACGGGGCGGACCTCGTCGTCGTCGTAGCGGAGGACGAACCAGTGCTGGTCGCCCGCGGTGACCTTGATCGTCGCCAGCGCGGCGCCGTCCTCGAGGTGCCACCAGATCTCGCGCGGCGCCGCGAGCGCCAGCACCTCGTCCTCGCCGTCGGTGGCGAGGACGCCGGCGCTGCGCGCCACGAGGCGGGTCGAGGACGCGGCGTAGTCGAAGCGCGGGCGGAAGCGGAGCACGAGCTCGGCCTCGCCGCGCGTGCAGGAGACGCGCCGGTGCAGCTCGGCGAAGTCGCCGCGCGTGCCGTCGCGGGTGAGGGGCATGAAGTCGGTGACCTCCACGACGCCCCCGTCCTCGGTGCGGAACGTCGTGACGAGGACCGCCGTCGCCGGGAGGTAGCGCTGCTCCGCGGAGAAGCGGGCCGACGGGGAGATCTGGAAGTTGCCCCCCTTGCCGGCGTCGAGCAGCGCGCCGAAGACGGACGCGGAGTCGAAGCGTGGGAGGCAGAGCCAGTCCACCGAGCCGTTCAGCGCGACGAGCGCGGCGGTGTGCAGGTCGCCGACGAGCGCGTAGGCGGAGATCGGCGCGTACTCGCCGTTTCCGGCGAGGCGCCAGGGCTGCATCGTGGTCTCGGCCCAGGCCGGGGTCGTCATCTATGTGTAGCGGAGAGCGGGAAGCAGGCGGGAGAGCTGACGCTCTGATGCGGTACGCGAGACACGGTGGGTCACTCATCCCCCTGCCGTGCCCGACAGTCCCGAATACTCGGGAGCGTCACCTCGGCGACGCAAGGCGTATCACCAGATTGCGCAGCAGATCGCGCAGGGCCGCCACCCCCGGGACGGCGAACTCGGCCGCCGTGAGGGGCGGCGCGGGCCCCCCGTCCCCGCCGCGGGCGCGCTCCTCGTCCGGCGCGACCAGGATGGTCACCGCCCGCGGAAGCTCGGCGCGCAGAGCCCGGAAGGCGTCCTCGTCGGTGACGTCGTCGCCGGCGAAGAGGGCGCCGGCACCGGACGCGCCGGCACCGAGGCGGCGCGCGAGGGCGAGGACCGCCGTCCCCTTGTTCACGCGCACCGGCGGGCGGAGCTCGAAGACTGCCTTGCCGGAGTGGAGGGCGAGCGCGTGGCGGGCGGCCGCGGCGGCCGCGAGCCGCTCGAGGGTCGCGATCCCGGCCGGGTCGGCGACGCGCCGCCAGTGAATCGTCAGCGACAGTCGCTTGTCCTCGAGGGTCGCGCCGGCCACGGCGGCCACGGGGTCGGCCAGCTCGCGCGCCGCGGCGGCGACCGCGTCCCGGTACGGCGCGACGAGCGGGTCCACCGTCGCCTCGCCCGAGGGCGCGACGACCTCGGCGCCATGATTGCCGACCACCCAGAGCCCGTCGAGGCCGACGACGCGCGCGGCGTCGGCCGGCGCGCGCCCGGAGACGATCGCGACCTGGACGTCGGGGCGCGCGGCGAGCGCGGCGAGGAGACGGCGCGTCTCGTCGGGGACGGCGGCGTCCTCGGGGCGCGCGACGATGGGAGCGAGCGTGCCGTCGACGTCGAGCATGAGGACGATCGGGGCATCGGGGCGCCGCTCGCGCACGAGCCGGCGCACGACCGCCGCGTCGAAGGGCGCGTCGAGGGGCGCGTCAGTCGCGGACCCGTCGGAGCCGGCGCTCACGGCGCCGGCGCGGCGGCAGAGGGGGGCGGTGGCGCGGCGGCGTGGGGGAGGGCGCCGGCGGCGGACGCTCCACCGGCATCGCCCTCGAGGCGCTCGGGCGCGGCGTCGCGCGCATCCATCAGCTCGGCGACGCGCGAGAGGATGTCGTCGAGCCAGCCGAAGATCGTCGCGTCGCGGAGCTGGGCGCGCATCGCGTGCATACGGCGGCGGCGCTCCTCGGGGGGCATCTCCAGCGCGGTGCGGATGCCGGCGGCGAAACCGTCGACGTTGAAGGGGTTGATGAGCACCGCGCCCTCGATCTCCTCGGCGGCGCCCGCGAAGCGGCTGAGCACGAGGACGCCGCGCTCGTCCACCTGGCAGGCGATGAACTCCTTGGCCACGAGATTCATCCCGTCCTGGAGCGAGGAGACCAGACAGAGGTCGGCCGCCCGGTAGACGCCGGCGAGCCGCTCGGCGTCCATGCTCTCGTTGACGAAGATGATCGGCGTCCACTCGTCGGTGCCGAAGCGCTCGTTGATCGACTCGACCGAGGCGGCGACCTCCTCGGCGAGGGCGCGGTACGGCTCGAGCTCGGAGCGCGACGGGATGGCGACGAAGATGAAGGTCAGCCGGCCGCGCAGCTCGGGCGCGTTCGTCCAGAGGAAGTCGAGGGCGCGCAGGCGCTCCGGGATCCCCTTCGTGTAGTCCACGCGGTCCACCGAGACGCCGAGCTGGCAGTCGCCGCCATCGGGCGACGGGCGCGCGTGGCGGGCGCGCAGCTCGTTCGCCTGGCGCTCGCCGGAGCGCGAGCGCGCCATCGCCTCGTAGGCGGCGACGTCGATGCTGATCGGGTAGACGCCCACCTCGACGGTCCTCCCCTCCAGGTGCACGCGGCGCGACGCGAGGTCCACCTCGGCGCCGCACACCGCGTCGGCGACGCAGTTGAGGAAGTTGAGCGCGTAGCGCTCAGTGTGGAACTCGATCAGGTCGTTGCCGAGGATCCCCTCGAGGATCGCCGGATAGACGCCGTGCGGGAGGAGACGGAGGATGTCGGGCGGCGGGAAGGGGATGTGCCAGAACTGGTGAATGAACGGCGTCGCCGCCCGCTCGGCGCGGGGCGCGAACTCGTTGCGCAGCAGGTGCGGGACGAGCGCGAAGTGGTAGTCCTGCACCCACACCACCGGGCGCCCCTCGCCGCGGCGCGCCTCCTCGGCGGCGGCGGCGGCGAAGCGGGCATTGACGCTCTGGTAGCGGTCCCAGTGCTCCGAGCGGAACTCGAAGTGCTGGATGAGCATGTGGCAGAGCGGCCAGAGCGCGCTGTTGGCGAAGCCGGAGTAGTAGCCGGCGACGTCCGCCTCGTCGAGCCAGACGCGGCGGAGGGTGTACGCCGGCTCCTCCGGCGGCACGGCGAGGCGCCCCTCCTCGTCCGCGGTCTCGTGGTCCGCGGCGCCGGAGCCCCACGCGATCCAGACGCCGTGCGTGCGGCGCATCGTGGGGTCGAGCGCGGAGACGAGCCCGCCAGCGGGACGGCGCACGACGACCGCGCCGTCGCGGCGGTCGTGCTCGTACGGCTCGCGATTGGAGAGCAGGATGAGGGGGCGGCCGTGGAGGTGGCGCGCGACGTCGGGCGCGGCATCGGCGGCGCCCACACGGGGAATCTGAGGCATGCGAAGCCGAGCAGCGGCAACAGGCATGCCCGGAGGTGTGACGGCCCTCACTCGCGGCGCCGCCACTCGCGGCACCGCCGAGCGCGGCGCGCGGACGCTGACAAAGCGCCGCGGCCCCGCTACAATCATGCGCCAGCGGGCGGACACGGCCGCGGGCGACGACAGCCCGGGGCCGGCGTCCGGCCACCGTCACCAACCCTGCCACCGGCGATCATGTTCAGGCGACTCCTACGCGGAAGATTGACGTGCCTGGCGGCGACGGCGGCAGCGGTCGCCTGCGCCTCGCCCTCGTCCTCACCCTCGCGGTCCGCGACACCGACCGCGACCACGGCCCGCGGGTGCCGGGTGGCGGGAGCGGCGGCGCGAAGCGGCGGCGCCGACGTGAGCGAGAGAGCGGAGGGGAGCGACGGCGCGGTGCGCGACGCGCGCGTCGCCCTCGACCAGATCTGCGCGATGATGGCGCGCTCGGCCGCGGCCTGGAACCGCGGCGACCTCGACACCTTCGTCGCCGACTACATGTCCGGCGACGGCACGACCTTCATCGGCAGACGCGGCGTGGTGCGTGGGCCGGCGGCGATCCGCGAGGTGTACGCGCCGCGCTTCGGGCCGGGCGGCGTGCACGACTCCCTCTCCTTCGAGAACGTCGAGGTGGACCTCCTCGCCCCCGACGTCGCGAACACGATCGCCTGGTACGTCCTGGCGCGCGGCGATTCCGTGATCGCCCGCGGCCCGACCTCGCTCGTGATGCGGCGCGTGGAGGGGAGGTGGAAGATTGTTCACGACCACTCCAGTTGAGGAACCGCGCTCCCGCCCGGTGAGCCTCCACGCGCGGCCGCGTCGGACATGAGGCGCGCCCTCACCGCCCGCGCCCCCACCCGCATCGACTTCGGCGGAGGGTGGACGGACGTGCCGCCGTACTCGGAGGAGCGTGGCGGCTGCGTGTGCAATCTCGCGATCGCGCGCTACGCGCGGGCGCGGCTGGCAGGAGGGAGCGGCGTCGCGGCGGGCGACGCGGGCGAAGGCGAGGCGCTGGCCCGGGCGGCCGTGCGGCGCGCGGGGCTCTCGGGCGACCTGTCGCTGACGCTGGCGCGCGACTTTCCCTTCGGCGCGGGGCTCGGCGGCTCGTCGGCGGCGGGGGTGGCGGCGGTGGGCGCGCTCGCCGCGTGGCGTGGCGCGCTCCCGCCGCGAGAGGAGCTGGCCGAGGAGAGCCGGAGGATCGAGGTCGAGGACCTGGGCGTCGCGGGCGGCCGGCAGGACCACTACGCGGCCGCCTTCGGCGGTGCGCTCCACCTCCGCTTCGAGCCTGACGGCGTGCGCGTCGCCCGCATCCCCCTCGACGCCGACGTGGTGGCGGCGATCGAGCAGCGGTGCACGGTCGTGTACACCGGTCAGTCGCGGATCTCGGGAGCGACGATCACCGCGGTGCTCGACGCGTACCGGCGCGGCGACCCGCGGACGCTCGACGCCCTCGGCGCGATGAAGGAGCTCGCCGACGACATGGCCGCCGCCCTGGGCACCGGTGCGCTGGACGAGCTCGGGCGACTGGTCGGCGAGCACTGGCGGTGGCAGCGCGAGTTGCACCCGGCGATCACGACGCCGCGCATCGAGGCGATCGCCGACGCGGCCCGTCGTGCCGGCGCGCTCGGCGTCAAGGCGCTCGGCGCCTCCGGCGGAGGCTGCGTCCTCGTCGTCGCACCCGAGGGCGCCGAGCGGCGCGCGCGCTCGGCGGTCGCCGCGCTCGGCGAGGTGCTCGACTTCCGCGTGGACCTCGAGGGTCTCACGGTGCTGGAGAACGGGGAGTAGGGCGGAGGGAGTAGATTACGCGCCCCGGGTGACGCCTCCTCCCGATTCCCGCCCTCCGACTTCCGCCCTCCCGACGTCATGTCCGCTTCGTTCGATCCCGTCGGCCTCACTCGCTCCCTCGTCCGCGCCGACTCGCGCAATCCGGATCTCGTGCCGGGAGCGCCGGGTGAGGCGCCGGCGGCCGCCGTGCTGCGCGAGGTGCTCGCCGAGTGGGGGTTCCGGGTCGAGGTGACGGAGGCAGCGCCGGGACGGCCGAACCTGGTGGCGCGGATCGGCGGGGGGCGGGGGGGCGCGTCGCTGATGCTCAACGGCCACCTCGACACCGTCGGGGTGGAGGGGATGACGCACGATCCGCTCGGCGCCGAGCTGCGCGACGGGCGCCTGTACGGGCGCGGGGCGACCGACATGAAGGCGGGGGTCGCGGCGATGTGCGCGGCCGCGGCCCGCGCCGCGGCGCGCGGGGCGCTCGCCGGCGAGGTGATCGTCGCCGCGGTGGCGGACGAGGAGTACGAGAGCGTGGGAACGCGCGCGCTCGTCGCCGCCGGCGTCCGCGCCGACGCGGCGATCGTCACCGAGCCGACGCGCCTCGCCATCTGCCCGGCGCACCGCGGCTTCGCCTGGATCACCGTGACCGTGCACGGCCGCGCGGCGCACGGGAGCCGCTACGACATCGGGGTCGACGCGATCCGCCACGCGGGGCTCCTGCTCGCCGAGCTCGATGCGCTCGAGGCGGACGTCCTGCCGACGCGCACGCACCCGCTGCTCGGCCGCGCCTCCCTCCACGCGTCGCTGATCGAGGGGGGGATCGGGATCTCCACCTACCCCGACCGGTGCGTGCTGCAGCTCGAGCGCCGCACCGTGCCCGGCGAGAGCGCGGCCGACGCCGCGCGCGAGGTCGAGGCGGCGTGCGCGCGCGTCCGGACCCGGCGCCCCACCTTCCGCGCCACCGTGGAGCCTGGCTTCGCGCAGGGGCCGAGCGACGTCGCCGTCGACGCGCCCGTCATGCGCGCCCTCGGCGCCGCGCTCGAGGCGGCCCGCGAGCCCGTGCGCATCGAGGGGATGCCGGCGTGGACCGACGCCGCGCTGCTCAACGAAGCCGGGATCCCCGCCGTCTGCTTCGGTCCCGGGGACATCGCCCTCGCGCACGCCGCGGAGGAGTACGTCGAGGTGAGGGAGATCGAGCGGGCGACGGAGGTGTTGGAGTTGATGCTGGCGAGATGGTGCGGCTGATGTGGCGGAAAGGGGCAGGGCGATGGGGGGGGCAGTTTTCTGTTGCTAGAGGGATAGCAGCTTTCAGCTGCCAGACGGTTGGCAGTTTTCAGTCGCCAGTCGTCAGTTGGCAGTCTCCGGCGAATCACTGCCAACTGAGAACTCGCAACTGAAAACTGCCAACCGCCTGGCAACTGAAAACCGCCAACCGCCCGCTCTGCTCTATTCACCCTGCCCCACTCCCCTCCACCATCAGCCGCAGGGTATCCTACCTCATTCCCGTCTTCCGCTCCCGCCGTTCCCGCGACTCCATGGCTCAGCTCACCACCACGCAGTACGACGCGCTCGAGCGCGCGATCACCGACGGGCGGCGAATCGCCGTCTACCGGCGCGGCACCGAGTACGTCGTCATCCCGACGCGCCTGCGCATGCTCCGGGGGCGCGAGGCGATCGAGGCCGCGCACCCGACGACCGGGGAGCACCTGACGCTCTACCTCGACGACGTGGAGAGCATTGAGGTCGTGAAGTGAGCGCGGGCTCCGGCGGCACGCCGGCGCCGCCGCTCGTCGCGGTGTTCGCCGACGAATCGTGCCTCGGCAACGGGAAGAAGGGGGACAATCCCGGCGGTGCCGGCGTCCTCGTCGAGTACGTGGCGCCCGGCTCGAGCGACGTCGTGCGGCGCGACCTCTGGGTGTCCGAGACGTCGACGACGAACAACCGGATGGCGCTGCGGTCGGCGATCGAGGCGTTCGGCGCGCTGTCGCGGAAGGGGCGGCGCTTCGACGTCGTGTTCACCAGCGATTCGCGCTACCTGATCGACGGGATGAGCGATTGGGTGTTCGGGTGGACGCGCCGCGGCTGGAGGAAGGCCGACGGCAAACCGGTCGAGAACGTCGAGCTCTGGCAGGAGGCGGTGGCGGCGGCCGCCGCGCATCGCGTGGAGTGGCGCTGGGTGCGCGGGCACGCGGGGAACATCCAGAACGAGTACGCCAACCACCTCGCGACCGCCGCGGCGGCGAGCCAGACGTCGAGCAACGGCCTGGTGGAGTCGCGCTTCGCGGAGTGGCTCGCGGCGCAGCGGGCGAAGGGGGCCATGGGGCGCGCGCCCGACCCCTTCCCGACCGCCGCGGCGTTCGCGCCCGGCCGGACGTTACCGCGCGTCGCGGCGGGGCGTCCCGGCTAGGGAGTGGGGAATCGGGAGTGGGGAGACGCCGCCTCGGGAGGTTGCGAGCGCCGGCACCCACTCCCCACTCCAGCTTCCCCACTCCCGTACTCCACGGAGTCCAAGGGGCGTCCATGTTCAAGGTCATCCTCATCCTCGCCGTCGGCATCGGGATCGGCTACGCATACGGGTTCAGCGACGCGCAGACGCACGAGAAGAACGTCGTCACCCGGCTCGTCGAGCGGGTCGGCGGCTCGAGCCGCCACTCGTACAACAACGACGTCGACGCGCAGATGGAGCGCGTGAGCCACTGACCGGGGGCGCCCCGCGACCTCGACGCCGGGCCGCCGGCGCCGGTGGTACGGGGGGTGCACCGGGAGAGGGCGATCGGTACACGGTCCGGGCCGCCGGCCGGCCGCGCGTGTCGCGCGGGCTGGCCGACGGCCCGCCGGCGTGTCGTTTCCCTCACCGTACACCGGGCGACCCATGGACGACCTGGACCGCATGTTCCGCCGGCTCGTCGGCGTGATCCGAGCCGAGCACCCGGCCTACTTCGACAAGCCGTTCGAGGTGGCCGAGCTGTACCAGCAGATCATCCCCTACCGGCACCACCGCCGGGAGCTGGGGTTCGAGACGAACCAGGACTACGAGCTCGCGCTGATGCGCCTCCTCTCCGGGGAGCGCGGCTACGCGATCGGCGACTCGCGGATGCAGGAGCGGCTGCGGCAGGAGCTGACCTCGTCGAGCCCGGACACGTCGATCTTTCGCGGCTTCGCGAGCACGATGATCTCGCTCGATCCGGAGGCGGTGCGGCGCGCCGAGTCGCCCGACTTCGGCGCGAGGCCGGCCGCGTCGGACGCGGTGGTGCCGCGCGCCGACCGCGGCGAAGGCGCCGCGGCGCCGATGGCCGAGCGGGCGGGGGCGGCGGCCGCGGCCGCGAGCGGCGCGGGGGCGGATGGTGCCGAGCGCGACCCCGAGAGGAGCGCCGAGCGCGCCACCGAG
>JBJMNL010000342.1:0-30146 GCA_045804285.1 Gemmatimonadaceae bacterium
GAGGCGCTGCTCGACGGGGCCGCCCTGTTCGCCGCGGTGCGCCGCGTCGCGCGCGCGCTCGCCGCCGTCGGCGAGCCGGTGGCCGGCGCGGCCGCCGCCGTCGCTGAATCGTTAGGCAGGGCGCCCCGCGCCGGCGTGGAGCTCGACGCCCTCGCCCGCGACGCCGTCGCCGGCGACTGGGACTCGGCGCGCGCCCTCGCCGCCCGCCTCGACGTGGACGACGACGCGCTCGTCACCCTCCTCGACCACGCCGCGCGGCCGGCGCTCCGCCGGGCGGCGGCGGCCGCGCGGCCCGCGCTCGCGCGACACGCCCCCGGGGCGCGCGGCCTCTGCCCCCTCTGCGGCGCGCCGCCGCTCCTCGCCGAGCTGCGCGGCAAGGAGCGCGTGCGCACGCTGCGCTGCGGCCGCTGCGCCGCGTCGTGGGAGTTCGCGCGCGCCGCCTGCCCGGCGTGCGGCGAGCGCGATCACCGCAGGCTCACCGCGCTCCACGGCGAGGGAGAGGCCGACTACCGACGCGCCGACTGCTGCGACAGCTGCCGGACGTACGTCAAGGCGCTGGCGACGCTCGACCCCATCCCCACCGACGCCCTGCTCGCGACCGACCTCGCGACCTCGGCGCTCGACTGGGCGGCGGTGGAGCGGGGGTACCACCGCTGAGTGCGACGCCGGAAGCGCCGCGGGCTGCGCGCTGCTGAAATCGCTGCGCAGCCCGCGGCGCTTCCGGCGTCGCACTTGGTGGTTCTCTCGCCAGGTCCGGTGCGGGAGATGCGGTGCGGGTGGAGTGCGGGCGCTCGCGGCCATGACCGTCAACCTCCGCGATGCGCCGCGTGATGCGCGAACCCGTCCATGAGTGAGCCGCGCAATCGGGTCGTTCAGGTCAGGCGCTTCGGCGGCCCCGACGGGCTGGAGGTGGTCGACGCTCCCCTGCCGACGGCCGGCCGCGGCGAGGTGCGGGTCCGCGTGCTCGCCTCGAGCGTGCAATACACCGACGTGTTGATCCGGCGCCACCTCTACCCGCAGACGATGCGCCGCCGGCCGCCGTTCGTGCTCGGCTATGACGTCGTCGGGGAAATCGATCAGCTCGGCGATGGCGTACGCGGCTTTCAGGTTGGTGACCGCGTGGCCGATCTGACGGTGCTCGGGTCGAACGCCGCCTATCGCACGCTCCGGGCCGACCGCCTGGCCCGCGTGCCGGCGGGCCTCGACGCGGCGGAGGCGGCCACGCTGATCCTGAGCTGGACGACCGCGTACCAGCTCCTACACCGCGCGGCCCGGGTGCAGCGAGGCCAGCGCGTGCTCGTGCAGGGAGCGGCCGGCGCCGTCGGTCAGGCGCAGCTCGCCCTCGGAAGGCTGGCCGGCCTCGAGATGTGGGGCACCGCGCGCGGCGAGCACGCGGCGCTGGTCCGCGAGCTCGGCGCCACGCCGATCGACTACCGGCGCGAAGACTTCACGCGCGTCCTGCCGGGCGGGTTCGACGTCGTCTTCGACGGCATCGGGGAGGACGGCTACCGCCGCTCGTTCGCGGCGCTCGCGCGCGGCGGCCTGCTCTGCGCCTACGGCTACACGGCGGGCGTGCGGGCGCAGCAAGGCATGATCCCCATCCTCATGTCCATTGCGCGCCTGTATATGTGGAGGTTCCTGCCTGGCGGCAAGCGCGCCCGCTTCTACTTGATCACCAGCATGCGGGCGCGACATCCCACCTGGTTCCGGGAGGATCTGGAGCGCCTCTTCGGCCTGTCGGCGAGTGGCGCCATCCGGCCGCGCGTGGCCGAGCGGATCTCCTTCGATGACGTCGCCGAGGCACACCGCCGTATCGAGGCGGGCGGCCTCGAGGGCAAGCTCGTCCTCTGCCCGGACCTCCCGTCGCGACGCGACCGGGTGCCGCCGCAGCGCGAGCCGGGCGCCCCTGCCGTCCAGGCCCCGCCCGCGACCTGAGAGTGTAGCTGGAACTACTCCACCACATTCCCTCACGCCGGAGCGCGGCGCCCTAGCCCAGCTCCTTCGCGTCGACGAGCAGCACGTCGGCGCCGTCGGCGGCCACGACGCTGTTGCCGCCGTTACCGACGGCCAGCCACGCGTGCGGCGAGAGCTGGTGCCAGGCGAAGAGGCGCGGCGCCGCGCGGAGCTCGCGTCGCTGTGTCGCGAAAGCTACACACGCCGGCACGTTGACGCGCACCTGCCGGAGCCCGTCGCGGCTCCCGTCGCGAACGCATGACGGGGGCGGCCCGATTGACGCATGCCGGTCATAGCTGCATTGTTCACTCATGAACTCAAAGCATCCCGCGGCCCGGTCCACGAGACCGCCCGCGCCGGCGCCCGGCCCGATGATGTTCGCGCTGCTCGACGTGGCACGCGCGCTCGGGGAGCGCCTCGACGACGCCCTGACGTCCGTGGGATTGTCGCCCGCCAAGTACGGCGTGCTGCAGCGCCTCGTCGAGGCGGGCCGGCCCCTCGCCCTGAGCGAGCTGGCCGAGGTACAGAGCTGCGTGCGCTCCAACATGACGCAGCTCGTCGACCGGCTCGAGGCGGACGGGCTGGTGCGGCGCGTGGACGATCCGGCGGACCGGCGCGTGGTGCGCGCCGAGCTCACCCGCCTCGGCGCGGCGCGGCAGCGGGAGGGGGCGCAGCGGGTCAGGCGCGTCGAGGCGGAGTTCGCGGACGCGCTGCCGGCCGCCGACCGGGCGGCCTTCGCGCGGGCGCTGCGGGCGCTGCGATAGCGGGAGCCGCTTCGAGCGGGAACCCTTTCGGGCGGGAACCACTTTCTTGGTCGGCCGATAATTCATGCGTCAACAATGCAGCGGTCGATCATATACATATGATTAAACGGACACATCCAGCGACTTCCCGGCCCGCCCTCCCGGGTACGGCCGGGCCGGCGCCCGTCCCGAAAGAGAGGAGCCGCGGTCTCCCGGACGGCGGAGCCCGGCGCATCCTCGGTCTCGCCGTCGCCGCGGCGCTCGCACTCGTGCCCGGTGCCTGCCGCAAGGCGCCGCCCCCGCCGCCACCCCCCGAAGTCACGGTGGCGACGCCGGTCCGTCGCGAGGTCGCGGATTGGGACGAGTTCTCCGGCCACTTCGAGTCCGTCGACGCGGTGGAGGTGCGCCCGCGCGTCGCCGGCTACCTGCAGCGCGTGGCCTTCGCCGAGGGCGCCGACGTGCGCCGCGGCGACGTGCTGTTCGTGATCGACCAGCGGCCGTACACCGCGGAGGTCGCCAAGGCCGAGGCCGAGCTGGAGCGGGCGCGGACGCAGGAGAAGCTCGCCGAGATGGAGCTCGACCGGGCGCGGCGCCTGGTGAACACCCAGGCGATCTCGCGCGAGGAGCTCGACGCGCGCGCGAGCAGTCGCGCCGAGGGGGCCGCGGCGGTGCGCGGCGCCGAGGCGGCGCTGCGGACCGCGCGCCTCAACCTCGAGTGGACGACCGTGCGCGCGCCGATCGCGGGGCGGGTCGGACGCGCCGAGGTCACGACGGGGAACCTCGTCCAGGCCGGTCCGCCCACGGCCACGCTGCTCACGACGATCGTCTCGCTCGATCCCATCTACGTCTACTTCGACAGTGACGAGCAGGCGTACCTGAAGTACCTCGGCGCCCTGCGCGGCGTCGACCACGCGTCCGCCGCCGGCGGCGCCGGCCGGCGTCCCGTCCACGTCGGCCTCGCCGGCGAGACCGGCTTCCCGCACGAGGGGACGCTCGACTTCGTCGACAACCGCCTCGACCGCGCCGCCGGCACGATCCGCGTCCGCGCCGTGCTCCCGAACGCCAAGCGGACGTTCGCGCCGGGGCTGTTCGCGCGCGTCCGTCTGGCGAGCGACGAGCGGCACCCCGCGACGCTGATCCAGGACCAGGCGGTCGGGACGGACCAGGACCGGAAGTTCGTGCTCGTGCTCAAGCCCGACAGCACCCTCGAGTACCGCGCGGTCACCCTCGGGCGCGTCGTCGACGGGCTGCGCGTGGTGCAGTCGGGTCTCAAGGACGGCGAGGAGGTCGTCGTCAACGGCCAGCTCCGCGTGCGGCCGGGAATGAAGGTCACCCCCAAGCGCGGTGCCATGACGCCCGCCGCGGCCGCGCTCGCGCGCGCCGCTCGGTAGCGCGCCCCTCCGCGTACCTCCTCGTCCGGAGGCACTCTCGTGCGGTTTTCCCGATTCTTCATCGACCGGCCGATCTTCGCGGTCGTGCTCTCCCTCGTCATCCTCGCCTCCGGCCTGATCGCGGCCTTCGCGCTGCCGATCAGCGAGTACCCGGAGGTGGCGCCGCCGACGATCGTGGTGCGCGCCACCTACCCGGGCGCGAACCCGACGGTGCTCGCCCAGACCGTCAGCACGCCGCTCGAGGACGCGATCAACGGCGTCGAGCACATGCTCTACATGTCCTCGTCCGCCACCGCCGACGGGGCGCTGAGCCTCACCGTCACCTTCGCCATCGGCACCGACGTGGATCTCGCGCAGGTGCAGGTGCAGAACCGCGTGAGCCAGGCCCTCGCGCGATTGCCCGAGGAGGTCCGCGCGCTCGGCGTGACGACGGAGAAGCGGTCTCCCGACCTCACGATGGTCGTGCACCTCGTCTCGCCGGACGGGCGTTACGACCCGGTGTACCTCCGCAACTACGCGCTGCTGAACGTCCGCAACGAGCTGGCGCGGCTGCCGGGTGCGGGGCAGGTGACCGTCTTCGGGGCCGGCGACTACGCGATGCGCGTCTGGCTCGATCCGAACCGCGTTGCGGCCCGCGGCCTGTCGGCCTCCGACGTCGTCCAGGCCATTCGCGAGCAGAACCTCCAGGTGGCCGCCGGCGTGGTCGGGGGGCCGCCGATGCCCGACCCGGTCGCGTACCAGCTGACCGTCAACGCCCACGGGCGCCTCGTGGACGAGAAGGAGTTCGGCGAGATCATCATCAAGACCGGCGAGGACGGCCAGGTCACGCACCTGCGCGACGTCGCCCGCGTCGAGCTGAGCGCCGGGGACTACGGGCTGCGGGCGCTGCTGAACAACAAGTCGGCGGTGGCCCTCGCCATCTTCCAGGCGCCGGGGTCGAACGCCCTCGCCCTGTCGAATGGCGTGCGGGCGAAGATGGACGAGCTCAAGCAGCGCTTCCCGCAGGGTGTGGAGTGGTCCGCCGTGTACGACCCGACGCGATTCGTGAGCGACTCGATCCGGGAGGTGGTCCGCACGCTCCTCGAGGCGACGCTGATGGTGGTCCTCGTGGTCGTGCTCTTCCTGCAGACGTGGCGCGCCTCGATCATCCCGCTGGCGGCGGTCCCGATCTCGATCGTCGGGACGTTCGCGGTCATGCTCGCCTCCGGCTTCTCGATCAACACGCTGTCGCTCTTCGGGCTCGTCCTGGCGATCGGGATCGTCGTCGACGACGCCATCGTCGTCGTCGAGAACGTCGAGCGACACATCGAGGCGGGGCTCACGCCGGTGGAGGCGGCCCACCAGGCGATGGACGAGGTGAGCGGGCCGATCATCGCGATCGCCCTCGTCCTCGCGTCGGTCTTCGTCCCGGTGGCGTTCATCAGCGGGCTGACGGGGCAGTTCTACCGGCAGTTCGCGCTGACGATCGCCTTCTCGACGCTGATCTCGGCGTTCAACTCGCTGACCCTGTCGCCGGCGCTGGCGGCGCTGCTCCTCCCCCCGCACGGCGCGCCCGCCGACCGCCCGACCCGCGTCCTGAACCGGCTCTTCGGTTGGATCTTCCGCCCGTTCAACCGGGCATTCAAGCGCGGGTCCGCCGGCTACGGCAACGCGGTGCGCGGCGTGCTCGGGCGCTCGGGCGCGTCGCTGGCGGTGTACGCGGGGCTGGTGGCGCTCGGCGTCCTCGGCTTCATCCGCGTCCCACGGGGATTCGTGCCGAGTCAGGACAAGCAGTATCTCGTGGCCGTCGCGCAGCTCCCCGACGCCGCCTCGATCGACCGCACCGACGCCGTCGTCCGGCGCATCGCGACGCTGGCCCTCGCGCAGGAGGGAGTCGAAGCCGCGGTGCAGTTCCCCGGCCTGTCGATCAACGGCTTCGTGAACAAGTCGAACTCCGGCACGGTGTTCATCAAGCTCAAGGGGTTCGAGGAGCGCAAGGGCAAGCGTCTGAGCGGGCCCGCGATCGCCGAGGCCCTCAACCAGAAGTTCGCCGGGATCCAGGAGGCGTTCGTCGCCGTCTTCCCGCCGCCGGCCGTCAACGGCCTCGGCACGGTCGGCGGCTTCAAGCTCCAGCTCGAGGACCGCGCCGGGCTGGGCGACTCCACGCTCTACGCCACCGCGCAGACGCTCCTCGGCCGCGCCTACCAGACCCCGAAGCTCGCGGGGCTGTTCTCGACCTTCCAGGTGAACGTGCCGCAGCTCTTCGCCGACGTGGACCGCGACAGGGTAAAGCAGCAAGGCGTCGACCTGAGCGACCTGTTTCAGACGCTGCGCATCTATCTCGGCTCGGCGTACGTCAACGACTTCAACCGGTTCGGCCGCACCTACCAGGTGATCGCCCAGGCCGACGCGCCGTTCCGCGCGAGCGCCGAGGACATCGCCCTGCTCAAGGTCCGGAACGCGGGCGGAGACATGGTGCCCCTCGGCTCGGTGCTCGCCGTGAGGCAGTCGTACGGCCCGGACCAGGTCACGCACTACAACACCTACCCGGCCGCGGACATCAACGGCAGCCCGGGGCCCGGGGTGAGCAGCGGCGAGGCCGTCCAGGCCATGGAGCAGCTCGCCGCGACGACGCTGCCGAACGGCATCGGCTACGAGTGGACGGAGCTGACCTACCAGCAGAAGCTCTCGGGCAACACGGCCGTCTTCGTCTTTCCGCTCTGCGTGCTGCTCATCTTCCTCGTCCTCGCCGCCCAGTACGAGAGCTGGTCGCTGCCGCTCGTCATCGTCCTCATCGTCCCGATGTGCCTCGTCTCCGCGATCGCGGGCGTCTGGCTGACGCGGGGCGACAACAACGTGTTCACGCAGATCGGGCTGCTCGTGCTCGTCGGCCTGGCGTGCAAGAACGCGATCCTGATCGTCGAGTTCGCCCGCGACCTCGAGCGACAAGGACAGGACCGGGTGAGCGCGGCGCTCGAGGCCTGCCGCATCCGCCTCCGGCCGATCCTCATGACGTCGTTCGCGTTCATCGCCGGCGTCGTGCCGCTCGTGGTGGCGACCGGCGCGGGCGCGGAGATGCGCCGCGTGATGGGGATCGCGGTGTTCGCGGGGATGCTCGGCGTCACGTTCTTCGGCCTCCTCTTCACGCCGCTCTTCTACGTGAGGGTCCGCGGGCTGGCGGCGCGCGGCACCCGGCCGTCGGACGGGCGAGCCGGCGACCTGCGCCGCCCCGTGGAGGCTCCGGAGGGAGCCCTGGCGATGGGGCAGGACGGAGGAGCCCATGTCTGACACCCGGCACTCGCGCGGCGCGGCCGCCGCCCGCGCCCGCCCCGCGCTCGTGGAGGCGCCGCTCGCCGCGCTGTTGGCCGCGCTGCTCGCCGCGGTGCTCGCCTCGTGCGTCGGCACGCCGGCGTACCAGGCCCCGAACGTGAGCGTCGCGCGCACGTACGGCGCGGCCGGCGGCGCGACCACGCCGCCGGCCGCGCCCGGCGACCGCGACACGGCGTCCGCGCGCTCGGCCCACTACAGCGCCGAGCCCGCGTCGTCGCCGTTCTGGCGCGACCTCGGCGACACGACGCTGACGAGGCTCGTCGAGGAGGCGCTGCGGGCGAACACGGACGTGCGCGTCGTCGAGGAGCGGCTGTCGGGCACACGCGCGTCGCGCCGTCTCGCCGCGCTCGACCTCGTGCCAACGGTCACGGGAATCGGCAGCGCCACGCGGCAGCAGATCGCGAGCGCGCAGTTCCCGGGCCTGCCGGGCGGGTTGCCGGCCCAGAACCTCTGGGACGTGGGCTTCGACGCGTCGTGGGAGCTCGACATCTTCGGCCGGATCGGCCGCAACGTCGGCGCGCGGAGCGCGCTCGTGGAGTCCGCCGAGCACTCGCTGGAGGACGTGCGCGTGAGCCTCGCCGCCGAGGTCGCGCGCACCTACTTCGACCTGCGCGGCGCCCAGCGGCAGCTCGACGTCGCGCGCCGCAACGCCGAGAACCAGCGGCGCACCCTCGCCCTCACCGAGGATCGGCTCACCGCCGGCCGCGGGACGGCCTTCGACACCGAGCGCGCCAGGGCGGTGCTCAACCTGACCCTCGCCGCGACGCCGGCGCTCGAGTCGGCGATCTCCGCCGACCGGCACCGCCTCGCGGTCCTCGTCGGCCGCGCGCCCGGCGCAAGCCCGGACCCGGTGCCCGGCGCGGGCGACCTGCCGCGACTCCCGGACACCGTGCACGTCGGCTCACCCGAGCAGCTCGTGCGACGCCGCCCCGACGTCCTCGGCGCCGAGCGCCAGCTCGCCGCGCAGACGCTCTTCACCGGCGCCGCGCGGGCGGAGTACCTGCCGCGCCTCACGCTCGGCGCGAACGTCGGCTACACGGCCACCAGCCTCGACTCCCTCGGGCAGAAGGGCACGACGCGCCTGCTGATCGGCCCGACGCTGACGTGGCCGCTGCTGGACCTCGGACGCGTCAGGGAGCGGGTGGACGTGGCGGAGGCGCAGCGCCAGGAGGCGCGCGCGCAGTACTCCTCGACCGTGCTGCGCGCGCTCGAGGAGACGGAGACCGCGCTCGTGTCGTACGACCGCGCGCACGCGCGCCTGGCCGTCCTCGGCGAGGCCGTCCGGGCGAGCGCGCACGCGGCGGAGCTGGCGCAGCAGCGATTCGAGGCGGGCCTCACCGACCTGCTCCAGGTGCTCGACGCCGAGCGCACGCTGCTCGACGCCGAGAACCAGCTCGCCGAGACGCACACCGCGGCCGCGACGGCTCTCGTAGCGGTGTACAAGTCGGTGGGGGGCACGTGGCCGATCCGCTGAGCGTTCACCCGCCCCGCCGCCCCGATGCGCGCGGGCGTGGCGAGGGGGCGCTAGTGGCCGGCGGTCGTCCCGTCCACCCCCGCGCTCAGCCACCGCCAGTACGCCTCCCCCGCGACCGCCGCCAGGTCGTTGTGGCCGGCGCCGGGCACGACGAGCAGCTCGCCCTTGACCCGCGCCGCGTCATGCAGGCTGCGTCCCATGAGGACGGGGACGACGAGGTCGCGCTCGCCGTGCGCGACCCACACGGGGGCGCAGAGGTCGCGGACGATTCGCTCGCTGTCGTAGTGGACGCGCGAGATCGCGCTCCAGACGAATGCGACGGGGCCGGTGCCGACGATGCGCACCATCGCGCGCGCCGAGGTGAAGGGGGACTGGAGGACGAGCGCGCGGGGTGGCGTGCCCGATTCGGCCAGGGCTCCGGCGAGCTCGGTCGCCACGGCGCTGCCGAGCGAGTGGCCGTAGAGCGTGACCGCGTCCGGCGTGGCGCCGAGCGAGTCGCGGGCGACACCCCAGGCGGCGCGCGCGTCGAGCCGCGACGCCTCGTACGTCGGCACGCCGCCGAGTCCGCCGTAGCCGCGGTACTCGGCGAGCAGCACCCGCGCCCCGGTGCGCCGCACAAGCTCGCGCGCCCAGGGCACCTGCCACGCGGCGAGGTCGGCGTTTCCGTGGAAGGCGAGGACGAGCGGCCCGCCGTTCGACTCGCCCGCCGCCGTCGCCGCGGCCCGCGCCGACTCCTCGACCAGGAGGGCGAAGAGCGGCTGTCCGTCCGCGGCGCGGTAGTCGATGCGGCGCGCCTCCGTCACCTCGTCGGCCGGCGGCCGCGGCGGCTGGAAGACGATCCGCTCCTGGTTCCACCAGACGAGCGCGACGATCGAGGCCAGGAGAGCGGCGGTGATCCCCGCGATGGTGAGAACCGTCACGATGAGCGGTCGCATGGGCGAACGTTACGGGGGGGCGGCGGACGCGGGAAGCGGTGAGCGGCCCGGCCCCGGGAGCTCGCCGCGGGATGCTCACGATTTCAGGGCCTCCCGGCGTCGTTCCTGCTTCCTGCCGGCTGCCTCCGCCGTGCAGCCCTTTCTCCGGCACACCCTCGCCGCCACGTTTCAGTCATGCAGATCCCAATCGACACCTACCGTCTGCCGAACGGTCTCTTCGTGACGCTCTCCGAGGACCACACGGCGCCGATCGTCGCGGTGAACCTCTGGTACCACGTCGGGAGCGCGAACGAGCGCGAGGGGCGCACGGGGTTCGCGCACCTCTTCGAGCACATGCTCTTCCAGGGCTCGGAGAACGTGGGCGCGAACGAGCACTTCGAGCTCGTGCAGCGCGCCGGCGGGACGCTCAACGGCTCCACCTGGCTCGACCGCACGAACTACTTCGAGACGGTGCCGTCGAGCCAGCTCGCGCTCGCCCTCTGGCTCGAGGCGGACCGCATGGGGCGGCTGCTGCCCGCGATGACGCAGCAGAAGCTCGACACGCAGCGCGACGTCGTGAAGAACGAGCGGCGCTGGAGCGTGGACAACCAACCCTACGGCAGCTGGTGGGAGCGGCTCCCGGCGCTCGCCTTCCCGCCGCAGCACCCCTTCCATCACTCGCTCATCGGGTCGATGGAGGACCTGACGGCGGCGAGCCTCGAGGACGTGGCGCGCTTCTTCGCCACCTTCTACACGCCGGACAACGCCGTCCTCTCGGTGGCCGGGGACTTCGACCCCGCCGAGGCGCGGGCGATGATCGACCGCTACTTCGGCGCGATCCCGATCGGGGGCGGCGTCCCGCCGCTGCCGCCGATGGACGTTCCCCCCACCTTCGGCGCGCCGCGCCGCGAGGTGGTGCCGGACGACGTCGCGCTCCCGCGCCTCTTCCTCGCCTTCCGCTCCCCGGTCTTCGGGAGCGACGCGTACTACCCGGCGAGCGTCGCCGCGGCGATCCTCGGCCTCCGCAAGGGGAGCCGGCTGCACCGCGCGCTGGTCCGCGAGCGGCAGGTGGCGGCGGAGGCGAACGCGTTCACGTACGACCTGACGAAGGGGAGCGACCTGCTCGTCGTCGACGTCGTCGCCCGCCCCGAGGTGAGCGCGGAGCGTCTCGAGGCCGAGGTCGCCGCCGAACTCGACCGGATGCGCGAGGGCGGCGTGACGCCGGAGGAGGTCGAGCGGGCGGTCGCCCTCATCGAGACCGACTTCCTGGCGTCGATGCAGTCCGCGAGCGAGCGCGCCGACCAGCTCTCCCGCTTCGCGACCTACTTCGGCGACCCGGCGCTCGTCAACGCGCAGGTCGGAAAGTACCGCATGGTGACGGCGGAGGAGGTGAGCGCGTTCGCGCGCGAGCGGCTCGGGCGGGACAACAGGGCGACGCTGCTCTACGTGCCGCGCGACGACGGGCGCGCGGCGGGAGAGGTGGCCGCCGAGGCCGAGGTGACCGCATGACCCGCCAGACGCACGCCTCGTCGCGCCCGGCGCCCCCCGCGCCCCCGCGCCCCGCGCCGGCCGAGCCGCGCCCGTACAACTTCCCCCGCTTCGAGCGCCGCACCCTGTCCAACGGCGTCCGGCTCGTCGTCGCGCCGGTGCACAAGCTGCCGCTCGTCACCGCGATCGCGCTCGTGGACGCGGGCGCGGCGGAGGATCCGGAGGGGCGGGAAGGGCTGGCGCAGCTCACCGCGCGGGCGCTCACCGAAGGGACGGCGTCGGCCGACGGGGCGGCGCTCACGGAACGGGTGGAGCGGCTCGGCACCTCGATCGACGCGAGCGCGGACTGGGACACGGCGCTCGTGCGGATGACGGTCGGCGCGGGGCGGCTCTCCGAGGCGATGGCCCTCTTCGGCGAGGTGCTCCGCGCGCCGTCGTTCCCGGAGCGGGAGCTGGAGCGGCTCAAGGCGGAGCGGCTGGCCGAGATCCTCGCCCAGCGCGCCGAGCCGCGCGGGCTGGCGGACGAGATGTTCGACCGCTTCGCCTACGCGACCGGCGCGCGCTACGGCCGCCCGGAGGGGGGCGCCGCCGAGGCGGTGACGGCGCTCGGCCGCGCGGACGTCGAAGCCTTCTACCGCGAGCGGTACCGGCCCGACGCGACGACGCTGGTGATCGTGGGCGACGTGTCGGTGCACGATGCGGAGCGGGTCGCGCGAGAGGTGTTCGGCAGCTGGGCGGCGGACGGCGAGCGGGGAGCGGGGAGCGGCGAACGGGCAGCTCGGCCGGGAGAGGGGCCCCCTCCACGCTCCGCGCTCCGCGCTCGCCGTCCCCTCGACGAAGCGTCCCCCTCCCCCCGCGCGGTGCACGTCGTCGAGAAGACGGACGCCCCGCAGTCGGAGCTTCGCGTCGGCCACGTCGGGGTGCCGAGAAAGCACCCGGACTACTTCCCGATCACGGTGATGAACGCCATCCTCGGCGGGCTCTTCTCGTCGCGGATCAACCTCAACCTGCGTGAGGCGCACGGCTACACCTACGGGGCGCACTCGGGCTACGAGTGGCGGCGCGGGGCCGGGCCCTTCTCGATCTCGACCGCCGTGCGCAGCGACGTGACCGACGCGGCCGCGCGCGAGGTGCTCGCCGAGGTTGACCGCATGCGGAGCGCGCCCGTGGCGGCCGACGAGCTGTCGCTGGCCACCAGCTACCTCGACGGCGTGTTCCCGATCCGCTACGAGACGACGTCGGCGATCGCCTCGGCGCTCGCCAACCTCGTGCTCTACGGGCTCCCCGACGACTACTACGACCGCTACCGCTCGGTCGTGCGAGCCGTGTCGGCCGGCGACGTGCTGGAGGCCGCGCGCCGGCACCTCGCGCCCGACCGGTTCCAGATCGTGGTCGTCGGCGACCCCGCCGCGATCCGCGCCCCGCTCGAGGCGCTCGGCGCCGGCCCGGTGCGGGTGTACGACGCCGAAGGGCGGCAGCGCCGTTAGGCACCACCGCCCCTCCACCCAGGTGCACGGTCGTCGCGCTCAGCGGTCGAGCACGAGGACCGTGAACGAGCCGGGAATCATGGGCGGCCGCGGGCGGGGATGGTCGGCCGTGGGCGCCGGCGCCTCCCCGAAGCGGGCGGTCACGGTGTAGATCCGGTGCGTGCGCTCGTCGAGCGCCAACGTCCTAGCGCCGCGCCCGGTGGGGACGTTGGCGACGGCCGCGAAGTGGCCGGGCGCGTCCTCGCGCACCACCGTCAGCGTCCCGTCGCCGTTCGAGCTGAAGGCGAGGCGCGTGGCGGGGTCGAAGGCGGTGCCGTCCACCCCGTCGCCGATCGGGACGGTCGCCAGCACGCGCCCGCTCCCCGCGTCGACCACGGCCATCCTCCTGTTCGAGCAGCCCACGAAGAGGCGCCCCCGCGCGCGGTCGATCGCGAGCCCCGTCGGCTCCTCGCACGGCGCCAGCGGCCGGCGCGCGCGCACCGCCAGCGTGCGCGCGTCGAACGCCACCACCTCACTCCTGTCCTCGACGTTCACGAACACCGTCCCCGCGCCGTCGGCGACGCCGAACTCGAGCGTGCCGCCGATCGGGACCCGTCCGGCGACCGCGCCCGTGGTCGCGTCGATCGCCGTCGCGGTCCCGGTGGCGTGGTCGAAGACGAAGACGCGCCGCGTCGTCGGCTCGTACAGGATCGCGTCGGGGTTCCGCCCGCCGACCTTCACGGTGGCGATCGGCGCCAGCGTCGCGTAGTCGAAGATCGTGACGCTCGAGTCGCGGCCGTTGCTCGTGAAGCCGCGCCCGAGCTCCGGCGCGAGCGCGACGCCGTGAACGCCGGCGGTACCCGCGATGTCGCCGATCACCGAGTCGCGGTCCGTGTCGAGCACCATGACGTGCGAGCCGCGCGTCACGAACAGCCGGTGCCGCGCGGTGTCCGCGACGACGTAGTCCCACCCGCCGTCCCCGCCGACCGCGACGCGTCTGGTCACGCGATACTCCTGCGGCGGCGCCTGCGCGAGCGACGGCGCCGCGGGCGCCGACGCCGCGGCGAGGAGAAGGCAGGCGACGGCGGCGCTCTTCGGGTGGTGCACGGGGGACCTCCTAGGACCGGTCGGTGAGGGTGTACCCCCGCCCGCGGATCGCCACCAGCAGCGTCGGGACGAGGTAGAGCGTGATCGGCGTCGAGAGCGCGAGCCCGCCGACCACGGCGAGCGCGAGCGGCTTCTGCATCTCGCTCCCGGCGCCGAGGCCGAGGGCGAGCGGGAGGAGCCCGAACAGCGTGCAGAGCGTCGTCATGAGGATCGGGCGCAGCCGGATGCGCGCCGCCTCGCGGATCGCGGGCTCGAGTGCGAGCCCGCCAGTGCGCATTCGGTGGTGCGTGAAGTCGAGGAGGATGATTCCGTTCTTCACGATCAGCCCGACGAGTAGGATGAGCCCCATGAAGCTGGAGACGTTGAGCACCGTGCCTGTGATGAGCAGCAGCGCGAGCGCCCCGGCGAACGAGAGCGGCGCCACGAGCAGCACGACGAGCGGCTCGACGAACGACTCGAACTGGATCACCATCACCGCGACGACGCTCACCGCGGCGAGGCCGAGGACGAGGAGGAGGGCGCGGAAGGCGGCCTGCTGGCTGGCGTACTGGCCCGCGATCTCGAGCCGGACGCCCGCCGGCGGCGGGGTGGCCGCGACGATCTTCTTCACGTCGCCCATCACCGCGCCGAGCGAGCGGCCGCTGATGTCGGCCGTCATGTCGATCATCTGCTGCTGGTTCTCCCGCCGCAGCACGCCGCGCGTCTCGGTGGGGCGGAAGGAGGCGAGCGAGGCGAGCGGCGCCGAGGCGCGCGTGTCGGGCGCGACGACCGGCAGGGCACCCAGCCGCTGCGGGTCGAAGCGCACCGAGTCCGGCGCGCGCACGCGGACCCCGATCGAGCGGTCCTCGAGCCGCACGGCACCCGCGTCCACGCCGAGCAGCGCGCCGGCCACCGCCGCGCCCACCTGGTCCGCGGTCAGCCCGATGCGGTTGGCCTCGGCGGTGTTGACGGTCATCGCCATCTCCGCGCTCGGCTCGCTCACGCCGTCGTAGAGGTCCTCGATCCCGTCCACCTTCTCGAGCCGCGGCGCCAGCGTCCGGGCGTACGCCTCGAGCGCGTTCAGGTCGGGGCCGAAGAGCTTGACCTCCACCGGCCGCGCGGCGCCGGCGAGGTCGTTGATGACGTCGGAGAGGATCTGCACGAACTCGATGCGCAGCCGCGGCACCGCGCCCTCGACCCGCGCCCGCACGTCGTCGATCACTTCGAAGCTGGAGCGGCGGCGCCGGCCCGGCGGCGTGAGGCGCACGGCGATGTCGCCGACGTTCTGCTCGGTGGCGAAGAGCCCGAGCTCGGCGCCCGTCCGGCGCGAGGTCCCCGCCACCTCCGGCGTCGCCGCGAGGATGCGCTCGACGACGTGCACCTGTCGGTCGGTCTCCGACAGCGCCGTCCCGCCGGGGCTCGTGTAGTCGAGGACGAACGCGCCCTCGTCCATCTCGGGGAGGAAGCCGGTGCCGACGTGGCGGTAGGCGAACACCCCGGCGGCGACGAGTGCCGCCGCGACGACCGCCATCAGACGCGTGTGGTGGAGCGAGGCGCCGAGCGAGCGCTCGTAGCGGTCGGAGAGGGCGTCGATGGCGCGGCCCACGCGGGCCAGGACGCCGCGGCGCTCGGCGCCGCCTCGTCCCCCCGCCTCCCGCTCGGCGTCCGCCGCGGTGAGGTACCGCTCGCTGAGCAACGGGATGATCGTCAGCGCGAGCACCAGCGAGACGAGCACCGCGATCGTCAGCGTCACCGAGAGCGCGCGGAAGAACTGCCCCTCGACGCCCGTCAGCAGCCCGAGCGGGAGGAAGACCACCACCGTCGTGATGGTGGACGTCGTCACCGGCCAGATGAGCTCCTGCACCGCCTCGCGGATCGCGCGGTCGCGCTCCGGCGTGAGCTGCATGTGGCGGACGACGTTCTCCGTGACCACCACCGCGTCGTCGATCACGAGCCCGATGGCGATCGCCATCGCGCCGAGCGTCATCAGGTTGAACGTCTGCCCGACGCGCGACATCACGAAGACGGTGACCGCCATCGTGAGGGGGATCGCCGAGGCGCTGATCGCCGTGATCCGGCCGTGGCGGAGGAAGAGGAGGAGCACCACGACCGCGAGCGCCGCCCCGACGAGCATCGCGTCGCGCACGGACTTCACGGCGTCGCGCACGAGCGCGGCCTGGTCGTACACGCGCTTGAGGTGGACGCCGGGCGGGAGCGTGGGCGCCAGCGAGGAGGCGATCCGCGCCACGCTGTCGGCGATCGCGACGGTGTTGCCGCCGATCTGTCGGGTGACGTTGATCAGCGCCGCCGGCCGCCCGTCGCCGGCGACGATGCGCACCTTGTCCTGCGTTCCGGGCACCACGGTCGCGAGGTCGCGCACGCGGAGTCCGTGGCCGACGACGACGTTCCCCACGTCCTCCGCCGAGGCGGCCTCGGAGGCGGTGACGATGAGGTACTGCCGGTAGTTGGCGGGCATCCGCCCGACCGCGCTCACCGTCGTGCTCTTCTGGATCGCGGCGGCGAGGTCGTCGTAGGTCATCCCCTGCGCGGCGAGGCGCGCCGGGTCGGCGACGACCTCGATCTCGCGCACGTCGCTCGCCTGCACGTCCACGCGCCCCACACCGGGCACGCGCGAGAGAAGCGGGCGGATCTGGTACTGCGCGACGTCGTACAGCGTCGCCGCGTCGCCACCCTCGAGGTTGTAGGAAACGATCGGGAAGAGCGACGGCGTCAGCCGCTCGACCTCGATGTCGAGCCCGGGCGGGAGATCGCCGCGCACCTGGTTGACGCGCGCCTGCACCTGCTGCAGCGCGTACGCCATGTCGGTGTTCTCGGCGAACGTGACGTTGATCTCGCTCCCCCCGCGGATCGAGCGCGACTGCACCCTCGTCACCCCGGGCACGACGCTCGCTGCCTCCTCGATCGGGCGCGTGACGCCGAACAGCACCTGCCGGGCGCCGAGGGCGCTCCCCTGCGCCACGATCGTGATGCGCGAGAAGTTGAGCTCGGGATAGATCGCCGACGGCAGGCGGAACGCCGCCCACACGCCGGCCGCGGCGAGCACGGCGACGACGAGAAAGACGAAGCGGCGCTGCGCGGCCAGTAGCGCGAACAGCGGGCGCCGCCGCGGCGCCGCCGGCTCCGCTCCCCGCTCCGCCCCACGCTCCGCCCCCCGCGCGACCTCGGTCTCGCGCTCGGCCGTCGTCGTCACCGCGCCTTCCCCTGCGCCGGCGGCGACACCGGCACCACCTTCACGCTGTCATCCACGCCGTAGGCGCCGTACGTGACGATGCGCTCGCCGGCGCGGAGCCCCTCGGCGATCTCGGCCACCTTGTCCGTGCGGCCCCCCACCTTCACGACGCGCGCGTGCGCCACTCCGCTCGAATCCACCACGAAGACCTTGAACTCCTCCCCCTCGGGCACGAGTGCCTCGAGCGGCACGACGATGGCGTCGGGGACGGTGGCGACCGCGACGTCGCCGAACACGGTCTCGCCGATCCGCAGCACGCGCCGCGGCGCCGACGCCCGCGCGCGCACGGCGACGCTGCGCGTGGCCGAGTCCACGGCGCCGGCCACGTCGCTCACGCGCGCGACGCCGAGCGGCTCTCCGGTCGCGTTCTGGCCGGCGTACAGCGTCACCTCGGCGCCGGGCCGCACGCGCGCCGCGTCGGCCGGCGTCATGCTCAGCAGGACGTCGAGCTTCGACGGGTCGGCGACCTCCACCAGCGGCTGGCTGGGGTCGGCCGTCGCGCCGAGCACCGCCGTCATCCGCGTTACCACCCCGGCCAACGGGGCGCGGAGCGTGGCGAGCGTCACCGCCCGCCTCGCGGCCACCGCATCGGCCCGCGCCCGGGCCAGCTCCGCGGCCGCCTGCTCGGCGTCCTTGCGTGGCGCGATCCCCTCCCGCGCCAGCCGCTGCGTCCGCTCGTACGTCCGCTCGGCCGCGGCGAGCGTCGCCTCGGCGCTCTGCGCGGGCGCCTGAAATACCGCCGGGTCGAGCTGCACCAGCGGCTGGCCGGCCGCCACGTGCGCCCCCGCGGCGACGAACACCCGCGTCACCCGCGCCGGCGCCGGCGCGGCGAGCGTCGCGACGTGGCCGGCGCGGGGCGTCACGCTCCCGATCGAGCCGACGGTCTCGGTGAACGGCTGCGCCGAGACGAGGGCCGTCTGCGCCGTCACCGCCGGCGGCACGCCGTCGCCGCTCCCCCCGTCCCCGTCGGTGTCCGCCGCGGCTCCCCCCCCGCGGCACGCCCCGAGGAGCGCGGGGCAGAGGACGGCCGCGCCGGCGAGGCGGGCGAGCGTGCGGAGCGGCGGGCGGTGGCTCATCGCTGTGCGGTCCGGGCGGGGGTGAGCGTGAGGACGCGGAGCGCCGCCGTCGCGTTCCAGGCGGCGGCCAGGTCGTCCACGTACTGCGCGACGACGTCGCGCGCGTTGCGTTGGGCCTCGAGCACGTTGGGGAGCGACGCCGCGCCCTCGCGGTAGGCGGTCAGCGACATCGCCGCCACCCGGTCGGCGGCGGCGACGAGTCGGCGGTCGCGCTCCACCTTGGCGAGCGCGATCGAGCGCTCCCGCAGCGCGCGCGCCAGGGCGGCCTGGCTCTCCACCTGGGCGAGCGCGAGCTCCGCCCGCGCCCGCTCGCGCTCGGCTGCCGCCTGCACGATCGGGCCGCGGGCACGGTCGAGGAGCGGGAGCGGCAGCGAGATCCCGACGAGAGGGAGGAGGCCGCGCTCGCCGCCGGTCGGGTCGCGGGTCTCGAAGCCGGCGGTGACGCTCGGCGCCCCGAACACGCTCCGCCGCGCGAGCGACGCCGAGAGCCGCGCCGACTCGAGCGCCGCCTGCGCCGCCGCGACCTGGAGCGGCGCGCCGCCCGCGCCGCCCGCGCCGCCCGGGACGGACGCCCCGGTCACCGTGTCCGAGACAGCGACCGCCGCCACGGAGTCCGACGGCAGGGTGAGCGAATCGCTCGGCGCGAGCGCGACGCGGTTCGCGGCGAGCCCCATCACGCTCTGGAGGTCGAGCACCGCCGAGAGGAAGGCGAGCGAGTCGGCGGCGGCGACGTTGGCCTGCTGGCCGGCGCTCACCGCCGCCAGCTCGACGTCGAGATCGCTCGCGTCCCCGGCGTCGCGGCGCGCGACCGCCATCCGCCGCAGGCTGTCGGCGTCCCCGGAGTTGTGGCGCGAGAGCCGGGCGTGGGCGAGCGCGGCGAGCACGCGCGTGTACGTGGTGTCCGCGTCCAGGGCGACCGACGCGCGCTCGAGCTGGAAGCGGTACTGCGCCGCGAGCCGCCCCGCCTCCGCCGACCGGATGCGCGTCCCGCGCAGCCACGGGTAGTCGAGCGGCAGGTCGAGCGTGACGTGGTACTGCGGCACCGACTTCGTGTACTCGGTGGTCAGCGTCGGGTTCTGCCGCGCGCGGGCGGCGAGGAGTTGCGCCCGGGCGACCGCCGTGTCGGCGCGCGCGACCCCGAGCCGCGCGCCACGCGCGAGCGCCGACTCGACGGCCTGCGCGCGGCTGACGGGAGTCACCCCGGCCGGCGCCTCCTGCGCCGGGGTGGCACGCGCCGCTGCGAGGGCGCCGATCGCGAGAGCGGAATGGATGATGTGCCGACGCATCTTGATGGGAACGCTAGCGGACGAACCTGTCCGGAGGATTACACACGCGGTGCCACGCCGCCACGCGGCGCCCGCCGGTCATCCTACCGGCCGGCGTGCTCGGCGCCCGTGGGGAGCGCCGCGGGCGGGAACTCCACGCGGACGCGCGTCCCCACGCCTACCGCCGAGTCGAGGTCCATCGCCGCGCCGTGGGCGTCGGCGATCCAGCGGGCGATGGCCAGCCCGAGCCCGGCCCCGTCCAGCGCGGCGCCGCTCGACGGCGTGCACGACGGCACGCCGTCGAGCTCGCGGCGCGTGCGCGCCGGATCGCCGCGGTAGAACCGCTCGAAGACGTGGGGGAGCTGCTCCGACGGGATCCCCACCCCCGAGTCCTCCACCGCCAGCGTCGGCCGGCCGGCCGGCGCGCCGACGCGCACCGCCACCCGCCCGCCGGCCGGCGTGAACTTCACCGCGTTGTCGAGCAGGATCATCACGAGCTGGCGGAGGAGCGCGGCGTCGCCGTCCACGGCCGCCTCCTCGAACTCCTCCACCTCCAGCGCCACGCCCCGTCCCAGCGCCACGACGCGCGCCGCGCGCGAAGCGTCGAGCGCGACGTCGTCGAGGAAGACGCGCCGCCGCTCGATGGGGCGCTCGCCGGCGTCGGCCCGCGCCAGCGTCAGCAGGTCCTCCACGATCCGCCCGAGCCGCCGGCTCTCCGCCTCGATCCCGCGCAGCGCCGAGACGTACGCCTCCGACTCGCGCGGCTGCTGCAGCGCGACCTCGGCGCGGCTCCGCAGCACCGTGATCGGCGTGCGCAGCTCGTGCGCCGCGTCGGCCATGAAGCGGCGCATGTGCTCGATCGTGCGCTCCACCGGCCTCGTCGACTGCCGGACGAGGAGCGAGCCGCCGGCGGCGACCAGCACCAGCGCGAACGCCGACGCCGCGCCGAACGCCGCGATGAGCGACGCGTAGCGGTCCTCGAGCTCCACCTCGTCGGCCACGGCGGCCGCCACGAGCGGGCTCCCGTCGGCGAGCCGGAAGCGCTCGGCGTGCAACCGCAGGGTCCGGTCGCCGGGCAGACCACGCTCCGCGTCGGCGCTGCCGGCCCGCGCCGCGGCGCGCGCCGCCTCCGCGATCCACGCGTCGGCGCGCTCCGGCTTCACCGGACGCCCGTCGGCGCCGAGCAGGTAGAGGGTGCGGTCGGGGATGTGCAGCTCGTCTACGGCGTCCACCACCCGCCCCCGCACGCCGGCCTCCATCTCGCGGATCCGCGCCGCGCGCTCGAGCTCCGCGGTGGCGCTCCGGAGCGAGTCGTCGAGCTGCGCCCGCAACTGGCGCCGGATGCTGACGAAGAGCCCCGCGCCGAGCAGCGCGAGGATCACGCAGAACGTGGCGACGTACCACGCGGTGAGGCGGAGCCGCAGGCGGTCGAGGGGGTGCCGCGTCACGAGGCCCGCCACCTACCCCCCGAAGCGGTAGCCCGCGCCGCGGAGCGTGTGGATGAGCTTCGGCTCGAAGCCGTCGTCGATCTTGCGCCGGAGCCGCCGCACGAGCACCTCGAGAACGTTCGTGAAGGGGTCGTGGTTGTCGTCCCAGACGTGCGCCGTGATCGCCGCGCGGTCCACCACCTGGCCGCGGCGCGACACGAACAGCTCGAGCAGCGCGAACTCCTTCGCCGTCAGCTCGATCGGGCGCCCGGCGCGGGCGACGCGCCGCGAGCCCAGGTCCACCTCGAGGTCGGCGACGCGGACCCGCGCCGGCGCCAGCGCGGGGTGCCGGCGCGCGAGCGCCCGCACCCTCGCCAGCAGCTCGCGGAACGCGAACGGCTTCGTCAGGTAGTCGTCGGCGCCCACCTCGAGCCCCGCCACCCGGTCGTCCACCGCGTCGCGGGCGGTGAGCATCAGGATCGGGGTCGCGACCTCCCGCCGCCGCAGCTCCCTGCACAGGTCGAACCCCGAGCCGCCGGGCAGCATCACGTCGAGCACGACGACGTCGAAGTGACCGAGCAGGCCCCGCTGCCACCCCTCGGCCACGGTCGCCGCGCGGACGACCTCGATGCCGTGCTCGCGGAAGCCGGCGTCGAGTACGCCGGCGAGCTCGGCGTCGTCCTCCACGAGCAGCAGTCTCATGTCGGGGAAGCGGTCACGGCGCCGCCAGGTTCCACGCGACCGACACGCCGCCGGCCGACGGGATGAGGCTCGGCGTCGCCGCGACGCCGAGCCAGCGGTCCACCCGGTTGCGCGGACGCGCGTGGTTGTATCGTACCACGGCGAGCCCCGAGATGGTGCCGATCCCCGCGCCGAGCACGACGTCGCTCGCCCAGTGCTTGTCGTCGTACATGCGTGCCAGCGCCACCATCCCGGCGCCGCCGTAGAGCAGGGGACCGACGACCCACGGCGCGCCCGGCCGCCAGTACCGCGTCTCCTCGGTGATCGCCGCCGCCGCCGCGAACGCCGCCGTGGCGTGACCGGAAGGGAAGGAGGCGCGGTCGCCGCTCGAGAACCCCCGGCCGGCGGCGAAGACGTCGGCGTCGTTCCGCGCGAGGAACGGACGCTGCCGGCCGGCCACCCCCTTGATCAGCCCCGTCGCCGCGCCGCTCAGGACGATCGCCTCGCTGGTGTGCAGGCCGAGGTCGGCGAGCCCCCGCGAGCCGCTCACCTTCCCCACGCCGAAGGCGGCGACGCCGACGATCACCGTACCGGGATCGCCGAGCACGTTGAAGGTCCGCGCGCCGCCGCGGAGCAGCCTCGCGTGCTGCGGCGCGGGGTCGCGGAACTCCTCCGCGATGCGCGCGTCGAACGGCAAGAGGGCGACGGTCGCGACCGCCAGCGCGCCGGCGGCGACGAGGTCGCGCCGCGTGAGGAGCGGGGCGGCGGGCGGAGCCGCCGTGAACGAGAGCTCCGGGCGGACGCGGCCCTCCCGCGCGCGCGTCACGACGCAGCCGCACGCGACCGGCGCGCTGTCCCCCTGCGCGCTGTCCCTCTGCTGCGCGCCGGCACGGGCGGCGACGCACGACCCCAGCGCCGCGCCCACCGCCAGCGCGCGGTGGCAACCCTGTCTCACGACGCCCTCCCCCGCCTGATGGACATTGGGTCAACCTATCGGGCGAAGCTGTCACTGGCATGACAGGCGCCCGCGCGGAGATGCGCTCGCGCGGAGAGGCGCTCGCGCCTCCGCGGTGCGATGTGACCGCCGGGCACCCGGGAGAGTAGGGAGAATGGGGAGCGGGAAGGGGGGAGTAGATTGGAGCATTCGACTCCCGACCCCCCACTCCCGATTCCCGATCATGACCGACAAGCCCGCCGCAAAGCCCGGGAAGATCTCGAGCCGCCGCGTCTACACCGGCAAGATCGTCAACCTCGACGTGGACACGGTCCGCTTCCCCGACGGCTCCGTGGGCGAGCTGGAGATGGTGCGCCACCCCGGCGCGAGCGCCGTCGTCCCCTTTCTCTCCGACCCAACGGGGGACGATCCTCAGCTGTTGTTGATCAGACAATACCGCTATGCCGCCGACGGCTTCATCTACGAGATACCGGCGGGCCGGCTCGACGAGGGTGAGGACCCGGCCGACTGCGCCCGCCGCGAGCTCCGGGAGGAAACCGGCTGTACGGCCGAGCGTGTCGAATACATGTACACCATGTACACCACGCCCGGCTTCACCGACGAGAAGATCCACCTCTTCATGGCGGTCGGGCTGACGCGCGGGGAAGCGGGGCGCGAGGCGGACGAGTTCCTCGAGGTGGAGACGATGACGCTCTCGCGCGCGCTGGAGATGGTGGAGCGCGGGGAGATCGAGGACTCCAAGACCGCGCTCGCGCTGCTCTACGCGGCGGGGTTCCGCGCCGGCCGCTAGAGCGTCAGTAGGGCGTCAGCACGCTCGACGCTGGCGCGCCGGGGGTGGTAGATGGTTGCTGGCTCCGCTAACCGGAGAATCGCGATTGGCGGGGTTAGCCGTGGCCCCTGGCGACCCAGGTGTGTCTCATCGCCTGTCACCAAGGGTGGACATTTCGGCCGGGTTTCGGTAGATTTGTTGAGTTGATCGCTCGGCGTAAACATCGGCGCTTCAAAGTCTTACCGATGAATTCCGGGCGACGGGAGCGAGGCACGGCACCTGCCTTACATAGGGCCGCACGATGACGGGTCCGGCGTCGCGGTCATGGCGCACTCCGACTCGTGAACCCTTCGGCAGCATTGGGGAGTGACACATGGCTGACGTCGCACTTAAGAGCGCCCCGTCCCGCGTGGGCGGCGCGTCCGTTCGTGAGCAACTGCGCACCCTGGACGACTCGGCCGTGGTGGGGGAGTTTCTCGCCGGCGAAGAGCGCGCGTTCCAGGAGCTCGTCGACCGGTATCAGACGCGGCTGCTGAACTTCGTCTATCGCACGATCGGCGACCGGGAGAAGGCAGAGGACCTCGTGCAGGAGGTCTTCATCCGGGTGTACCGCCATCTGCATCGTTTCGACACGAGCAAGAAGTTCTCGACGTGGATCTACACGATTGCGTCGAACCTGGCGAAGAACGAGCTGCGCAATCGCTCGCGCAATCCGCTCGTGCTCTTCCAGACCATCAAGAAGAACTGGGAGGACGAGGACCGTCCGCTCCAGTTCGAGGACGCGACGTCGCGTCCGGACGACCTCTACCGCAAGCGCCACCTGCGCGAGCTCGTGGACGAGGCCACCGCGCGGCTGCCGGAGCACCATCGTCAGGTGTTCGTGCTGCGCGAGCTCGAGGGGAAGTCGTACGAGGAGATCGCCGAGATCACGGACTGCAACCTGGGCACGGTGAAGTCGCGCCTCAATCGCGCGCGCAACTCGTTCGCCGAGATCATCGCGCCCTGGCTCGAGTAGCCACCAGCGACCGGGTACCCGCGGCCGACCGCGGACGACCCGAAGGAGAGAGGCGGGGAGAGGAATCATTCCTCTCCCCGCCTTCGTCTTTCCCCCCGTCCCCGGTCCCGGTCCCCGAAATGGCACCTTTGCGAGTCTCGATGGTACACTTGGCGTGGGGATCGGACCGACGCGGCCGCCGGCTGGGCATGGCGGGAGCGCAGTCGCTCGCACCTCTCCCCGGTACCCAATCCCCGACTTCCGGCACCCGCCGTCATGGACTGTCGCCTCTTTCACGACCAACACTCAGCCTTTCTCGACGACGCGCTCGCCGACGCGCAGCTCGTCGCGATGCAGCGCCACCTGATCGAGTGCGAGGCCTGCGCCCGGCACGACTGTACCGTGCGGCGCGGGCTTCTGATCTTCCGCAATCTCCCCCCGATCCAGCCGTCGGCGCACTTCAGGGCGCGCCTCGAGGCGCGGCTGCGCGAGGCGCGCCTCGAGGCGCGGTCGCGAGGCGCGATGCTGCAGGGCACCGGTCGTGCCCGGCACCGCGGTCCCGGCCTCGGCGCGTTCACCGCCGCCGCCGCCGGGGTGCTGGCCGCCGGCTACGTCGCGACGGTGGCGATGAACGCCGCTTCCCCGTCGCCGGGCATCGCCCTCGCCCCGGTCGTCGCCTCCGCGCCGGAAGTGGCCCCGACCCCGGTCGCCACGCCGGCCTTCGTCGCCTCCCTCTCGGCGTCCATGCCGATCTGGCCCGCCGCGCTCGTCGCCGAGCAGGCCCCGGTCCACTTCGCGAACACCGAGTTCCGCCTGACGAGCCTGCAGCGTTAGGCGCGAACGGCGCCCCGAGGCGCGGCGCCGGTCGACCGGGCGCCGCGCCTCGGCGCGTCCCGCCGCTACTGCCGCCGGCCCGGCAGCAGCGTGTCCCGGTAGTAGACCGTCGTGTCGCGGTAGATGCGCACGAGCAGGGTGTCGCCCGCCTTGAGCGACGAGTCGCGCTTCGCGTTGAGCACGAGGAGCGACTCCGGCGTCGTCGAGTAGAGCCGCGCGATGGCGATCAGCGACTCGCCGCGCTTCACGCCGTGGAACACGCGCACCGGCGGCCGCGCCGCCGCCTCCGCGATCGCCTCGCGCTCCCGCTCCACCGACTGCCGCACCACCAGCACGTGCCGGTTCGCGGCGCGGATCACGTCCTGCACCCGCGGCCACTCGCCGCGGCTGACGCTGAACGCCTCGCGCCCCGCCTCCGACCGCACCCGCACCCCCGACGCCCGGTCGAAGAAGACGCGCGCTCCGCGCAGCGTGAGCACGGTGTCGTACGGGTAGACGCGCACGTCGAACGCCGGCAGGTCGCGCTCCGGCTCGAGAAAGTCGCGCGGCAGCACGCCGATGAAGATCACCCGCCGGTCGGTGGCGGCGAGCGTGCCGTGCGTCTCGCGAAAGTAGTCGAGCGCGTGCCGCTGCACGACGTGCGCGCTCCCTTCGATCCGCTCGCCCGGCTCGAGCGTCATCTGCAGCTCGCGGTCGGCGATCCGCCGCGCCGCGCGCTCGCTCGCCGGGCTGCCGAAGAGCACGAGCGCCGCGACCCCGAGCACGACCGCCAGCCCGACGACCCAGAGCAGCACCCGCGGCCAGAGCGCGGGCGTCCGCCGCTTCAGCGCGACGACACGCCGGGCGCGGGGGACGGCGGGGCGGGACGGGGCGAGCCGGGGGACGGTCATGCCCGAAAGCTAGCGCCCGGTCAAGGTCGGTGGCGCAGCGCCAGCCGCGAGCGCGCGGTCGGGGTCAGTCGCCATACTTCCACCGGAGCGCTGAGGTGCCGGCCGAGCGCGGGACGCACCACGTCCCGCCACTGCCGCGAGCCTTCGAGCGCCGTCACGTGACGGCCGTGAGCGGCGGGGTCGGCGAACCGGGCGAACCAGACGAACGCGTGCTCCCCCTCCCGCACCGGGAGCCGCGGGAAGCCGTTCGCCGCGGGCTCCGTCTCGAACAGGGCGATGGGCGGTGCGCCGCTCGCGACGAGCTCCGGCACGACCGCGCGCTGGAAGACGTCGGCGAAGCCGTCGGCGGCGGGCGCGGTGAGCGTGTAGATGGTGGCGACGAACAGCCCCGGCGGGACGGCGGTCGCTCCCGGGGGCGGCCGGTCCGCGTCGTCGAGCGCGAAGCCGGAGCCGGGCCGCGCGGGCCGGAGCAGGCGCACGTCGTCGGAGTCGATCATCGTGGCGTTCGCGGCGTCGCGGTGGGCGCCCCAGACCGGCCCGTCGTAGAAGGCGGCCAGCGCCGCCGTCCGCGCGGGCATGTCCGCGAAGCCCCGGATCCAGGTGAAGACGTCGGGCCGGTCGATGTCGCGGAACTGCGCGACGACCTGCATGCCGACGGCCTCCTGCGGCTCGACGAGCTCGCGGTCGAAGAGCGCGATCAGCGTCTCCCGCTTCCCGGGGCGTAGCGTGTAGTGCCGGAGCTCTATCACGGGGCAGCACGCCGCGGCGGCGGGCGGCCGCCGTCCTCCAGTCGAGTCGATTGCCTGCGTGTCCATGTCTCTCCTCGGATCGGTACCGTGGGGGAGGTCGCGCGACGCGCTCACGGCGCGCGGGTGAAGTCCATGATCCAGTTCGTCTCCCACGTCCGCCCGCCGTCCGCCGAGAACGCCTGCTCCCACCGGCACGCCGCGGGGCCGAGGCTCGTCCAGATGAAGCGCACGTAGATCGCGCGCCCCTCGAGCTCCTCCTGGTTGTAGAACTCGCCCCGCCCGTCGCGGAACTCCCCCGTCATCGGCCGGTCGAGCCTGCCGGTGGCGCTGCTCGACCAGTTGATGGTCCACTGCCGCGAGCGGGGGTCGTACAGGCGCAGGGCCAGGCCGCGGAGCCGGTCGCCGGTGGGCAGCTCGGCCTCGTATTCCTCGAGATTCCCCTGCCCGTCCCACAGGGGGCGCTCCACCGCCGTCCCCTCGAACTCGTACCACTCGCCGGAGCCCGAGAGCGGCCGGCGCAGCCGCCGGTTGTGCACGCGCCAGCGGCCATGAAGGAAGTCGAAATCGCGCATGCCGTCGCGCGGCGCGGGCCTGGATACCGGACGGGGCGCGACGTCGGACGTGGCGCCGTCCCGGGCGACGGAGTCTGCGGCGGTGCTGGGCATCGAAGGGGAGCAGGCGTGGACGGGGAAGCGTTCGACGGGCGCGGGGCCCGCCGGCCCGGGGTGCTGGGACGCCGGGCGCGACACGTGAGCATACTCGCCAGGAAGCGGCATGCTCACCAGCGCCATTTGTTATGTTCCCGCCATGACCACTTCCGGCGTCGAACCGACGTGAGAACCGCCGCGAGCCCGAACATCCTCCCGCACCTCGCCATCGACCGGAGCGCGCGGATCCCGCTCCACCGGCAGATCCACGAGGGATTCCGGCGGGCTATCCTGGGCGGGCTGCTCCGACCGGGCCAGCGCGTGCCGTCCACGCGGGCGCTGGCCGTCGAGCTCGGGGTGTCCCGCCTCCCGGTGCTCACCGCCTACGAGCAGCTGCTGCACGAGGGCTACCTGCAGGGGCGCGTGGGCTCGGGGACGTTCGTGAGCGCCGCGATCCCGGACGACGCGCTGCGCTCGGTCCCGCTCGCGCGGCGCGACGCGCCCGCCCTCGTCGCGCCGCGCGAGCGGGACCGAGCGACGCCGCGCCCTCGCAACGAGGGCGGGCTCCGTCCGTTCCGGGTGAGCCTCCCCGCGCTCGACCAGTTTCCCCACGCGACCTGGGCGCGCATCGTCGCCCGCCACGCCCACGCCCTCACGCCCGCCCTCATGGCGTACGGCGATCCGGCCGGGCTCGGCGCGCTTCGCTCGGCGATCGCCGAGCACCTGCGCACGGCCCGCGCGGTGCGGTGCGAGGCAGAGCAGGTGCTCATCGTCTCCGGATCGCAGGCCGCGCTGCGCATCAGCGCCGCGGTGCTCCTCGCGCGCGGCGATCTCGTGGCGATCGAGGAGCCGGGATATCCCGGGGCGCGTGCCGCGCTGGGGACGAGCGGCGCCGAGCTCGCGCCGGTCCGCGTCGACGACGAGGGGATCGACGTCGCCGCGCTCGACGCGCTGGGCACGCGGGTGCGCGCGGCGTACGTCACGCCGTCACATCAGTACCCGCTCGGCGCCTCGATGACCGCCGCCCGGCGGCTGGCGCTGCTCGACTGGGCCGGGCGCCGCGACGCGTGGCTGATCGAGGACGACTACGACAGCGAGTATCGGTACGTGAGCCGCCCGCTCGGGGCGCTTCAGGGGATGGACGCGAGGGGGCGCGTGATCTACGTGGGCACCTTCAGCAAGGTGCTGTTCCCCTCCATCCGCGTCGGCTACCTCGTCGTCCCGCCATCGCTCCGGGAGGCGTTCGTCGACGCGCGCGAGGCGCTCGATCTCTTCTCGCCGACGCTCTACCAGCGCGCGCTCGTGGACTTCCTGCGGGAGGGGCACTTCGCGCGGCACCTCCGACGCATGCGGGCCCTCTATCTCGGCCGGCGCGCGGCGCTCCTCGAGGGGCTGGCCCGCCACTGCGACGGGTACCTCGCCGTGCACAACGCCGACGCCGGGCTGCACGTCGCGACGCTCCTGCCGGCCGGCGTGGACGACGTCGACGTGGTCCGGCGAATGGCCGCCCGCGGGCTGACGGCGACCGCGCTCTCCACCTGCTACGCCGGTCCCGCTCGCCGGAGCGGGCTGCTGCTCGGCTTCGGCGGCTCCGACGAGCGCCGCATCGCGACGGCGACCCGCGCGCTCGGGGAGATCCTGCGCGACACCGCCTGACGCGCCGGGCCTCTGCGGCGGGCGGTCACTCGCCGAGGACGTCCCCGGGCACGATCGCCCCGGTCCCGAACTTCTCCCTGATCCGGTCCACCACGCGCGACAGCTCCCGGTCCCGCTCCGTCTCCACCGGCGGCTCCCCGCCCTTCGCCGCGGGCCGCGCGTCCTCGAAGAGCGCGAGCTGCCCGCCCGCCGCGCCCGCCGCGGCGGCGTCGTCGCCGAGCTGCGAGAGCGAGACGCCGAGCAGGCGCACGCCGACCCGCCGCGCCCGGCGCAGGCGGCGCAGCAGCTCGCGCGCGACCGTCGCCACCGCGCGCTCCGATTCGATCCCGCGGTCGAGGGTCCGGCTCGCCTGGCGCGTCACGAAGTCCGAGTCGCGCACCTTCACCGTGACCGTGCGCGCGACCAGGCCGTCGCCGCGCAGGTCCGCGGAGACCCGCACCGCGAGCCGCGCCAGCTCCCGCTCGATCGCCCCATCCTCGTGCAGGTCGCGGTCGAACGTCTCCTCGCGGCTCATCGACTTCGCCTCGTCGCGCGGCTCCACCGGCGTCGCGTCGATCCCGCGCACTCGCTCGTGCAGCCACCGCCCCGTGCGCTCGCCGAGCAATCGCTCGAGCGACGCGACGTCGTGGCGCAGGGCGTCGGCGACCGTACGCATCCCGGCGCGCGCGAGCCGCTCCTGGAGCTTCGGGCCGACGAGCGGAAGCTCGGCGAGCGTCAGCCGCGCCACGAACGCCCCCTCCCCGCCCGGCGGGACGACGTAGGCGCCGCCCCCGCGCATCTCGTCGTCAGGCGCGCCGCCGCCCCGCTCGCCTGGCGCCTCGTGCGCTGGCGCCTCGTGCCCCGGCGCCTCGTGCCCCGGCGCCTCGTGCCCCGGCGCCTCGTGCCCCGGCGCCTCGTGCCCCGGCGCCTCGTGCCTTGGCGCCTTGTGCGGCTTCGCCAGCTCCACCGCCAGCTTCGCCACGAGCCGGTTGGTCCCCCCGCCGATCGACACCGTCAGCCCGGTCTCCTCGGCCACCGCCCGCCGGATCCGCTGCGCCGTGGCGGCCAGCGGCTCGCCGCCGTAGAGCGCCTCCGTCCCCGCCAGGTCGAGGTACCACTCGTCGATGCTCGCCGGCGCCACCACCGGCGC
>JBJMNL010000343.1:0-4709 GCA_045804285.1 Gemmatimonadaceae bacterium
CGCGCCGGCAGCTCTGGCGCATGAGCCGAGTGACCTCGCCGCCGAGCGCGACCGCCTCTTGCCAGAGTTTGAGCTCGCGCACGCCGGTCGACAGGGGGGGAAGATCGTCGGGGCGTGAGGTGGCGCGTCACCGGAACCACGCCGGCAGGCGCGAGGCGCCGCGGCGGGGTGCCGAGCCGGACGGCCTGAGGCGCGTCGGCCTGAGCGGGGGCGGGCGCGGAGGGCAGGGGCGGGGGGCGGGGGCGGGGCGCGCGGGGGGTGGCTAACTTTCGCTTGCCTGCCGGTCGGCCTTGTGATAATTTTCACAAGCTGTACCGCCACCGCTGTTCGCCCTTTCGATTCTCTTCATCATGGCATCCGATACCATTCTCCGTCCCGGCGAAATCAAGGACATTCTCCTCCGCCAGATCGAAGCCGCCGATCTCCGTGAGCCGGACATCGAGGAGGTCGGGACGGTGCTCGAGGTGAAGGACGGCATCGCGCGCATCTACGGCCTGATGCAGGCCATGGCTGGCGAGATGCTCGACTTCCGCTCGTCCGAGACCGGGAACACGATCACCGGCCTGGCGCTGAACCTCGAAGAGGACAACATCGGCGCGGTCATCCTCGGCGACTACCTCCAGCTCAAGGAGGGGGACGAGGTGCGGCGGACCAGCCGCACGCTCGAGGTGCCGGTCGGTCCGGCGCTGGTCGGCCGGGTGGTGGACGCGCTCGGGCGGCCGATCGACGATCTCGGGGAGATCCGGGCGACGACGACGCGCAAGGTGGAGTCGCCGGCGCCGGGCATCATCGTGCGCCAGCCCGTGAAGGAGCCGCTCCAGACGGGGATCAAGGCGATCGACTCGATGATCCCGATCGGGCGCGGGCAGCGCGAGCTGATCATCGGCGACCGCGGGACGGGCAAGACGGCGATCGCGATCGACACGATCATCAACCAGAAGGGGACCGGCGTCATCTGCGTCTACGTGGCGATCGGGCAGAAGGCGTCGACGGTGGCGGCGGTCGTCGACCGGCTGCGCGAGTCGGGCGCGCTGGAGTTCACGATCGTCGTCGTCGCCTCGGCCGCCGACCCGGCGCCGATGCAGTACATCGCCCCCTACGCGGGGTGCGCGATGGCCGAGTACTTCATGTACAACGAGGGGAAGGCGACGCTGTGCGTGTACGACGACCTGACGAAGCAGGCCGCCGCGTACCGCTCCATCTCGCTCGTGCTGCGCCGCCCGCCGGGCCGCGAGGCGTTCCCGGGCGACGTGTTCTACCTCCACTCGCGCCTGCTGGAGCGCGCCGCCAAGCTGCGCGAGGACGCCGGCATCGTGGACGGCACCAGCATCGTCAAGCCGGGCGGGTCGCTGACCGCGCTGCCGATCATCGAGACGCAGGCCGGCGACGTGTCGGCGTACATCCCGACGAACGTCATCTCGATCACCGACGGCCAGATCTTCCTCGAGGCCGACCTGTTCTACTCCGGCGTGCGGCCGGCGGTGAACGTCGGCATCTCCGTGAGCCGCGTCGGCGGCTCGGCGCAGACGAAGGCGATGAAGAGCGTCGCCGGCCGCCTCCGCCTCGACCTGGCGCAGTACCGCGAGCTGGAGGCGTTCGCGGCGTTCGCCTCCGACCTCGACGCGGCGACGAAGCGCCAGCTCGAGCGCGGCGCGCGCACGGTGGAGATCCTCAAGCAGCCGCAGTACTCGCCGATGCCGGTCGAGCAGCAGGTCATGGTGCTCTACGCGGTCACCAACGGCCTCCTCGACGAGGTGCCGGTGGCGCGGGTGCGCGAGTGGGAGCGCGGCTTCCTCGAGTACATGGCGGCGCAGTTCCCGCAGGTCGGCGAGCGGATCCGGACCGAGAAGGCGATCTCGAAGGAGACCGAGGCCGAGCTGCGGCGCGGCATCGAGACCTTCATGCGCACGTTCGTCCGCTAGGACCGCGATGGCCAAGGGACGCGAGCTGAAGGGGCGCATCAAGTCCGTCGAGAACACGCGCAAGATCACGCGCACGATGGAGATGGTGGCGACCTCCAAGATGAAGCGCGCGCTGGACCGCGTGGCCGCGGCGCGGCCCTACGCGGCGGCGCTCGCCGAGGTGATGGCGAGCCTCTACTCGCCGGCGCTGGCGGAGCGATTCCCGCTGCTGCGGCAGCCGGCGCGGGTGCGGCGGGCGGGGGTGCTGCTGCTGACCGCGAACCGCGGGCTGGCGGGGGCGTTCAACGCCAACCTGATCAAGGAGGCGCGCGCCCTCCTCGCCACGCTCGACCGCCAGGGCGTGGAGGTCGAGCTGCACGTGGTCGGGCGGAAGGGGCTCGGCTACTTCCGCTACGTCGGGCGGGCCGTGGCGTCGAGCCGCACCGACATCTCGAACCGGCCGACGACGAAGGACGCGGCCGAGCTGGTGGACGGCCTGATGCGCGACTTCACGACGGGCGCGCTCGACGCCGTGTACGTCGTCCACACGAAGTTCAACTCGGCGCTGTCGACGCCGCCGACGTCCGAGCAGATCCTCCCCGTCGCCCCGCCGGCGCCGCCGGCGGGCGGGGGGGCGGCCCGGACGCGCGACTACATCCTCGCGCCGTCGGCCGAGACGATCCTCTCGGAGCTGCTCCCCTCGTACGTGCGCAACGCGGTCTACCGCGCACTGGTCGAGAACGAGGCCGGCTTCCAGAGCGCGCAGCGGACGGCGATGAAGAACGCGACCGACAACGCGAGCGAGATGCTGAACGTCCTGCGCCGCACCTACAACCGCGCCCGCCAGGCGCAGATCACGCAGGAGATCGCGGAGATCGTGGGCGGCGCGGCGGCGCTCCAGGGATGACATCAGCGTGTAGCGGGTAGCGCGTCGCGACGGCCCCGGGACCTCCCGAGCGGCACGTCTACGCGCCCCACGCCACACGTCACACGATACGCACAACGCGGACACCCATGGCAACCACAGTCGCAACCAAGAACATCGGCAAGGTGGTGCAGGTCATCGGCCCCGTGCTCGACGTCGAGTTCGAGACGGAGCACCTGCCGGAGCTGTACAACGCGCTCTCGCTCGACGCGAAGGCGCCGGACGGGACGCCGATTCACCTCGTCGCCGAGGTGCAGCAGCACGTCGGCCGCAACCAGGTGCGCGCGGTCGCCATGTCGAGCACCGACTCGGTGGTGCGCGGGATGGACGTCGTCGACACCGGCGCGCCGATCTCGGTGCCGGTCGGCGAGGCGGCGCTCGGGCGCATCCTCAACGTGCTCGGCGAGCCGGTGGACAACGGCGACCCGATCCCGGCCGACGCGCCGCGGTGGCCGATCCACCGGCCGGCGCCGCCGTTCGCGAACCTCGAGCCCAAGACCGAGGTCTTCGAGACGGGGATCAAGGTCATCGACCTGATCGCCCCGTTCGTGAAGGGGGGCAAGATCGGCCTCTTCGGCGGCGCCGGCGTCGGCAAGACGGTCGTCATCCAGGAGCTGATCAACAACGTCGCGAAGGGGCACGGCGGCAAGTCGGTGTTCTGCGGCGTGGGGGAGCGCACGCGCGAGGGGAACGACCTGTACCTCGAGTTCAAGGAAGCCGGGATCCTCGAGAACGTGGCGCTGATCTACGGCCAGATGAACGAGCCGCCGGGCGCGCGCCTGCGCGTCGGGCTGTCGGGGCTGACGGTCGCGGAGTACTTCCGCGACGTCGAGAACCAGGACGTGCTCGTCTTCATCGACAACATCTTCCGCTTCACGCAGGCGGGCTCGGAGGTGTCGGCGCTGCTCGGCCGCATGCCGAGCGCGGTCGGCTACCAGCCGACGCTGGCGACGGAGATGGGGGAGCTGCAGGAGCGCATCACGTCGACGAAGAACGGGTCGATCACCTCGGTGCAGGCGATCTACGTGCCGGCCGACGACATCACCGACCCGGCGCCGGCGACGGCGTTCGCGCACCTCGACGCCACCGTCGTGCTCTCGCGCGCGATCACGGAGCTCGGGATCTACCCGGCGGTGGACCCGCTGGCGTCGTCGTCGCGCATCCTGGACGCGCAGTACCTCGGCGACCGCCACTACCGCGTGGCGACCGAGGTGCAGCGGATCCTGCAGCGCTACAAGGAGCTGCAGGACATCATCGCGATCCTCGGGATGGACGAGCTGTCGGAGGACGACAAGAAGATCGTCGGCCGGGCGCGGCGCATCCAGCGCTTCATGTCGCAGCCGTTCGCGGTCGCCGAGCAGTTCACCGGCATCAAGGGGAAGTACGTGAAGCTCGAGGAGACGATCTCGTCGTTCGAGCGGCTGGTGAAGGGGGAGTACGACCACCTGCCGGAGCAGGCGTTCTTCATGGCCGGCGGGATCGACGACGTCGTCGCCAACGCCGAGCGGCTGGCGAAGGCCTGAGCGGGAGCGACGACACATGCTCAAGGTCTCGGTGATCTCGCCCGAAGCGGTGTTGTTCGAGGGGGAGGCGGAGTCGGTGGTGGCGCCGGCGTTCGACGGCGAGGTGGGGATCCTCACCTCGCACGCGCCGATGGTCACCCTGCTCGGACGCGGGACGCTGCGGCTCGGCGCCGGCGCCGGCGAGCGGCGCTTCACGGTTGCCGGCGGCTTCCTCCAGGTGGCGGACGACGCCGTGCGGGTGGTGACGGAGCAGGCCGCGGCGGCGTAAGCCTCCCGAGCAGGTTGATGGCGTAGGCCCCTCGCCCGGACAGGCGGCGGGCGGCAAAAAAGGGGGGCGGCGGGATCACTGGATCCCGCCGC
>JBJMNL010000344.1:0-11299 GCA_045804285.1 Gemmatimonadaceae bacterium
GCGCGCTTCCCGGGACGCTCCGCGGCGGGCTGCGCGGGCGAAGGCTCGGCGCGACGATCGGCGGCCGGTGCGTGGTCGGCGGCGGCGCGCGCGACGAGGCGCGCGCGCAACGCCGCGCGGTGCATGGCGTCGAGCGGCGCGGCTGGCGCGCCCCAGCCGAGCAGCGCCACGTCCTCGCGCAGCGACGCGAGCGCCGGCGCGCACAGGGGACACTCGACGGCGTGCGCGAGGACCGCCGTGCGCTCCGTGCCCGGCAGGGCGTCGAGCGCCGCCGCTTCCAGCTCCGCGAACGCCTCGTCGTGGCTCATCGCTCCGCTCCCTCGCGTCCCTCGCGTCCCTCGCGCAGTGGCGCCAGGCGGCCACGCAGCTTCTGCAGCGCGAGCCGCACCCTGGTCTTCACCGTCCCGAGGGGCGACCCGGTCCGCTCGGCGATCTCCACCTGACTCATCCCGCCAAAGTAGGCGAGCTCGAGCGCCTCGCGCTGCTCCGGCGGCAGCTCGTCGAGCGCCGAGCGAACGCGCGCGCGCCGCTCGGCCGCCTCGGCCGCCTCCGCGGGACCCGGCGCCGGGCTCGCCGTCTCGGCGGCCGGCGTCTCCTCGGCGCCGGCGAGCTCCTCGCGCGAGCGGGCGAGCGCGCGGCGCCGGTCGAGCGCCCGACTGCGCGCGATCGTGAACAGCCACGTGGACACGCCGCCGCGCACCGGGTCGAAGCGCGCCGCCTGCCGCCACGCCTGCCAGAACACCTCCTCCACGACGTCCTCCGCTTCGGCCGCGTCGCGCACGACGTGCAGGACGAGGGCGTGCACGGGATCCACCCACCGGTCGTAGAGCACGGCGAGGGCGCCCTCGTCCCCGTCCGCCATGCGGCGCAGGAGGGCGGCGTCGGTGGCGTCGCCCGGCTCGGCGGAGGGGGCGCCTGGTTGGGGCGGGAGGGCGGCGGGCGACGGTGTCGCCGCTCCGGACCCCGACGACGCGCTCGGTGTCGCCATCGTCGCTGCGCTGCGGAAGGCTACGCTCGGCGCGGGCGCGGCGGATTCACCGCACGCGGCGCGCGCGACGAATGTGGCGCACACCCGCGCCGGCGTCCACGGTGCGCCGCGGCCGCGCTCACCGCGCGCCCCTCACTGCGCCCGCACCGGGACGCGCCGCGCCGCGCTCCGCACGCGGTCCGATGCCACGACGTCCACCGCGTCGTCGCCGTCACGCGCCGTCCGGACCCGCGCGTCGCCGCCGCGGGCGAAGGCGAGGATCGCGCCGCTGCGCGGATCGCGCACGACGAGCATCGGGTGGCGCGCCGCGTTCCAGCGCACGCGCACCCACCGCGCGCGCCCGGTCCGCGCGACGCGCACGTCGGGCTCCGCCGGGGCAGGCGCGTTAGGCGGCGCCGCGCCCGCGGCCGCGCTCGCCGTGCTCCGGCCGCCCGCGGCGAAGCGGAGCGCGGCGATCTCGCCGGCGCGCGCGCGCCCGAGCGGGATCGCGAACGCGAAGGTGCGGTCTCCGGTCGGCGAATCGGCGATCTCGTCGCCGGCGAAGGAGAGCGACCAGAGCGTCGCGCCCGAGGCCGCCGTCGCCGTCAGCGCCAGCGGACCGCCCGCCCCCCGCGGCAGCGCGGGACGCGTCGTCGCCTCGAACGCCGGCTCGAGTACCGGCTCCCCCCGCACCACCCGCCCCCACACCACGAGGCACGGCTGCACGGGGGCGCCGCCCGCCGGCGCCGCGTCGGCCGCGTCGCCGCTCCCAGCCGCGCTCCCCGCGCCCGCGGAACCCGCGGCGCCCGCGTCCCCCGCGGCGCCGGCGGCACCCGCTTCGGCGGCGCGGAAGCTCAGCACGCCCTGGTAGGTGTAGTCGCTGATCCACTTCCCGCTGCAGTAGCCCATGATGTCGTTCGCGGTCGGCGGCTTCAGCGTCCGGGTGGTGACGTCGTATCCGTAGACGCCGGTCTTGCCGCCGGCGTACGGGTAGCTCGCGTCCACCGTCGTGGCGACCTCGCATGGCGCGTGGCGGCGCCCCCACGTGTGCCCGAGCTCGTGCGCCAAGACCTCGGAGCCGCTCGGCTGGTAGTCCCACCCGATCGCCACCGGGAAGCCGACGTAGCCCAGCCCCGCGACCCCGCTCGCGTAGGTCACGCGGAGCACGCCGTAGTAGTAGCGGTCCGTAGCGTCGGCGATGCGGCGCACGCGCAGCTCGGAGAGCAACTGCTCCCACGAGCGGTCGGCGTCGTCCTGCGTCGGCACCGCGGTGGTCGTGAGCGGCGGGCCGACGTCGGTGTCGATCGCGTTCAGCGGGTGGATGCGGCGCGTGCTGGTGAGCAGCGTCTCCGGATCGTCCACGCTCCCACTGAGGCCGCTCGCGCCCTGGTAGATCGGGACCAGGCGCAGGCGCAACGGCGGCGCCGGCCGTACGTCGACGGGGAGCGCCCCGCCGGCGGCCGGGAAGACGTTGTCGCTCTCGATCGGCTCCGCGACCTGGCCGTCCGGGTCGACGCGCGCGCTGACGGTGAGGCCCGGCTGCACGAGCCCGGCCGGGACCTCCACGTTCCACGTCGCGGCGAGCGAGGCCTCGCTCGCCGCCGCGCCGGCGGTGATCTGCGCCGCGGATTGCGCGGCGACGTCGGCGGTCGTCGTCCGCCCGCCCGCGGCGAGGGTGACGCGGACCAGCGGCGCCGCGCCGAGTGCCCGCGTCGAGCGCGCGAACACACGCAGCAGCGCGGGCCGCCCCTGCACGAGCGGCACGGTGCCGTCGAGCCGCTGCACGCTCTGCGTCAGGTAGAGCCCGTCGATCGTGAGGTTGGGGCGCGTGTCGTCCCGCTTCGCATAGGTCGCCGTGCGCGTCTCGCTCGCCCCGGCGACGAGCGCGACGCGCTGCGTGCGCGCCGCCTCGTCGGGCGCGTCATATACGTCCCCGCCCACGGTGATCGGCGCCACGGTGATCGTGTACGAGCCGGGCCGCAGCCGCGTGAGCGTGCTCGAGGCCCCCGCCAGCGTGCGCGGCGCGAAGCCCGAGGGGCCGGAGACGGAGACGTTCGCGGCCGCGCCCTGCGGCAGGCCGCTCACCGTCACAGTCAGCGTCCCGCTGTTGACGGCGTAGCTCACCGCGGCGCTCGCCGGCGTCGAGCCGGCGGCGACGGAGACGGTCTGGAGCCGACTCGTGGGCGCGTAGAGAGTCTCGCCCGCGTCCACCTCGCTCGCCGCGACCCGGTAGCTCCCCGGCGCGAGGGAGGAGAGCGTCCCGGTCGCCGTGACCTGCGCGGTGTAACCGCTCGGTCCCGTGACCACGACCGCCGCCGGCGCCGCGGCCGGAAGGCCGGCGACGGTGATCGCGAGCGCGCCGGTCGCCGGCCCGCTCGGTCCGTCGGACCCGCCACCACACGACGCGAGCGCGAGCGCGGCCGGCGGGCACAGCGCGGCGACCGCGATGGCAGCGCGGCGCGTGATGCGCCAGCGAGTGAAGGGACTGGTCACGAGCGGTTCGGCGGCTGGTCGCGGGAACGGCGAGAGTGCGCCAATGTAGCTCCGCCGCGATGCGGCCGCTCGCGCCGCATCCACCGTCCTGACGAGACCGCTCGGATCGTACCGAGCCCAGGCGCCGGGCTACGGCAGCGCCAGGCTACGGCGCCGTCGGCGACGGCAGTCTCGCGGAAGTGTCGGGGGGCGGCGGCACGAGCGCGCCGAGCGCCGGCAGACCGAGTGCGGGGAGGACGATGCGCATCGCCGCCCGGCGCTCGGCGCTCGTCGCCAGCCGCGGCCGCCCCGGGATCTCGGCGCCCGCGGTGAGTGGCCGGGCGGTGACCGGTCCGGCCACCACGTCCAGCGCGTCGTTGGAGAGCGGGCCGGTGGGATGCACCTCCACACGCGCGCCTTCGCGGAGCGGAGCGTCGGGGCGGGTGACCTCGAACGTCAGTCGCACGCCGTCCGCGGTCGAGTCGATCGCCGTCACCCGGCCGATCGGGAGCCCCGCCATGCGCACGACCGTGCCGACACCGACCCCCTCCGCGCGCCGAAGCGTCGTGACGACCGTACGCGGCGCGCCGCGGTGCGTGGGCCCGCTGTCCACGCAGGCCGCCGTGAAGGCGGTGGTGACGACGAGCAGGCCCGGGAGACGCACCATCGCACGTCTCGATGGCGGCGCGCTTACGGGTTGATCGGGAAGGGTGCGTTCCCGATCACCTCGCCCACCGACCGGTAGCCGCCCGGCGGCTCCGGCGTGCGCGACGGGCGGGGCGCCGTCGGGCGGGGACCCACCGGCGGCAGTGGCTCGGCCGCGGGGGCGGGCTGCTCCGGCGCCGGCGTCGCGGCGACCTCGGCGGTCCGCGCCTGCGGTGCCGGCGTCTGCCGGCGGGCGGGGAGGGCGGTGGGGCGGCTCGCCCGCGCCGTGGAGCGCGCCGGCGCGGCGCCCAGCTCCGCCGCCGAGACGACCTCGGTGCGCCCGCCGGCCGGCGCCAGATCGATGCCCGCGCTCTGCGCGGCGTCGAGGTCGCGCTGCAGGTCGCCGGAGAGCGGCGCCGCGTCTGCGGCCCCACCGCCGCAGGCGGCCATGGTGGCGACCGCCGCGGCGAGGAAGGCGGCGAGGGCCCCGGTTCTGATCTGCTTGGTCACGGGCGTTCTCGCTGGAGGTGAGTGGAAGGATCGAGCGTCGCCGGCGTGGCGGCTCCCGGGTCATACACCGCGGACCGCCGCGATGTTTGCCGGGCGCGCCGCGGGCCGGGATCGCATCTGCGACTCCCATCTGCTACACGGTAGACGACGAAAAGGGCCCGGCGTTAGTGCGCCGGGCCCCCTCGGTCACGCCGGCTCCGGGCCGCTCGGCCGCTGCCGGGTCAGCGCCCGGCCGGGGCCGCCACCGCGCGCGCGGCCGAGTCCGCCGCCGCCGGGGCCGGCAGCGCGAGCCCCAGCTCGCCGGCGGCCGGAAGCTGGCGCGTGCGGTTCCAGCGCAGGCGCGCGTCCGTCACGCGGTCGGCGCGGGCGATCCACGTCTGCGTGGACATGTCGTAGCGCGCGAGGACGTTGCCCATCCAGTACGGCCGGTTCTCGGCGAGCCAGGCGCGCTCGAACAGGTCGCGCGTCAGGGCGTAGGCGTCGCGGAGGTCCTGGAAGCGCCCGTTGATCCCGGAGACGTCCGCCAGGTCGCGCACCGTGGCCGAGCGGCGCGCGCTGTCCGACTGCGCGCCGTAGGCGCGCGCGTAGAGCTGCGCGGCCTCCTCGGCGAACTGGAACTTCATCGCGAGGATGTCGATGCGCCGCGCGCCCAGCTCGAGCGCGTCGAGCGATTCGCGCTCGCGCAGCGCCGGCGACGCGCCGTAGCTCGCGCGCGCCCGCGCGACGAGCTCGATCGCCTCCTCGGCGAGGAGTCGCACCTCGCGCGCCACCGGCCGGATGCGCGCGCCCTCGAACTTTCCTTCCTCGCTGTAGGGGTCCATCCAGAACAGGCGGTCGCTCGCGTCCCCCGCCCCCGAACGCTGGAGCGCGGCGTGGGCGGCGATCAGCTTGCGCTGCGCCTCGTCCACGAAGCCGGTCGTGTCGCCGTGGAAGACGCGGCCGTAGCTCGCCTGGAAGCGCTCGATGCTCGACTCGCCCGGCTGCCACGCCGCCGCCGCGCCGAAGAGCACCGCGTACCACGTCTGCGCGAACAGCGCCTCACCGTCGTCGTCCCACGCGGTGTTGAGCATCCCGGTGGCGCCGAGCCGCTGGCCGTCGCGCACGAACCCCTGGATGTTCGGCAGCGCGAGCGCGTAGTTCGGGTAGACGCGGTTCCAGTTGTTGACGCCTGGCGCCACCCACGTCTCCATCCCCGCCTGCGTGAACGGCGTCAGGAAGCGGTCGAAGCCGCGCGGCTGCGGGTTGTACTGCCAGGCGACGGCGACGAGGTCCTTGGGAAGGGTGCGGACGAGGTCGGGGTGGTTCATGGCGACGTCTCCCCAGAACAGGAGCCGCTTCCCCATCGGGCGCAGCGCCTCCTCGATCTGCGACAGGAAGCCGAGGTAGACGGCGCCGATCCCCTCGCTCTTCACGCGCTCCGCCGTCTGCCCGCGCCCGAGCTCGAACGTCTCGTCGGCGCCGATGTGCACGAACTTGCTCGGGAAGAGCGTGTCGAGCTCGGCGAACCACTGCCTGATGAGGGGGAGCGACCCGGCCTGGCCCGGGGCGAGCACGTGCCCGTGCTGCGTCTCGCCCAGCGCCGAGTACTTCTCGAACTTGAGGACGTGGTGCAGGTGGCCGAACGCCTCCTGCTCCGGGACGAGGTCGACGTGGTACCTCTTCGCGTAGGCGACGAGCTCCTTCACCTGCTCGCGCGTCACGGCGCCGCCGGCCGGCGGCGCGGCGAGCGGGTTCGACGCGTAGGCGAGCGTGTGCTCGAAGTACGGCGAGTAGACGTTGAGCTTGTAGGCGGCGAAGGTGCGGATCTGCTTCTTCTGGAACTCGAGCGTCGGCACCGGGCCGCGCGAGAGGTCGTCGTGGAAGCCGCGGTACTTCATCGCCGGCCAGTCGCGGATCGTCGCGCCGCGGAGGCGCGCCGCGGCACCGGTGCCCTCGACGAGCTGCTTGACCGTCTGCGCCCCGTAGAAGACGCCGACCGCCGAGGCGCCGACGACGGTGACGCGTCCCGGCTCGGTGACGAGCACGTACCCCTCCGGCTCCATCGCCGGCTCGAAGCGCAGCCCGTGCCGCTCGAGCAGCTCGCGCGCCGCCGGTGTCGAGCGGCGGAGCAGCGTCACGCGCACCGCCCGGGGCGACGCGGCCGACCCGGCGCGCACGCCTCGCTCGCGGAGCGTGGCCGCGAGGTCGCTGGCCGCGAACCTGTCGTCGGCGTCGCCGCCCGGCGCGGCGACGCTCACGCCGCCGGCGAGGTGCAGCGACGGGCGCGCGGCGATCTCGCGCGGGAGCGGGACGAGGGCGAAGGAGTCGGCGGCCGCGGCCGCGGCGACCGCGGTGGCGCGCGTGGGCTGCTGGGCGGCGGGTGCGGCGAGCGGCGCGGTCGCGAGCGCGGCCGCGGCCAGCGCGAGCGGGAGATGGCGCATGCGGAGAGAGGGCGGGTGAGGGCGCGCCGCAGGTAGGAAGACGGGCGCCGGCGCGCCGAGGTACAAGTTAGTTAGGCGGGAGGGAGGATAGGACTCGGCGCTCGGTACCGGCCAGCCCCGGTACTCGGTACCTGGTACCTAGTCGCTGATTCGCTTGCCCAGCCATACCAGCCCTTCCCTCACGTGCGCGTGCCAGTAGCGCCATTCGTGGCGGCCCGGCCACTCGTGGTACTCGTGGGCCACGCCGAGCGCGGTCAGCTCGGCGTCGAAGGCGCGGTTGCGGTCGATGACGAGGGCGTCGTCGCTGCCGGCGTCCAGGTAGATCGCCGGCAGCGGGCGGCCGGCGTCGCGCAGCCGGCGCGCCAGCTCGGCCGGATCGGCGGCGCGCCAGGCGGCCACGTCATCGCCCAGCGCGCCGCGTAGCTCCCCCCAGTACCGGTCCCCGAACGCCGCCCGCAGCGTCTCGAGCGACGCGGCGTACGACGCCGGCGCGACGAAGGGGCGCGGGCCGGCGAAGAGAAGGGAGACGACGCCCGAGTGGCTCACCGCCGCGCTCCACGTCTCGGGGTGGGTGAGCGCGGCGCGAAGCGCGCCGTAGCCGCCCATGCTGAGCCCCCCGATCGCGCGGTGCGCCCGGTCGGCGCGCGTACGGTAGGTGGAGTCCACGTGGCGCACGAGGTCGCGCGAGAGATACGCGTCGTAGTCCGCGCGCGCCACGCAGCGCAGCGTCGGGTCCTCGCCGAATCGTCCCCGCGCGCACTCGTCGTGGTCGGGCGGCCGCGGCGGGGTCGCGTACCAGCTCTCGTCGCCGTCCGGCATGACGACGATCATCTCCGGCGCCCCACGCGCGACGAGCGAGTCCATCACGCGGTCGAGCGCGGCGCGCGACACCCAGTCGGCCTCGTTGCCATCGGCCCCGTGAAGGTAGTACGCCACGGGGTAGCGCCGCGCCCGCGCCGACGCGTACGATGGCGGCAGGTAGACGACGTAGTGCTTGCGCGCGCCGAGCGCTGGGGAGTCGAAGCTCTCGACGCGCACGGTCCCGCGGCGGGGCGCCTGCGAGGCCGCGGCGGCAGGGAGCAGGAGGCAGAGCAGGGAGAGCGCGGAGCGGAGGCGCACGGGTCGGCGTTGGAGGTGCTGGACGGAGGAGGGTCGCGGAGGAGCGCCCCGGTATTGCTCGCTCGTCGTCGCTTACTGCTCGCCGCTATCTGGGTCCGCCGCTCCCCGCCTGCCCGCGATCGCCTGTCGCATCATCGCCGCTGCGGCGCCGAGCCCCGCGCCTGCGACCGCGCCCGGGACGCCGACCATGGCGAGCGTGAGCGCGGCGGCGGCGAGATCGCCCCGCCACGATGCGGGGGTGGCGAGGAGGTGGGCCACTGGACCGGCGGCGACCACCCAGCACGCCGGCAGCACGCCGAGCGCGCCGCCCACGGCCGCCGCGCGCTCGAGGACGCTCGGCGGCGCCGCCACCCGCTCCGGCATCGCGGTCGCCGCGCCACGCCAGATGTCCGCGTCGCGCTCGGCGCCATGGCGCGCCCAGCGCTCGAGCCGGCGCCGCGCCGGCGCCCACCCGCCGAAGGTGTCGGCGAGCGGCACGAGGAAGAGCGAGAGGAAGAACATCGCGCTGCGCACCGCCATCGCGGCGACGATCAGCAGGACGACCCCGATCACGCCGTACGTGAGGTACTCGAGGAGCGGGCTTCCCCCTTCCATGGTCAGCCCTCCGACGGGGCGGGAGGGAGCGGGAAGGGGAGAACGCGGAGCGGCGGCATGCGGCGGCGGAGAGTGAGGATAGTCGCCGTGAATCTAGTGCGGGGAGGAGCCGGAAGGGGACCACGGCCGAGCTTGCCTGCCCGGGAAGCCTCGCCGACTATGGATGCGCCAAAAACCGGAGGGGAGCCATGCAGCGCGCGACGTTCGGCGTCCTGGGTTCGCTCGGAGCCCTCGTCCTCATCGTCTGGGCGGTCGGGTGGATCGTGCTCGGATTCCACGGCGGGGGCTGGCACTTCCTCTTCCCGATCGGCGTCGTCCTCTGCCTCGCGCAGACGGTGCGGCGCGTGCACGTCGCCCGCTGACGCCCGGCGCTCACGCCGCCGCGCCGAGCAACGCGATCGCACCGACTCCGCCCGCGCCCACGGCGAAGGAGATCTCGAACTCGCTCCCGCGCAGATTCGCCCCCGCCGCCCGCAGCACGAACGCGAACCCCCTCGGCAGCGTGAGCTCCTTGCGGTGGTCCATGCACATCCCGACGAAGAGCTGTGGCTGGGCGGCGGGGGACGGCAGTGGCTCGGCCAGGTTGTAATAGCCGAGCAGTCGCTCGATCGCCGTGCCGCGGTAGCGCCGGAGGACGTCGTCGAAGCTGTGGACGGGGATCAGCGTCGCCATCGCGCCCGGGGTTCGGGGTGAAGCGCCCACGGGCGCACTGCATGCTACGCGGCCGCGCGGCGGGGCCAAACCCCAACGGCCCCTTCACATCCCCAGACGGTGGGTGCCCTCCCGACCGTGGCGGGTGAGCAACACTACTGTAGGCGCTAGCGCCACGGTCGAGGCCGCTGGAGCGCCCCTGTGGCCCCTCACCCTCCCCGCCACGCCGGCGTCCATTCTCCGTCCGGCGGGCGCTATACGCGTGGTGCCGGTGGGGCGAAAGAAGGAGCGGATGCCGGCACTGTCGGGAGCGGGTGAATTGGGCGCGAGCGAGCCCGTAAGGCGTTGAGGGGCACGATTGATGAAGGCCCCTGGAGCGGCGCCGACCGTGTCGTCGGGGCGGGTCCGCGGATGAGGCCGCGGCCCCCGGCCACCCGGCGCCGGCACCGGCCAACGCGCCACGGGAACCGGTCGGTCGGCGCCGCCGTGCTGTGATCTCGATCACCAGGCACAGCAATGGCATTGTGGACGGCGTCCAACAACTCTATTATGGGCTCTCTCGGAGATAGTCCCGTGACTTCCACCCTCAGCCTGACGATGCCGTCACCCTCCCTGCTCCACCGTGCCTCACGCGCCGCGCTCCGGTCCGCGGCCGTCGCGGCCGCGGTCCTCGCCGGGCTCGCGGCCACCGCGCGCCCCGCGGTGGCGCAGGCAACCGCGCAGCGCGCGCCGCAGTCCGACGGCACGATCATCTGCGATCCCGTGTCCGCCGCGCCCACGGCCGCTCCGATCGCGAAGCATCCGGTCAAGCGCCGCGTCGCGCCCAAGGCAGCCGTGGCCAGCGCGCCCACCGCGAAGAAGAAGTCCGCCCCCGTCGTGGCGGCGCGCCGCGCGCCGGCCAAGCACGCCGCCGGCCACCGCGCCGTGGCCGCCGCCCCCAAGGCGGCGCCGGCCCCGCAGTGTCGCAAGGTGGCGCTCGCGCCGGCCGCAGTCGCGCCGGCCGCCGTCGTGCCGAGCGCCGGCGCCGTGGCCGCGCTCGTGAACGGGCTCCCCTGGGCGGCGCCGGCCCCCGCGGCCGTGCTGCCGACGGCGAGCGCGCCGGCGTGGAGCGAGATCACCGCCCCCGACTCGTCGCGCAACCACCTGCAGCCGGTCGCGCTCGCCGCGGGGCTGCTCGGCGGCGCGGTCGCCCTACTCGCGTCGAACAACGGCCACGACGTGCAGAAGCCGGTGACCAGCGATACGCCCCAGCCCCCGGTCACCTGCACCGGCCCCACGTGCAGCGAGGGCCCCGTCGGTGGCGGCCCGCCGGTGACGACGGCGCCGGAGCCGGCCACGATCGTTCTCGTCGGCAGCGGCATCGCGGCGATCGCCGCACGGTCGCGTCGCCGTCGCGGCGCGTGACCCGGTGAGCTGACGGCAGCACGGGAACGCAGCGGTAGCGAGCAGCGAACGACCATCGGGACGCCACTCACGCGTGAGTGGCGTCCCGATGGTCGTTCACGGAGGCGAGAACCCCTCTAGAGTCGCGCCGGCGGCGCCGCGTCGGGCGCGAGGGCATTGGCGCGAAGGGTGACATGCACCTCGTGGCCGATGACGAGCCCGCCCACCCTCGTCAGCGCGCGCTCGCCGTACCCCCAGAGCCGGTGGTCGACCGTGGCGACGGCGGTCGCCGCGTACCACGGCCGCCCCGCCTCGTCCACGGTGAGCACGCCGGCCTCGGCGATCAGCTCCATGACGTGCGTCTGGCCGTGCATCGTGAGCAGTCCCTGCACCGCCTCGCGGCCGCGTCCCTTCTCGTACGCCCAGTCGCTCCGGAAGCGCAGCGTGGGGTGGGCGTCGCTGCCGAACAGGGTGAGCGCGCGAAGCTGCGCGTCGAGAGCCGCCGAGCCGGTGCGCACGCTGTCGGCCCGAACGGTGA
>JBJMNL010000345.1:0-9683 GCA_045804285.1 Gemmatimonadaceae bacterium
CACCGAGAGGAGCGCCAGCTCGTCGGAGACTGTGTAGAATGGGGCGAGCGAGCCGGAGGCGGTGGGGCGGACGAGGGTCGCTCCGGCGGCGGCGCCGAGCGTCTCGGCGTCACGCAACGCCGCGTGGGGGACGATCGCCGTCGCGGCGACGAGCGCGGTGACGGCGAGCGCGACGCGCCATCCGCGGAGCCGCTCGGCGACGGCGCGCGGCCCGCGCTCGTCGCGCGGCGGGACGAGCGACCGGCCGGGCACGCGGCGCGCGTGCGGGGGCGCGTCCAGGGCGCCCGGGCGCGGCGGCGGGGGAGTGCGAACGGGCCGGGCGGCGCTGGTCATGACGTCGGGGGTGCGGGACGCGGGGTGCGCGGCCCCCGGCGGAAGCGTTCTTGCGGATCTTAACTGTCGCGCGGCCACCCGCGATAGCCGCGCCAGGCGGGCGGGCGGCGACAACCGGGAGGTCGGGAACGGGATTTGACCGCGGTGAACGGCGGGCGGTGCTCGGTCGGCAGCTCTCGCCGTCCCCGGGACCGAGACCGGTGACTGAAGCCCGCCGACCGCCTACCCTTCCCCACTCCCGGCCCCCTGCTCCGTCCATGCCCAACCGACTCGCCACCGAAACCAGCCCCTACCTCCAGCAGCACGCCGGGAACCCGGTGGACTGGCATCCCTGGGGGGAGGAGGCGTTCGCGCGGGCGCGCGCGGAGAACAAGCCGGTGCTGCTCAGCATCGGCTACGCCGCCTGCCACTGGTGCCACGTGATGGCGCACGAGTCGTTCGAGGACGCGGCGACCGCGCGCGTCATGAACGAGCACTTCGTGAACGTGAAGGTGGACCGCGAGGAGCGGCCGGACGTCGACAGCATCTACATGCAGGCCGTGCAGGCGATGACGGGGCACGGCGGGTGGCCGATGACGGTGTTCCTCACGCCGGCCGGGGAGCCGTTCTACGGCGGCACCTACTTCCCGCCGGAGGACCGCCACGGGATGCCGTCGTTCCGGCGCATCCTGGCGTCGGTGGCCGACGCGTGGCGGCAGCGGCCGGACGGGATCGCGCAGAGCGCGGCGGCGATGCGCGAGATCTACGAGAGCGCGACGCGGCGCGCGCAGGCGAGCGGGGCGCTGACGCCGGCGACGCTCGAGCGCGCATACCGCGCGCTCGCCGCCGAGTACGACCCGGCGCACGGTGGCTTCGGGAGCGCGCCGAAGTTCCCGGCGGCGATGGCGATGGACTTCCTGCTCCGCTACTGGCGGCGCACCGACACGGCGTACGCGCTCGAGATGGTGCGCGACAGCTTCCGCCACATGGCGCGCGGTGGGATCTACGACCAGGTGGGCGGCGGCTTCGCGCGCTACTCGACGGACGCGTTCTGGCTCGTGCCGCACTTCGAGAAGATGCTGTACGACAACGCACTGCTCGCGCGCCTCGGCGTGCAGCTCTGGCAGGCGACCGGGGATCCCGAGGTGAGGCGGGTGACCGAGGAGACGCTGGACTGGGCGCGTCGCGAGATGTCGTCGCCCGCGGGCGCCTTCTACTCGACGCTCGACGCCGACAGCGAGGGGCACGAGGGGAAGTTCTACGTCTGGGACGAGGCGGAGCTCGACCGCCTGCTCGGCGCCGACGCGCCGGTGGTGAAGCAGTACTGGGGGGTGACGCGCGGGGGAAACTTCGAGGGGAGGAGCATCCTCCACGTGCCCACCGACGCGGCCGCGTTCGCGGAGCGCGCGGGGGTAGGCGAGGCCGAGCTGCTGGCCGCCGTCGCCAGGGCGCGCGCGACGCTGTACGAGGCGCGCGCGCGCCGCGTCTGGCCGGGACGCGACGAGAAGATCCTCGCCGGCTGGAACGGGCTGATGCTGCGCGCAATGGCCGAGGCGGCGCGCGCGTTCGGCCGTCCCGACTTCCGCGACGCGGCGCTCGCCAACGGCGAGTTCCTGCTCGCCCACCTCGTGCGGCGCGAGGGGGGCGCGGCGCGCGTGATGCGGGTCCACAAGGACGGCGTGACGCGCGTGTCCGGCTTCCTCGAGGACCACGCCTCGGTCGCCCTTGGCTTCCTGGCGCTCTACGAGCTGACCTTCGACCGCGGCTGGCTCGACCGCGCGCGCGAGCTCGCCCGGGCGACGGTGGAGTGGTTCTGGGACGAGGAGACGGGCGCGTTCTTCGACACGGCGAGGGACGCCGAGTCGCTGATCACGCGTCCGCGCGACATCACCGACAACGCCGTCCCCGCCGGCACCTCGCTCGCCGTCGAGCTCCTGCTCCGGCTCGCCGACCTGTTCGACGACGACGCGATGCGGCGCCGCGCGAACTGGGTGATGGAGACGCTCGCCGAGCCGATGGCGCGCCACGCCCTGGCCTTCGGCCACCTGCTCGGCGCCGCCGACATGGCCGTGTACGGCGCGGTGGAGATCGCGCTCGTCGGCGATGCCGAGGCGGCCGACTTCCGCGCCCTCGCCACCGAGGCGGCGCTGCACTTCGTGCCCTCGCCCGTGATCGCCGGCGGGCCGCCGCGCGAGAGCGAGGACGTCGTGCTGCTCGCGGGGCGGCCGATGGTCGGGGAGATGGCGACGGCGTACGTCTGCCGGGGGTACGTGTGCGAGGCGCCGACGACGGAGGCGGAGAAGCTGGGGGAGCAGCTGGAAATGGCGAAGTGACGGCGCCCAGCACCGCTCCGCCATCTTGTGCCGGCCCTCGCACGAGTCAATAGTAAGCACCCCCGCGTGGGCAGCGGGCGCGCCGCGAGCCGGCCGCGGCGCTGAGGGTACGGTCGAGTCGAGCCAGGGGGCTCCTCGGGACCGCCGCTGCCGAAGGCGGGCCGCATGCGCAGCGCGTCGTCGCGTCGTGGTGTCGGGCGGAGGTGAAGCGAGCCGGACGGCCTGGTGGAGGACCGAACGATGCACACCACGGCGCACACGGTGCTCGGTTCGGTAGTGGCGCTCTGGCGTTACCCGGTCAAGTCCATGCTGGGGGAAGAGCTGAACGCCGCCGAGGTCACCGAGTGCGGTTTGCTCGGAGATCGTGCCTACGCGCTCGTCGACGGCAGCGACGGGAAGGTCGCGAGCGCCAAGAACCCGCGCAAATGGCCGCGGCTGTTCGACTACCGTGCCGCGCTGACGGAGACGCCACCGCTCGGTGCGCAGGTGCCGGCGGTCCGAATCACCCTGCCCGACGGCACCACCGCCAGCAGTGAGCAACCCGACGTCGACGAGATCCTGTCGAGGGCGCTAGCGCGCGACGTGACGCTCCGTGCGAGCGAGCGTCGCGGCCAGGAGGGCGGCGTGGACTCGCCGCCCGGTCCGCGGACGGGCACGGCCGAGGAGTACTGGCCCGACATCGAGGGCCTCGAGCACCGCGACACCGTCACCGAGTTCGACCTGCCCGAGGGGACGTTTTTCGACGCCGCCGCCGTGCACGTGCTGACCACGGCGACGCTCGACCGGCTGCGCGATCTCTTCCCGCCCGGGCGGTTCGAGGCCCGACGCTTTCGACCGAACATCGTGGTGGAGATGGCGGACGGCGGGCCCGGCTTCCCGGAGAACGCCTGGGTCGGCCACACGCTCGTGATCGGCGAGGCGATTCGCCTTCGCATCACCGGCCCCTGTCCCCGCTGCGTGATGACCACGCTTTCCCAGGACGATCTCCCGAAGGACCCGGGGATCCTGCGGACGGCGGCTCAGCACAACCAGGCCAGCGTCGGCGTCTACGCGTCCGTGCTGCGGGGCGGCACGGTGCATCGCGGCGATGCCGTGAGTCTGGCGTAAGGCCCGCGCGGCATCGCTGCGTCGAGCAGCGCGCCGCGCCGACAACGCTGCGAGGAGGTGCCGATGCAAATCCGGGAGAGGCAATCGCCCGAGCCGCCGTCGCTGGCGAGGCCATCGCTCTACGATCGCCTGGGCGGCGTGTACAACATCGCCACCGTGGTCGATGACCTCATCGACCGGGTGATGAGCGACGCGAGACTCAACGCGAACCCGCGCGTCGACGAGGCCCATCATCGCGTCTCGCCGGCGGGATTCAAGTATCACGTGACGGAGCTGGTCTGCTCGGCGGCGGGCGGCCCGCAGACGTACAGCGGCCGACCCATGGGTGACGCGCACCGGCATCTCATGATCACGGACGGTGAATGGCAGGCGTTCATGGACGACCTCCGGCAGACCTTCGAGAAGTTCGATGTGCCGCAGCCGGAGCAGCACGAGCTCGTGGCGATCGTCGAGACCACGAAGGAGGCGATCGTCGTCGCGCCGTTCCAGGAGGGACCCGTGAGCACGACGGCCGGAGGGAACAGCTCGTAGCACGACCTCGCTCCCACGCTCTCGGCGCTCCACGCTCGGCGCGCCGGCCGCTCTGGCCGGCGCGCCGAGCGTGGAGCGCCGAGCGTGGGGGAGTCACGCTGTCAATTCGCGGCCACCTTCTCTCCCTGCAGCCAGTACCCGAACCACTGCCGCAGCCGTCCGAGCCGGTCCACCAGGAGCCAGGGCTCGCCGCTGCGCGAGAGCTCGTGCGTCGAGCGGGGGTAGCGCACGAGCTCCACGGGGACGCCGCGCTTTCGCAGCGCCATGAACCAGAGCTCGGCGTTCCCGATCGGGGTGCGGAAGTCCTCCTCGCTCTGCACGATCAGCGTCGGCGTCTTCACCCGCGTGACGTGGCGGATCGGGGAGAGCGAGTCGTAGAGGGCGACGTTGTCCCACGGCTTGCCGTAGAACTCGAACTCGGTGAGCCCCTGCGCGTCGGAGGCGCCGTACCAGTAGGTCCAGTCGCTGATCATGCGGTCGGCCTGGGCGGCCCTGAAGCGGTCGGTCCTGGTCGTCACCCACGCCGTCATGAAGCCGCCGTAGGAGCCGCCGGTGATCCCCATGCGCGTCGAGTCGACGTCGGGGCGGGCGGCGGCGATGTCGACCGCCTTCATCAGGTCCTCGTAGTCCTCCGCGCCCCAGCGGCCGCGCGTCGCGAAGGTGAAGTCGGCGCCGTAGCCCGTCGAGCCGCGCGGGTTGGTGAAGAGCACCCACATGCCGGCGCCGGCGAGGTTCTGGAACTCGTCGAACCAGCCCTCGCCGTACGACGAGTGCGGGCCGCCGTGCACGTAGAGGACGAGCGGGTACTTCCTGCCCGGCTCGTAGCCGAAGGGCTTCATCAACCACCCCTCGATCTCGAGCCCGCCCACGGAGCGGTAGGTGAACCGCTCGGCGTCGGACCAGGCGATGCGCGCGTTCAGCGAGTCGTTGAAGCTCGTGAGCCGCCGCTCGCCGCTGCCGTCGGCGCGGGCGACGTAGAGCTCGGTGGGGTGCGTGAGGTCGGTGGAGACGTAGGCGACGACCGTGCGGCCGGCGTCCCAGGCGAAGCCGCTCATCCGGCGGCGCCCGCCGAGCAGCTCGCGCACGCGCCTCGTCTTCGGGTCGACGCGGAAGAGGGCGGAGCGTCCGCCGACCGACGCACTCATGGCGATCTCGCCGCCCTGCAGCCAGGTGAAGCTCTCCGGCTCGTAGCGCCAGTCACCGAGCGCGTTCGCCGGCGTCCCGCCGCTCGCGTCCACCACCCAGAGCCGCGCCGACTTCGTGCGTCCCTGGCGGGCGACGAAGGCGAGCCGCCGGCCGTCGGGGGACCAGGCGAGGTCGCTCTCGTTCCCGGCGAACGACGCGACGCGTCGCGGGGGAGCGCTCCCGTCGACCGGCACGACGAAGACGTCGAGGTCGTTGCGGTCACGCTCGTCGCGGGCGCTGTCGTAGGGGAGCCGCTCGACCGAGTCGCGCTCCGCCTGCACGGCGGAGTCGGAGCGGAGCGCGGGGTCGGCGGCGAAGGCGATCCAGCGACCGTCGGGGGAGACGGCGGCGTCGCGGTGCGAGTAGGCCGTGCGCGTGAGCTGCCGCTTCGGCGAGCCGTCGAGGCGCTGGAGCCAGAGCTGCGCCGGCCGCCAGACGCGGCTCGCGCGGAGGCCGGGCACATAGCCACGGTCGTTGTTCTTGTAGTCGCGCTCCGTCACGTGCCGGCCGTCGAAGCGCGCCGCGTCGAGCGGGCGGGTGACCGCGCCGTATGGGGGGCGCGCCATCGGGCCCATCTTCCCCCAGGGGTCGCTCTTCCGCGACGCGGAGTCGGCGAGGGAGTCGGGGACGACGGTGTCGGCCCAGACGACGAAGCGCCGGTCGCGCGGCCACGTGCCGCCGGCGGGGTAGTCGCCCATGGGCTGCGCCTCGCCGCCCGCGTGGTCGAGGCGCACTCCCCACGTGCTCCCCTTCCCGCCCGGGCGGGTCGAGGTGAACAGCAGGTAGCTGCCATCGGGGGAGAAGCGCGGGCGCGAGCTCTCGGCGCCCGGCGCGGTGAAGCGCGCCGGGGCGGCGCCGCCCGTGGCGGGGACCACCCAGATCTCGGAGTGTCGCTTGTTCTCCGCCTCCTTCACCGTCGTGACGGTGACCGCCACGAGGCGGCCGTCCGGAGAGACGGACGGGGCGCTCAGGGTGGTGACCTTGTACCAGTCGGCCGGGGTGAAGGCGCGCCCGGGCTGCGGCGCGGGCTGCTGTTGAGCGGCGGCCGGGACCGCGGTCATCAGGACGAGGAGAGGGACGAGGGGTGCGCGCGTCATCGGTGGCGTGGTGGGGGAGGCGGCATCCGTGCGGGATCCGGATGCCGATGAAGATGAGGGAATACGCACTCGGTGCCGGGAGGGTTCACGACGCGTGGACGCAGGGGTGGACGGGCCGGCGCGGGTGCCGGACGGCGGGGATGCGCCGGCCGCGATGCCCGCGCCCCTGGCTACCTCGGTAGCCGGGTACCTGGGGCCCTCCCCCGGTCGTAGCTTACGTCGAGCGAGCAATCCCGCGCGTCCTATGGAGCCAGAGCATGCCTCACCAGAAAGCTTCGTTCGTCCGCGGCGTGTTCGCGGGCGAGATCCACGATTCGCTGCTCTTCCCCTACCCGCCCCCGCTCGACCGCCGCGACGGGGACGAGGCGGTCGTCGTGCGCCGGCTCGTCCGGCAGCTGCGCGAGATGCAGGGGGACGGGCTCATCGACTCGGCGCGGTTCGACGCCGAGGAGCGCATCCCCGAGGAGGTGATCCGGGCGTTCGCCGAGATCGGGCTGCTCGGGATCTCGATCCCGAAGGCGTACGGCGGACTCGGTCTGTCGTCCACCGGCTACGCGCGCGTCTTCGCCGCCGTCTCGTCGGTCGATCCGTCGTGCGGCGTGCTGATCGGGGTGCACTGCGGACTCGGGTCGAAGGCGATCGTGCTCTACGGGAACGAGGAGCAGAAGGCGCGCTATCTCCCCATGCTGGCGCGCGGCGAGACGCTCGCCGCCTACGCGCTGACCGAGCCCGAGACCGGCTCCGACGCGCAGCACATCGTGACGCGCGCGACGCGGAGCGAGGACGGCTCGCACTGGCTGCTCAACGGGCGCAAGCACTGGATCGGGAACGGGCATCGCGCGGGGGTGATCGCGACCTTCGCGCAGACGGAGGTGGAGCGGCGGGGGGAGCGGGTCTCGCGCCCGACGGCGTTCATCATCCGCCCCGACATGCCCGGCTTCGAGGTGGTGGGGACGGTGCGGAAGATGGGGATTCGCGGCTCGACGCAGGCCGAGCTGCTGTACACGAACCTGCGGGTGCCGGCGGACCACGTGCTGGGCGAGGTCGGCAAGGGGTTCAACGTCGCCGTGAACGTGCTCAACGCCGGCCGCCTCTCGCTCGCCGCCGGCTGCACCGAGGGGGCGAAGCAGGTGCTCGGGCAGATGGCGGAGTACGCGGAGCAGCGCATCCAGTTCGGCGCGCCGCTGGCGAGCTTCGAGATCACGCAGCGCAAGTACGCGCAGCTCGCCGCCGAGACGTACGCGTCGGACGCGATGGTCGGCCACCTCGCCTGGCTCGCCGACCACGGGCACGACCACGCGCTCGAGGCGGCGTGCGCCAAGGTGTTCGCGAGCGAGCTGCTCTGGCGCGCCGCCGACGAGATGGTGCAGGTGGCGGGGGGGCGCGGCTACGTGCAGCCGTGGCCCTACGAGCGGGTGCTGCGCGACGTGCGCATCAACCGGATCTTCGAGGGGGCCAACGAGGTGCTGCGGCTGTTCGTGGGACTGAACGGCGTCGAGGGGCCCGCCGAGCAGCTCAAGGAGATCGGCGCCGCGCTGCGCAAGCCGATCGAGAACTGGATGGCGGTCACCGGCTACGCCACCGAGCGGATCAAGGCCGCCTTCGGCGCGAGCGACCGGGTGGACGCCCCGCTGCACGCCCGGCTCAGGGAGCACACGGAGTATCTCGAGAAGCACGTCAGGCAGCTCAACGAGGCGGCCGAGCGGGCGGTGCTCAAGCACCGCAAGAAGATCATCGAGCGGCAGCTCGTCGTGGAGCGGCTCGCCAACATGGCGATCGAGCTCTACGCGCGCGGCTGCGCGATCGCGCGCACGCAGCGGCTGATCGAGGAGCGCACCGCGGAGGGGTGCGAGCGCGAGCTGGCGCTCCTCGACCTGTTCTGCGTCGAGTCGGGGCGCCGCTTCCGCACGGAGCGCAACGCGCTCGACGCGCGCGAGGACGAGGTGGACGACCGCCGCCGCGCGATCGCCGCCGCGGTGCGCGAGGCGCAGGGCTACGTCGTGGACGACGCGCTGCTGCCGGAGGGAGACGGCTCGGCGGAGCCGCCGCTGCCGGAGCGCGAGGAGACGGCGGGGGCGCGGGAGGTGGGGGCGAACTGACGCGCGAGGGGCGCCGAAGCGCCTCCGCGCGTCATCCCGGGCGCGGCGAGGGATCTGCGCTTCGGTCCCGGTCGCGGGAGGCGCAGATCCTTCGGTCGCTGCGCTCCCTCAGGATGGCCGCGGCGGGCGCTCCGCGCCCGCCGCGGCCAGATCCGCGCACGACCGCAGGATCGTCCCGCAGTTCCCGCAGATCACCTTGCACCTGATCTCGCGGACGTCCGTCGAGCCACAGACGTCGCAGATGGTCTCCGCCGACATGGCCGGGACGATACGGCCGGCGGCGCGGCGGCGCAACGAGCGGCGCCGGCTGCGCCGTCCCTGCTGCGCCGTCCCTGCTGCGCCGTCAGGGCAGCGTCACCCGCACGAGCACGGGGCGGTGGTCCGAGGCGTCGCTCGGCACCACCCGCGCCTCGGCGCAGGCGGCGTCGCCGGTGAGATAGAGGTAGTCGATCCGCTTCACCGCGGAGTCGGCCGGGTAGGTGAGACCGTCCCCGCGCCCGCAGGTGGCCCAGGCGTCGCGCAGCCCGCCGCGGCGGGCCTCGTCCTGTACCGCGCTCTCCGGCGTGGAGTTGAAGTCGCCTCCCACCAGCAGGCGCGCCGCGCCGCCGCGCCGGGCCGAGTCGGCGATCGCGACCACCGCGCGCACCTCCTGGCGGCGCCAGCGGTCGTCGCGCGACGGGTCGAGGTGCGTGTCGACGACCGTGAGCGCGCCGCCCGGCGCGGCGATCGTCGCGACGAGCGCGCCGCGCGGCTCGTACGACCCGCCCGCGCGCTCCTGCGGCGGGTCCACCGGGAGCCGCACGACCGTGTCGCGCACGACGGGCCAGCGCGACAGCAGCGCGATCCCGTACTCGCCGCCGTCGTAGTCGAGCGTCTTCCCGAACGCCGCGTGGTAGCCGGTGAGGCGGCGCAGCGTCGCCGGCTGGTCGACGCCCCCGGAGCGCCGCGTGCCGCGGTCGACCTCCTGGAGCAGCACGAGGTCGGCGCCCGTCTCGCGCACGAAGGCGGCGATGCGCGGC
>JBJMNL010000346.1:0-12773 GCA_045804285.1 Gemmatimonadaceae bacterium
GCGCGCCGCCGGGCGCGAGCGAGACGTCGCTGGCGTCGTGACCACCGCCGTGCGAGTGGCCGTGATGCCCGTGGCCGGCGAGCCCGCCGAGCGACATCACGCCGAGCCCCGCGGCGCCGAGGGAGAGGGAGAAGACGAAGGGGTCCATGGGGTCAGCGGACGCGCTCGGCGCCGGGCCGCGGGAAAAACGCAAAGACGACCGCGCCACCCCGCGTGGAATGACGCGGGAGCGACTTGGCGGTCGTCACGAGCCGCCCGCCGCGTACGCGGCGGGCGGCGCCCTGGTGGCGCACTGAGCCTGTCCTTCCAAACGCCTACGGGGTTAGCTGACGGGTTCGAGGTCGGAAGTCCTCGTCCGGCTGCCTGCCGGATTCACCCCGGATCGGGCGGCCGTGCGCCTGACGACTTCCCGGCGCCCCCGCCCCTGTGGGTCCCCCGCCGCGCAGCCCCCCGCCCCCACCCTCGGGTGCGCCGCCGCGCGCTCGGCGATGCATCGTACACATTGACGATACGGGATTCGCCACCCGGCGGCAAGCGGGCGGGGGGTGGGGGGCGTGTGAGGGATGGCGGACTGAACCGACAACCACCCACTGAGAACTGAGAACTGCCGACTGACAACTACCAACTGCAGTTGGCAGTTCTCAGTCGGCAGTTCTCAGTCGGCAGTTCTCAGTTCTCGGCTCTCAGTCGCCTCATTGCTCCCTACCCTTTCAATCTCCCTCCGCCCTCCCGAACATGAGCTGCAGCAGCGGCCGGTCCGCGTCCTTCGCGAACACGTAGACGTGGTCGCCCGGCAGCAGCGTGGTTCCTCCCTTCGGCGCGAGGAGCGTCTTTCCGCGGACGATCATCGCCACCGCCGTGCTCTCCGGGAAGGGGAGCTCGGCGAGCGGCACGCCGGCCACGGCGAGCGCCTCGTCCACGTAGAACGAGAGGATGGCGCCGTCGAGCGGCTGCATCGACTCGATCTCGAGCACCGCCTGCGGCGCCGGCGGCTCGTCGGAGGCGAGGCCGAGGAGGCGCGTCACCAGCGGCACCGTCATGCCGGGGAGCACGGCGTTGGCGACGACGATGAAGAACACGACGTCGAAGATCCGCTCGGCGCCGGGCGCGCCGGCGAGCACCGGGAAGAGCGCGAGGACGATCGGCACCGCGCCGCGCAGCCCGACCCAGCCGACGTAGGCGATGTCGCCGCGGGTGTAGCGGAACGGCGCGAGGCAGAGCGCGACGACGAGCGGGCGCGCCACGACGGCGAGGAAGAGCGCGAGCGTGAGCGCCGCCGCCGCCACGTCGTAGAGGCGCGACGGGAAGACGAGGAGCCCGAGGACGAGGAACATCGCGATCTGGCTCAGCCAGGCGAGCGCGTCGTGCACGCGCAGCAGCCCCGCGCGGTAGGGGAGCGGCCCGTCGCCGAGGACGAGCGCGGCGAGGTAGACCGAGAGGAAGCCGCTCCCGTGGACGAGCGTCGGCACGCCGAAGGCGAGGAGGGCGAGGGCGAGCGTGAGCGCCGGATACAGCCCCCCCGCCGGAAGGCGGAAGCGCGCGAGCAGCGCGCGTCCGCCGTAGCCGATCGCCAGCCCGAGCACCCCGCCGACGACGATCTCGCGCACCACCGCGAGCGCCACCCGCCAGCCCGGCGACGACGCCGGGTCGGCGAGGTAGCCCGTGAGGACCGTCGTGAGGATGACCGCCATCGGGTCGTTGATCCCCGACTCGAGCTCCAGCGTCGTCCCGACGCGCCGCTTGAGCGAGAGCCCGCTCCCGCGCAGCACCGCGAACACCGCCGCCGCGTCGGTCGAGGAGACGACGGCGCCGAGCAGCATCGCCACCGGCCACGCGAAGCCGAGGGCGCGCGCCGCCGCCGCGACGAGCGCGGCGGTGCCGACGACGCCCACCGTCGCCAGCAGCGCCGACGGCGCGAGCACGCGGCGCACCGCCGCCGCCGAGGTGTTCAGCCCGCCGTCGAAGAGGATGAGCGTCAGCGCGACGGTGCCGAGGCGGAACGCGAGCCGGTAGTCGTCGAACGGGATCCCGCCGATCCCCTCCGAGCCGGCGAGCACGCCGATGCCGAGGAAGACGAGCGCCAGCGGCACCCCGACGCGCTGCGACGCGCGGCTGAACAGCGCGCTCACGGCGAGCAGCACGCCGAACGTCGTGAGGAGGATTGCGGTGGGGAAAGGCTCGGCGCCCGGCATGGTGGAACGATAGTCGTTAATCGGGTGCGGGGCGCCCCCGCCGACGCCCTACAACTCCTCCACGATGCTCCCCCGCGCCACGCTCGGCCGCCGCCGCATCCCCTTCCACATCCCCGTCCGCATGGCGTGGATCGCGTCGTCCGCCTCGCTGTCGCCGTGGCCCATGGAGCGCAGCGCGTAGTACGACATGCCGAAGGCGAGCTCGCGCTCCCCCATCACGGCGCGGCCGACGCCGAGGCGCTCGAAGAGGCGCTGCGCCTCGCGGCTGTGCGTGCGCACGACGACGTCGATCGCGGGGTTCGCGCCGCGCGCGAGCTCGAGGATCTGCCGCGCGTGGTACGGGTCCGGGGTGGCGACGATGAGGAGGCGGGCGCGCTCGGGGCGGGCGAGGGCGAGGATCCCGGGGCGCGCCGCGTCGCCGTAGATCGCGTGCACGCCGAGCCGGCGCAGCTCCTCCACGATCCGGCGGTCGTCGTCCACCACCACGTAGTCCACCGCCTGCCGGTCGAGCGCGTCGCCGATCGTGCTCCCCACGCGCCCGTAGCCGATCAGGATCGCGTGCCCCGCCCGCGCCTCCTGCGCCTCGTCCCGCACCGGCGACGCGGGGAGGTCGCGCGCGGCCCGCTCGAGCCGCTCGGCGAGGTGCGGGCGCCGGCTCAGCCAGCGCGTGGCGCGCGTCGCCGCCACGACGAGGAGCGGGTTCGCGGTGATCGTGAGCAGCGCGCCGGCGAGGAGGAGGCTCCGTCCCGCCGGCGGCAGCAGCCCGAGGGCGATGCCGAGCCCGGCGAGGATGAAGGAGAACTCCCCGATCTGCCCGAAGCTCGCCGCCACGCCGAGCGCGGTGCGCAGCTTCACGCGGAGGGCGAGCAGCATCGCCAGCGTCGCCGCCGCGTTGCCGAGCAGGATCACGAGCACCGTCGCGAGCACGCGCAGCGGCTCCCGCACCAGGATCGCGGGGTCGAACAGCATCCCGACCGAGACGAAGAAGAGCACCGCGAACGCGTCCTGGAGCGGGAGCGCGTCGGACGCCGCCTTGTGGCTGAGGTCGGACTCGCTGATCACCACGCCGGCGAAGAAGGCGCCGAGCGCGAACGAGACGCCGAAGAGCGCCGCCGCGCCGACCGCGATCCCGAGCGCCGCCGCGAGCACGGCGAGCGTGAACAGCTCGCGCGAGCCGGCGCGCGCCACGTGCGTCAGCAGCCACGGCACCGCGCGCCGGCCCACGACGTACATGACGACGAGGAACCCCGCGACCTCGGCGAGGGTGATCGCCACCGCGCGGGCGACGTCCCCCCCGCCCGCGGCCGCCCCTCCCGGCGCCGTCCCGCCGAGCGGAATCGCGACCGCGGGGAGCAGCACGAGGGCGAGCACCATCGCGAGGTCCTGCACCACGAGCCAGCCGACGGAGACGCGGCCGGCGGTGGAGTCGAGCAGCCCGCGCTCCTCGAGCGCGCGCAGCACGACGACCGTGCTCGCCACGGAGAGCGCCAGCCCGTACACGAGCCGCGCCCCCGTCCCCCACCCCCACGCGCCGGCGACCGCCGCGCCGAGCAGGGTGGCGACCGCCATCTGCGCCAGCGCGCCCGGCACGACGATCCGCCGCACCGCGAGCAGCTCCTTCACCGAGAAGTGCAGCCCGACGCCGAACATGAGCAGGATGACGCCGATCTCGGCGAGCTGCCCCGCGAGCCCCACGTCGGCGGTGGGGCCGCCCGAGTACGGCCCGAGCGCGACCCCCGCCAGCAGGTAGCCGACGAGCGGCGGCAGCCGCAGGCGCATCGCGAGGAGCCCGAGGACGAAAGCGAGCGCGAATGCGGCGGCGAGGGTCGCGACGATCGCTGTGTCGTGCGTCATGGCGCGACGATGTGGCGGGATCGGGGGAACCCCGGCACCGGCTCAGCCCCGCAGCGCCGCCGGCCGCATCTCCCCGTCCAGCTCCCGCCCGTGCCGGGCGACGATCTCGGGTAGCGCCTCGACGTCGCCGAGCGTCGTGCGGAAGTTCACGATGCAGGCGCGGAGGAGGAACACGTCGTCGAGCACCGCGTTCGACACGAACGCCTCGCCGCCTACCTGCAGCCGGTCGAGCAGCGCGCGGTTGAGTGCGTTCAGGTACTCGGCGACCTCCGCGGCCGCGGCGCGCGCGGCGAGGTCGCGGGGGAGATAGCGAAAGGTCGCGATGCTGAGGGCGAGCGTGCGCGCCTCGAGCTCGGGGTGCGCGGCCACGGCGGCGTGGAGCGCGCCCGCGAGCGCGACGTCCTCACCTACCATGCGCACGATCCCCTCGCGGCCGGCGCGGCGCAGGGCGAGCCACACCTTGAGCGCGCGGAAGCCGCGCGAGTTCTGCGGGCCGAGCTCGTAGTAGTTGAGCGGCGCCTCGTCCCCCGTGCCGCCGAAGTTGTAGTACTCGGGGTGGAAGCTGAAGGCGTCCACGAGGTGGCGCGGGTCGCGCACCAGCGTGCACCCGGCCTCGAGCGGGCAGTAGAGCCACTTGTGCGGGTCCACGGCCACCGAGTCCGCCTCGGCGATCGCGCGCAGCGCCGCGGGCGCGTCGGGGAGCGCGGCGGCGATCGCGCCGTACGCGCCGTCCACGTGGAGCCAGAGCCCCTCGTCGCGGCAGAGCGCGGCGATCTCGTCCAGCGGGTCCACCGCGCCCACGCTCACGCTCCCCGCCGTCCCCACCACGAGGAACGGGAGGGCGCCGGCCGCGCGGTCGTCGCGCACGCGCCGGGCGAGCGCGTCGGCGTCCATCCGGCGCCGCGCGTCCACCGGGATCCACCGCACGGCGTCGAGCCCGAGCCCGAACAGGTCCGCGGCCTTGTGCAGCCAGGTGTGCGTGTCGGTGGACGCGTACACGGCGAGCGGCGGCCGGTCCCCGCGCAGCCCCTCGCGCCGCACGTCCCACGGCAGCCTGGCGCGGCGCGCGGCGAGGAAGCCGACGAAGTTCGCCACGTTGCCGCCGCTCACGAGGATGCCGCCGCACGTCGCCGGGTAGCCGAGCAGCTCGGCGATCCAGCGCACCGTCTGCGCCTCGACCTCGGTGGCGAGCGGCGCCAGCGCCCACCCGCCCACGTTCGGGTTCACCGCCGCGGCGAGCAGGTCGCCGAGCGCGCCCAGCGGCGCCGCCGACGAGGTGATGTACCCCCAGAAGCGCGGGTGGCCGTTGAGGAGCGAGTGCGCGAACAGCAGCTCGGCGGCCTCGTCGAGCAGCGGGCCGGCGGAGGTGCCGCGCCCCGGCAGCCCCCCGCCGCCGAGCGCGGCGCGCACCGCGGCCGGCGTCTCGCCCGGCGTCACCGGACGCGACGGGAGGGTGCCGAGGAAGTCGGCGACGCGGTCGACGAGGGCGTGCCCGAGGGCGCGGAACTCGGCCGGCGCCATCTCGAGCGGGGGCTGCCGTTCGGCCGGCGCCGACGGCGTGGCGCGCGGGCCGGCACGCGGCGAGGTGGGGGTGGCGCTCATGGCTCCTCTCTCGCGTCGGGCGGTCGCCGTCTCTGCTGCTATTGGCGTCCGCGGTTCAGGGCTTCGGCAGCTGGATCATCGGTATCGCCCCCCCGCTCACCTGCGGCATCTGCCCGTTCCAGCGCTTCATCATCTCGTACTGCACCAGCGTCGGCGTGATGCTCGCCGCGAGGAGCTGGTTGGCCCGCGCCTGCGCCTCGGCCTCGGCCGTGATCGCCTTCGCCCGGCCGGCCGCCTTGATCGAGTCGCCCTGCGCCTGGAACTGGTTCTTCTGCAGCTCGTTCTGCGCCGTGAGCGCCTGCTGCTGCATGACGTTCTTCTGGTTGATCGCCTCGATCACCGACGGCGGCGCGCGCAGCTCGTTGATCGTGAACTGCTTCACGACGATGCCGTAGGGCGAGAGCCGCTGCTCGAGCAGCCGCTGCGCGCGGTTCGTCGCCTCCGACTTCTTCGGGCCGATGATCGCCGCGATCTCCTCGTTGCCGACGACCTCCTGCAGCGCCTGGCGGATCGCCTGCTTCACGTAGTTGTGCTGGATCGCGCCGATGTCGGTGCGGAACGTCTGGTAGAGCGCCGGCACCCGGGTCGGGTCGAGCTCGAACGACATCGACACGTCGAGCGAGATCGGCTGCCCCTCGATGCTGTTGACATTGATCTCGTCGTTCCCCGACGAGCCCTCGTTCGACGCCCGCGTCAGCACCAGCGTCTGCATGAACGTCGGGTACTCCTCGATCCCCGTCGTCAGCGGGTTGCGCAGGTGCAGCCCGGGGCCGAGCGGCGACGGATCGACGCCGCCCCCCGCGCGGTGGATCACGATCCCGACGTGGCCCGGATTGATGTACGTCACCGCGTTCGGGAGCAGGACGAGGCTCACCAGGAGCGCCGCCGCCACGGCGGCGATTCGCCGGACCTTGCGCCCCAGCTCCGACCCTCGCGAGCCGTCCCCCCCAGCCAACGTGCCGCCGCGCATCGCGGCGAAGCGATCACCGATGCTGCCGCTCATGAAAACCTCCGCTGAGGCCCGGGTGGCGAGCGCCGCCCGGGCGAGGTAGTACGCACGACTTGCGGCGACGACTGGTCCCACGCCGCCGGCACCTGGCCCCTGCCACAGTCCCTCTGACGACCCTACGTAACGCGATAGAGGCTGTTTCCGTCATGCCGGAGCACGCCTCAGCTGTCGCGGCGCGGTCTGCTCCGCGTGAGGACGGACTCGGTCCTGGCGGCCACGTGGGCGTGGAATCGGGTCGCGAACAGCGCTTCTCATGGTGCCCGAACTCAGGCCCACGGGTCCTTGCTGACCGTATCACAATGATACACGTTCGCATCACATTCGTAATCGGTCGTGGATCTGCGGTGTAGGTGGACCGGCTCCTCGGTCTCGTCGACATTCGCGCTCGGTGAGCAGGGTTTCCACGACCCACAGTGACCTACAGCGACCTACAGCGTCGCGCGCCGCAGGAGCTGCGCGTTGACGGCGACGACGATGGTGCTGAGCGACATCAAGACGGCGCCGACGGCCGGGCTCAGCACGATCCCCCACGGCTGCAGGACGCCGGCGGCGAGCGGGATCGCCACGACGTTGTAGCCGGCGGCCAGCCAGAGGTTCTGCACCATCTTCCGGTACGTCGCCGTGCTGAGCGCGACGATGCGCGGCACGTCGCGCGGGTCGCTGCGCACGAGCACGACGTCGCCCGCCTCGACCGCCACGTCCGTCCCCGCGCCGATGGCGATCCCGACGTCCGCCGTCAGGAGCGCGGGGGCGTCGTTGACGCCGTCCCCCACCATGCCGACGCGCTTCCCCCGCCCCTGCAGCTCCTTGATCCTGGCCGCCTTCTGCTCGGGCAGCACCTCCGCGAGCACGGTGTCGATCTCGAGCTCGCGGGCCACGGCCTCGGCCACCGGGCGGGCGTCGCCCGTCAACATCACGACCTCGACGCCGAGCGTGTGGAGGCGGCGCACGGCCTCCGGCGACTCCGGGCGGATCGCGTCCGCCACGGCGAAGGCGGCGAGCGCCCGCTCGCCGTCGACCAGGTAGACGACGCCCTGCCCGCGCCGAGCGGCCTCCTCGGCGAACGCGCGCAGCTCGGCCGGTGTCTCGACGCCGAGCCTCCTGATGAGGTTCGGTCCCCCGACGTCGAGCGTCCGGCCCTCGACCACCGCCTGGACGCCCTGCCCCGGGATCGCCAGGAAGTCCGTCGCGCGTGGAGGGCGGACGCCGCGCTCCTCGGCGCTCTTCACGATGGCCCGGGCCACCGGATGCTCGGCGTCCACCTCCACGGCCGCCGCCAGGCGCAGCGCGTCCTCCTCGCTCAGACCGCCCGTCGTACGGAGCGCCACGGCGCGGTGCTCGCCGAGGGTGAGGGTGCCGGTCTTGTCGAAGACGACGGTGGTGAGGTTCCGCGCCTCCTCGAGCCCGCGCCGGTCCCGGACCAGGAGCCCGTTCCGAGCCCCGAGCGTGGTGGAGATCGCGATCACCAGCGGCACCGCGAGCCCGAGCGCGTGCGGGCAGGCGATCACGAGCACGGTGACCACCCGCTCGACGACGAAGGCGCCCGACGCCCCGAGGGCGAGCCACACCACCGCGGTGACCGCGGCGGCGCCCACCGCGATCACGGTGAGGAGAAACGCGGCCCGGTCGGCGAGCGCCTGCGCGCGTGACCGGGAGCTCTGCGCCTGCTCGACGAGGCGCATGATGCCGGCGAGCGCCGTCCGCTCGCCGGTCCCCGTCACCTTCACGCGCAGCGAGCCCGCGCTGTTCACGGTGCCGGCGATGACGCGATCACCCGGGCGCTTCTCCACCGGCCGCGACTCGCCGGTGATCATCGACTCGTTCACGGCGCTCTCGCCCGCCACCACCACGCCGTCGGCCGGGGCGCGCGCCCCCGGCCGCACCAGCACGAGGTCGCCCTCCCCGAGCGCCGACAGCGGCACCTCCTCCAGGCGCTCGCGCGCGCCGTCGCCGGTGACGCGGACGGCCGTGTCCGGCAGGAGCTTCGCGAGCTCCTGGAGCGCGCCGCTCGCCTGGGCGATGGAGCGCATCTCCATCCAGTGCCCGAGCAGCATGATCGTCACGAGCGTCGCCAGCTCCTCCCAGAGCGGCATGCCGGGGTAGCCCAGCGTGACCGCCACACTGAACGCGAACGCGACCGTGATAGCCAGCGCGATCAGCGTCATCATCCCGGGAAGCCGGTCCCGGAGCTCGCGCACGGCGCCCTGCACGAAAGGCCACCCGCCGTACGCGAACACCGCCGCGCCGAAGAGCGGTGGGAGCCAGTGCGCTCCGGGGAACATCGGCGGCGTGTACCCCAGGGCGCGCGGCAGCATGTGCCCCCAGATCAGGGTCGGCACGGTGAGCGCGAGCGACACCCAGAACTTGTCGCGGAACATCGCGACCGAGTGCCCGGCGTGCTTGTCGTGACCGCCCTGGGCCGCGCCGGGGTCGTGGGTCGCGTGGGCGGTGCGGGCGGTCTCCGTCAGCTCGGGGTGCGCGGGGTAGCCCGGCTCCGCGGGACCGGAGGGAGGAGGCGCGGAGTGTTCGCCGTGCTCGTGTCCGCCGTGTGGATCGTGGCCGGGCGGATGTCCCGTCGGACCATGACCGTCGGCCCCGTGGCCGTGTTCGTGGGAGTGCGCCATCATCGTCGAGCTCCTGGCATGGGCGCCGCTCGTCAGAGCTGCGGGTTGCGCCGCCGTGAAGACCAGTGGATTGCCGCGATCCGCCACCCGTCAGTCGCCCGAGTGAGCACCATCAGCTCGGCCCCCGAGCTGTTCACCGGACGTCCCCGGAACTCGCCACGTGTGGTGGACGTCGAAACGGCCCAGGCGGCATCGCCGCGGCCGGTGACTCTGAGTGCGCTCCGCGTCTCCGGCACCGCGCTGGCGAACTCGATGTCTGCCGGCAAGTGGTGCGAGCGATATTCGGCGACCGTCTCCGACCCGCCGCTCTCGAGGATCGTCGCATCGGGCGCGAGTAGCTCCAGAACGGCGGCGCTGTCGCCCCTGGCGAGTGCCTGGTGGAAGCGTTCCACGGTGTGCGCGACTGCGGCGGAGTCGCTGCCCCACCTCGAATCGGAGCGCGCCGAAGCAGACCGAGCGCCCTCTCCCGCTCGAGACGCGAAGAACGAGCGGTGTCCTGCCCCGAGCGTCGCCGCGCCGAGTAGTCCTCCAGCCGTGGTGAGGACGACGAGCGCGCCCGCCGTGCGCCGCACTGCCGTGATCTGTGCCACTTCGATCTCCATGTGTCGAGGGATCCGGCGACGAGCGGCCCCGCCTGCCCAGGCGGGGCCGCGGCTCTCATCTCACCACGTCGAGCGGTGTCGGCGTCGCGACCAACACCGCGGTCACCAACAACACCACCGCGCCGACCACCAGCTCGAACGACGAGGATCGCCGGAGTCGGTGCGCCCCGGCCTCGTCGCCCAGCGCCGGCCGCACATGCAGCCAGTTGTACGCCCCGGACGCGGCCAGCACCGAGAGCACCCCCAGCTTGACGAGGAGCGTGCGCCCGTACGGCGCGGTCCAGAGCGCCGTGAGCGTGCCGAGGTGCAGCCACGCGGACACCGCACCGGTGACGGCCACCGTGGCCGCGAAGGCGAGCGCCAGCGGCGAGAACGCAGTCACGAGCGCCGCGACCGTCGCGCCGCGCTCGCCGGGAGCGAGCCGCAGCGCCGCGGGCACGCCGACGAGAACGAGCAACAGCAGCGTACCCAGCCACCCGCCAGCGGCGAGCATGTGCACCGCATCGGCGGCCACCGCCAGCCCGACGCGGCCGGGCACCGCCGCCGCGTGGCCCGACAGCGCCGCCGACACGGCGAGCGCCAGTGTCGCGGCGACGACCAGCGACCACCCCACGGCCCGCCGACGCGGGCTCGCGAGGAACCCGGCCACCGCCGCGAGCGCCCCGGCGACCTGGAGCAGCCACGCCTTTCCCCAGAGAGTGTGCGCGAGCATCGCGCCGATCATCCCGGAGTCGAACGCGTCTGGGACGCCGTGCATCGCCACCGACTCGGCGACGAGGCGGAGCACGGCCGCGACGAGCAATAGCGCGGCGGCCGCGATCCCGAGCCGGCGCGCCCCACGCTCAGCGTCGGTGGTCGAATTACCCGGCACCCCGCGCTGGCCAGCCCGGGGCACGACGAGCATCAGGAAGCCCACGGCCCCGATGAGCACGAGCATGCCCGCATAGCCCAGCCACCGAACGGCGACGAAGAGCGGCGACTCCGGGCCGAACTCGCTGCTGCTCGTCATCGCGGTGACCTCGTGCTGCGTCCCGGCGCGTCGCGCCGCGGCCGCAGAGTCGATGGCAGCCGGCGCATGCGCCGGTGGTGCGATCGCCGGTGGCGCGACCACCCCGGGCCCTGCGGGTGCCGCGGGCGCCATGCTCCCGAGGCCCGTGGCCCCGGGAGCGATGGTGAAGCGGTAGTGCCCGCGGACCGGATGTCCGTCGCGGCCGACCACCTGCCAGGCCACCACGAAGAGGCCTGCCTCGAGCGGCCCGATGATGTCCGCCGTCAGGACGCTGGCGGAGTCGCCCTGGCGCACCCGCGAGAGCGGCACGGCTCGGCCGCCGGGACCGGTGAGCTCGAGGCGCGCGACCGCCGGCTCCACCGCCTCGTTGAACGTGAGGCGGAGGAACCGGGGCGCCACCGACAGCCGAGCCCCAGCCGCAGGCTCGGCGCGCCTGAGCGCCCCGTGCGCGCGGAGCGGCGCCGGGGTGACGAGCAGCGCGAGCAGCGCGAGGAGGATGAATCTCCGAGCGCTCACGGATGGTGCCCGTGGTGCGCGCTCGTGTCGCGAGCGGCCGGTGTCGGCGGCGCACCATGCCCGGCGTGTGGGTCCTCCGCCCCCTTCGCGGCGGGCTTCGTGGGCGCCTTCGCCGCCGGCCTGGCGGGCCCTCCGTGTCCAGCGTGCGGGTCGCGCCCCGTCGGGCGCTGCGGCGTGCTTCGACGCGCGGGCGTCGGCCGGCGGGTCGGCGTCGAGGGTGCCTCCGTCGTCGCGCGCATGTGCTCGCGGTGCTCGGGCGACGCGCGGAGCGTCGTGTCGTGCATCATGTCGCCCATCATCCGGCGCATGGCGGTGTCGGCCCGCATCCGGTCCCGGATCACAGGATCGGCCAACATGCGCTCGTGCAGCTCCATCATCTGCTGCATGTGCCGCCCCTGCACGCTGTCGTGCGGCATACCAGCGGACGCCTCGCCCGCCGCACCGCCGTGCGCGGCATGCCGGGTGTCGCCCGCGGCGCCGGACGAGTCGGGCGCCTGCATCGTGTGGCCTGCGTGGGCGCCGGCCGCGGCGCTGTCGGACGCACCGCCGGCGGGTCCCATCGCGTGGCCACCGTGGGCGCCGCCGGTCGCGTGCCCGTAGGCGAACCCCGTCATCTCGCCCGTGCGGTCGTCGTGCTGCATCACCGCGCCGTAGGTCACCGTCGGCGTGGGGAGCGGCTGGAGGAAGCCGACGGCCGGCCCGCCCATGTTCTCGACGCCCATGTGCTGCGCCATGGTGCGCCACGCCTCGACCGGCATGACGTACGACGTGTCGTCGCGGAAGCGGCGCGCGGCGAGGAGGATCTCCGCGCGCTTGCGGGCGCGCGGCACGTCGGGGTTGGCGAGGATGTCGCTGACGACGTCGTGCATCGAGTGCAGGTTGTCGAAGATGATCGCCGCCGCGGGGTAGCGCGCGGCGAAGCGCGGCGCGACGGCGGGGGTCATCGGCATCTGGTAGGGGAGCGTGCGCGGCGGGTCCTCGAGCATCTGCCAGAAGCGCGCGACGGTGGCGCGCACGCCGGCCTGCCGCTCCTCCGCGCTCCCGCCCACGACGAGCGGCTCGTAGAGCCCGACCTGCATCCAGTGGTAGCCCCAGATCAGGCCGTTGAACTTCGGGTACCGCTTGCGGAAGGCGAGCGAGTACGGCTGCTCCTGCATCAGCCTCATGCTCTTCGGCCGCGCGCTGAAGGCGAGGTCGGGGCGCGTCCTGTAGTACGCGACGAGGCGCGCGACCTCGCGGTCCTTCGCCGCCTGGTCGAGCCGCTCGTCGGCGAGGACGTCGTAGAGCTGGCGGTGGAGGATGTGCGCCCAGTCGAACATCTGCTTCGCCTCGGGGGCGAGCTTCGCGTACTCGACCTCGATGGCC
>JBJMNL010000347.1:0-3070 GCA_045804285.1 Gemmatimonadaceae bacterium
GGCCAGGCCGCGCTCGTCGCCGGCGTCGTCTGGCTGGTGGGGCTCCCCTCGCCGGCGCTGTGGGGGGCGCTCACCTTCGTCGCCGAGTTCGTCCCCTACCTCGGCGGGCTCGCGATGATCGTCCTCCTCCTCGTCGTCGGGCTGGCGACCCTCGACAGCGTCGGCCGCGCGCTGCTCGCGCCCATCGCGTACCTGGTGATCACCACGCTGCAGAACAACCTCGTGAGCCCGCTCGCCTACGGGCGCGGCCTGCGCCTGAACCCGACGGCGATCCTCGTCGGCGTCATGTTCTGGTGGGCGATGTGGGGCGTCGCCGGCGCGTTCGTGGCCGTGCCGATCCTGGCGTCGCTGCGCATCCTGTCGCGGCACGTCCCCCCGCTCGCCCCGGTCGGGCCCTTCCTCGAGGAGTGAGGGTCCGGGAGCGCGCCGTCAGCGCGCGTCGTCTCCCGCCGTCACCCGCAGCCGCGTCCCCCACGGGTCGGTCGCCACCCACGCGCCGCCGGCGGGCGTCGCGTCGAAGCCCGCCTCCCGGATGCTCCGCGCGGCCCCCTCCGCGTCCTCGGCGCGCGGCACGATCACCGTCCATTCGAGCAGCCGCGCGTCTCCCTCCCCGGCGGGCGCGGCGCCAGCCGCCCATGTGTTGGTGCCGAGGTGGTGATGGTAGCCGCCGGCGGAGAGGAAGAGCGCCCCCGGGTAGCTCCACACGACCTTGTCGAGGCCGAGCCCCTCGTGGTAGAACGCGGCCCCGCGGGCGAGGTCGGACACGTAGAGGTGCACGTGGCCCATCCGCGTTCCCGCGGGCATCCCCGTCCACGGCTCGCCGCGGCCGGCACCGACGACGGCCGGGACGTCGAGTGGCACCGTCGTCATGTGGAGCTCTCGCCCCCTGACCTCCCACGCGCCGCGCGGGCGGTCGGCGTAGACCTCGATGCCGAGCCCGTCGGGGTCGGAGAGGTAGATCGCCTCACTCACGAAATGGTCGGACATCCCGGCGTACGCGCCGATGCGCCCGAGGTGCGCGAGGAATCGCCCGAGCGCGGCGCGGTCGGGGAGCAGGATCGCGAAGTGGTACAGTCCGAGCCGACCGCGGCGCGGCACCGGCGTGGCGCCGGGCCGCTCGTGCAGCTCGACGATCGGCGCGTCGTCGCCGTGCGCGCCCAGCGTCGCCACGCTCGCCGTGCGCTCCAGCACGCGGAAGCCGAGCACCTGCTCGTAGTAGGCGAGCGAGCGCGCGAGGTCGGCGACCTGGAGGCGCACGCGCCCGAGGCGCGTCGCGGCGGGAAGGCGGTAGCCCGGCGGCGCGATCCCGTAGTCGGCGGCGCCCGTCGCCGCCCGGCCTTCGACGTTCGTTCCGGTGGTCGTCATCACTTCCTCCTCGGCCGCGGGACGCGGCGGCCGGGCGTCAGAGGTGGGTGCGGGGAGCGGCGACTCACGACTCCCCCGGCGCGAGCAGCGTCCAACCCGGCATCGGGCCGATGCCCAGCCGCTCCTGGAGCGCGCGGATCGTCTCGGCGCCGGCCGCGCCGGCCGCGCCGGCCGCGCCGGCGCGCGCGTCGAGCGCGTCGCGCGGGCTCGAGAGGTCGACGACGAGCTTGCCGTCGAGCTCGGAGCCCAGTTTGCGCGCGATCTCGAGGTTCGAGCCGTGCGAGCCCGCGAGCATGACGACGTCGCTCTCCGGCACGGCCTCCGACGGCGTCTCGGCGACTGCGACCCTCGCTGCCGGGTGGAGCACTCCGCCGAGCTCGGTCGCGAGCCGCTCCGCGGCCTCGGTGTCCACGTCGTAGAGCGTGACCTCGTGGCCGCCGGTCACGAGCCGGGTGGCGACGGCGCGGCCCGTGTCGCCGGTGCCGATGATGAGAACGCGCATGGGGGATCCTCTCGTGTGGCGTTCGGGCGCGGCGGCGCCCGGGTCGCGCGGCGGGGAGCCCGGCTCCTCGCCGCGCGCCCCCTTCCCGTCAGGCGCGGCGGCGCCCCCGGAGCGCGTCGACGGCGGCGGCGCCCGGACCGGCGAGCGCGAGGGCGACGGTGGCGCCGAGGAGTGCCAGCGCGAACTCCACGCCGCTCGGCAGGAAGAAGCCCCCCTTCAGGTGCACGAGCAGGATCGCGCCGAGCATGTCCGCCGCGAGCAGCGCCGCGGCGACGCGGGTGCCCAGTCCGAGGACGAGCGCGAGCCCGCCGACGAGCTCGATCGTGGCGACCAGCGGGGCGATGACCTCCGGGAGCGGCACGCCCATCCCGGCGAAGGCGCCCGTGACGCCGCCGATGCCGTAGACGAAGAACTTCTGCGCGCCGTGGGCGGCGAAGACGGCGCCGGTGACCACGCGGAGGACGGTGAGCCCGACGGACGGACGCGGCGAGACGAGGGCGGACGACGTCATGATGCGATGGGTGCTCGTTGTGGGATGGTGAGGTGGAGCGGGAACAGTGCGTGGTGCTACGTGTGGCAACACATATACGTTGCGTCGCTCATCCCGCGGCGCGCGTCTCGGCCAGCAGGTCGATCAGGGTGCGGAGCTTCGCGCGGCCGAGGTGGCCGAGCTGGCGGCGGTGGAACTCCGCCACCGGGGCGTCGAGGGTGGCGAGGAGCTCGAGGCCGGCGGGGGTGATCCGGGTGGTGACGAGCCGGCGGTCCGTCTCGCTGCGCGCACGCGCGACGAGCTTCATCTCCTCGAGCCGGTCGAGCAGCCGGGTGACGTCCGGCACCTGCGCCACCAGGCGGTCGCGGATCTCGTAGCGGCAGAGCCCTTCGGGGCCCGCGCCGCGGAGGATGCGCAGCACGTTGTACTGCGTCGAGGTCACGTCGTGCGCCTCGAGCATCTGGGCGAGGGCGTGCTCGAGGACCGCGGCGGTGCGCGAGAGGCTGAGCAGCGCTTCCTGCTCGGGGCTCTCGAAGGGCCTGGTCTGCTTGATCTCGTCGCGCAGGGTGCGGGGCATGGGAGGAGATTGCGTGTTAAAACACGTAATGTCAAGAGGGCGCTCGCCGGCGCGCACCCCTCACGCCGATCCCGGCCCCTCCGTCGCCGGCGCCGCCGGCGCTGCGCCGCCGCCCGCCGCCGCCGCGCTCCACCCC
>JBJMNL010000348.1:0-4690 GCA_045804285.1 Gemmatimonadaceae bacterium
CCCCGCCGTCGCCCGCGCCCTCCAGCACCAGGTGACCCCCGACGCGAAGACCACCGTCTTCGCCGGCCAGGACGGCGACGCCACCGAGCGCGCCCGTAGCTACTTCACCGGCTACGCGCCCTCGTCGCCGCAGATCGCCCTCCTCAAGGACGGCAAGATCGTCTTCATGCTCGAGCGCTGGCAGATCGAGGGACGGAGCGCCGACGAGATCGCCGCCGACCTCACCGGCGCCTTCGACCGCTACTGCGCCAGCACTGCCAGCACTGCCAGCACTGCCGTCGGCGCCGCCGGCGCGAGCGGCGCGACGGCCTGACCGGCGCGCGCTCGTTAGGGTAGCGGCCCGGGTTCGTCCCGGATCGCACGGCAGGGGCCGGTCTCGCGACCGGCCCCTGCTCGCGTTCTACCCGCCGCTCGAGCTCGCCCCCCGCCGCCTGCCCTCCGACCTCACCCTCGGCACACACTCTGCAACCAGAGAGGCCACCCTTGTGGAGCACCCTTCTGGAGGATGACGAGATGGAGCGCAACGCCAACGACAGCATGAGTGCGGGCAGCGCCGGCCAGGCCGGCGCGGGTGGAACGACCAGTGGTTCGACGGGCGGCGGCGGGAGCTTCGGCGCTTCGAGCGCCGGCAGCATGGCCGGCTCGCAGGGCTACGCCGGCGCTGCCGACGGCGGCACCGACATGGGCACCGGCATGAGTGGCGGCACCGGACGCATGGACGCCGCGAAGAGCGCCGTCAGCGACCGGCTCGGCACGGTGAAGGAGAAGGCGAGCAATCTCACGGCGACGCTGGCCGACCGTCTCGAGGCGGGGGCCGAGAAGCTGCGCCAGCGCGGGCAGACCCAGCAGCTCGCTGGTACCGGCGGGCAGACGATGGGCGCGCAGAGCGACCAGCTCAACGCGCTCTCGAACCGTCTCGCGGGCGGCATGCAGGGGACGGCGGAGTTCCTGCGCAACGGCGACCTGAAGGGGTCGGTCGAGCAGCAGGTCCGGGAAAACCCGGCGCGGACGCTGCTCATCGCCGTCGGCGTCGGCTATCTGCTCGGCAAGGCGCTCAAGAAGTAAGGAGGTCCTCATGGCGGCCGATCGGCACGACGTGCGGCTGAACGACGGCCAGCGGTCGCTCGGCAACCTCCTCCGCGACCTCGCGGAGGGGGGGGCCGCCCTCGTGCGCAACGAGGTGCGCCTGGCCCGCATGGAATTCGGCCGCCTGCTGGATAGCGTGGGGCGCGGGACGGCGGCGGTCGCGGCGGGCGGGGTGCTCGCCCTCCTCGGCACCCTCTCCTTGCTCGCCGGCCTCATCCTTCTCGCCGGCGACCAGTGGCTCCGCGACCGCTACTGGCTGGCGGCGCTCATCGCCGCGCTGATCGCCGGCGCGGTGGCCGCGTTCCTCGCCAGGCGTGGGCTGACCCTGCTCTCCCCGCGGACTCTCGCTCCCGACCAAACGCTGGCAACGCTCCAGGAGGACAAGGAATGGCTGAGACGACGGCTGACGTGAGGCGCGACATCGAGATGACTCGCGAGCGCATCTCGACGACGCTCGCCCAGCTCGAGAGAAAGACGAACGTCGTGCAGATCGTCAAGGACAACCCGTGGCCGGCGCTCGCCGCCGCCCTCGGCGTCGGCGTCCTGCTCAGTGGCTCGCGCGCCGACGTGAAGGCCGCCGCCGCGACCGCGGCCGCCACCAAGGGCGCGAGCAGCAGGATCGGTGGGGTGCTCGACGGCGTGGTCGCGAACCTCATGGGCGGCGTGCATCAGGCCTTCCAGGGAAAGATGGACTCGCTGATCGGCGAGATCCGCCAGTCGATCGGCGCTCCCGCGACGCCGGCGAGCGGCGGCCAGCTCGGGTCCGGGAACAGCGGCGGCGCCCGCGCGCCGCTCATGGGGAGCGTCCCCTCCCCCGCCTCCACGGGCCCCGAGTCGGCGGGCGGCGCCTGGGCCCCCCAGACCGCCGACGCGATGTCCACCCCCGCTGGCGGCATGCTGCCGACCGCCGGAGACGGCCTGGCGTCGTCAGGCGGCCAGGGCTACCAGCCGACGCGCGCCGACTGAGTCCGGGCGCCGCACCGAGCGGCGGGGGCGCTCGCCGTTCGCGTCGGGCAGGGTGAGGCCATCGGCGGGCAGCGGCCATCCCATGTTGTTGCACGTAAACAGCAGGGTTGCTGCAAGGGACGCACACGTTTCGTCGCCGAGCTCGCTATAAGAACGCGCTTTCCGTCCGCGCTACACGCCCACGGATCGTGTCGGGGGCGAAACGTTTGACCAGTTCCTCACCACTCGTTTGGCGTCGCTGGCGCACTGATGGCGCGACGGCTCCCCCGTGGGATACCATTGCATGACAACGTCTTGAAACGTGTCAACGTGCGCTCCGCGCGACATGCGACGAGACGCCGGGGGCCGACACGTGGACGTGTCGGCCCCCGGCGTTTTCGTGTGAACGGACGCGTCGCCGCCTCGTGGTCCTCTTGTTGCCTTCCGCGGCCGGCAACCCACCGCTTCCTACCGCTTCGCCCGCCGCCGGGTGAAGGAAGCTCCGCTTCACTCGCTGCCGGGTGAAGGAAACTTCCGACACCTCGTCCCACCAGCGGCTCGCCCCGCCCAAAAACCGACGTCCCGCACTCTCAGCGCAGTAGCGTTGCGCCTGCTTGACGCTGCCTGCCGGAAGTGCCATGGTGTGCCCGCGTTAGCGTCGGCCCTCATGGCAAGGCTGTCGTGGTCTGCCGTGCCCTGCCGTATCCCACACACCCCTCCACAAGGAGAACCGCCATGAAGGTCCTCGCCGCCACGATCCGCAGCTTCGTCAAGGAAGAGGAGGGCATCGCCGCCTCCGAGTACGCGCTCATGCTCGGCCTCATCGCGCTGCTGCTCTTCGTCGTGATCCGGGTGTTCGGGCGGAACCTCAGCACGTACTGGAACAACGTCAACACGTCGGTCTTCTCGCAGTGATCCACACGAATCTCGAGCGAGGGAGTGCAGACGTGAATCCCGTTTCCGCTACCATCCGGAGCTTCGTACGCGAAGAAGAGGGCATCGCGGCGTCCGAATACGCCCTGATGCTCGGGCTCATCGCGCTTCTGCTCTTCATCGTGATCCGGGTCTTCGGGCAGAACCTCAGCACGTACTGGAACAACGTCAACACGTCGGTCTTCTCGCAGTGACCGGCGGGTCGGTGTTCGCGGGTTCGACCGCGGCGCTGGGCGCTGGCGCGCTCTTCACGGCGCTCCTCGTCGTCGCCTGCGTGTCGGACCTGCGAGCCCGGCGGCTTCCCAACGCGTTGAACCTCCTGCTCGCCGTCACCGGGGCGTCATTCTCGGCGGCGGTTCTGCCTTTCGGAGAAGCCATGGCGCGGGCTGGCATCGGAATGCTGGTCGGCTTTGCCATCTGGCTTCCCTTCTGGTTCCTTCGCTTCTTGGGGGCCGGTGACGTGAAGCTCGCGGCGGCCGCGGGCGCCTGGCTGGGTGCCTCCGGCTCGCTGCGGGCCGCGCTCATCAGCCTCGTCGTCGGCGGCGTGCTCGCCTTCGTTGCGCTCCTCTGGCAGCGAAAGCTGCGCGATGCCATGATCAGCACAACGGTGTGGACGGCGGCGGCGCAGGCGGGGCGGCTCGAGGCCCCATCACCTCTCGTCCGCACCAGGTATCAACTTCCGTACGGCGTAGCGCTCGCGACGGGTGCGGCGCTCGCCGCGTGGTTTCCTCATCTGCTGGGTTAGCGGAGCTCTCATGCGCTTCCCGAGAGAGTGGCGCGCCTTCGCCGCCGACGAGCGCGCCACGGCGGCGGTCGAGTTCGCACTCGTCGTGCCGGTGTTCCTGCTGATCGTCTTCGGCATGCTCGACTTCACCCGAGCCTACTACACGCAGAGCGCGATCGCCGCCGCCGTCCGCGAGGGCGCTCGCATGGCCGCGGTGCAGAGCCACCCCAACGACGCCGCCGCCCAGGCGATGGTCAAGCAGCGCGTGTCGCGGTACGTCGTGCCCTTCGGCAACGCGGCGATCAACCCGGATTCGGTCAGCATCACGATGCTGAACGACGACGGCACGACCACCTGCACCGCGGCGGACGAGAACGCCTGCCCGAACGTCCGCGTCAGGGTCACCGGCTACACGTTCCGCTACTTCACGCCGATCTCGCGCATCGCGAACGGCGGCTCGACGACGAACACCATCACGCGTGAGGCGATGTTCCGCTTCGAACGGAACGGGCTCGTGAACCCGGTCGCGCCCCCCCCTACGCCCTGACGTCCCGCACCGCGCGCACCGCTCGGCGCGCGCTCCGCTGCTCCTCGCCCTCACCATGCCTCGCGGTGGGGCGCGAGCCCCCACCGTGTCGCGATCGCTAAATAGGCTGGACCCACATGGCTGAGAAGCGCTATACCCTGATCTTCTACGGTGCGGTGGTCGTGGCCGCGGCTGCGACCTTCGGCGTCTACCGCGTGCTCCAGGCGACGAAGGATAACGCGCGCGTTGCCACGCAGCCCGTCGTGGTCGCCGCGCAGGACATCCCCGAGGGGGTCACCGTCGACCGCCCGATGCTGACGGTTGTCCAATGGCCCGTCGGTACGGCGCCGGTGGGCGCCTACGCGACCCTGGATTCTGTGGCGACCCGCGTCACCAGGCTCTCGGTCTTCAAGGGAGAGGCGATCGTCCCCGGCCGGCTCGCGCCGACTGGCACGGGCGCCGGGATCGAGGTGAAG
>JBJMNL010000349.1:0-11715 GCA_045804285.1 Gemmatimonadaceae bacterium
GCGCGCGGCGCGCGCGCTCGTCGAGCGGGGGGGCGCGCGGGCGGCGCTCGTGAAGGGCGGCCACCTCCCCGGGCGCGAGACGGTGGACGTGCTGTTCGACGGCGACCTCCACGAGTTCCGCCACGCGCGGATCGAGACGCGGAGCACGCACGGCACGGGATGCACGTTGTCGGCGGCGGTGACGGCGCAGCTCGCGGCGGGGCGGCCGCTTCGCGACGCCGTGCGGTGCGCGCTCGACTACGTGCACGAGGCGATCCGCACCGCGCCGGGGCTCGGCGCGGGGCACGGACCGTTGAACCATTTCGCGGGCGCGGCCACCCCGTCCGGCGAGTAGGCGCTCCGTACCCTTCAACGGAGAGCGGGTCGGGCCGGGCGAGCCTGCTCCGCGACGCCCCCGGTGCCGCCGGTGAGGCGGTGGCGTAGCGGAGGGTCGAAGTCGCCCGCGGCTCGCGGCGCCGGCCGCGGGCGCGCATCACCTCACGCTCGCGCGGCGCTCAGAGCCGCGCGACGAGTCCCTCGACGAGCGCCTCGAACTGCCGCGCCACGCGCGTCGTCGTCTCGATCACCTCGGCGTGGTCGAGCCTGGTTGGCGAGATGCCGCAGGCGAGGTTCGTGATGCAGCTGACGCCGGCGACCCGCATGCCGAGTGCGCGCGCGACGATCACCTCGGGCACCGTGGACATGCCGACGGCGTCGGCTCCCAGGCGCTCGAGCATGCGCACCTCGGCCGGCGTCTCGTACGTGGGGCCGAGCAGGCCGGCGTAGACGCCGTCGTGCAGCGGGACGCGAGCCTCGCGCGCGGCGTCGTGGAGCAGCGCGCCGAGGGCGCGGTCGTACGGCGACGACATGTCGGGGAAGCGCTCGTCACCCGGCTCGAGCGGGCCCGCGAGTGGGCTCCGCCACATCAGGTTGATGTGGTCGTCGATGCGCATGAGGTCGCCGGGTCGCATCGAGCGGCGGATGCCGCCCGCGGCGTTCGAGACGACGAGCGTGCGGGCGCCGAGCGCGTGGAGGAGGCGCACGGGGAATCCGGCGAGCGAGGGGCCGTGCCCCTCGTACATGTGGAAGCGGCCGGCGAGGGCGACGACCTGCCGGCCGGCGAGCCGGCCGGCGATGAGCGCGCCGGCGTGCCCGACGACGGTCGCCGCCGGGAAGCCGGGGACGTCGGCGAAGGGAACGCGCGTCGCTCCCTCGATGCGCGCCGCGAGGCCGCCGAGACCGGAGCCGAGGACGATCGCTGCGACCGGGCTCGGGGCGGCACCCATCCGGTCGCGGACGACGTCCGCGGCGCGTGCGGCGGCCTCGGCGCCGTGGGGCGACCCCGCCGAGCGCCGCGGCGCGACGGCGGCCGGGATGGTCGGCGACGCGCTCATCCGGTGGCGACCCCCGCGGCGTCGAAAGTGTCGGGGGCGCGGAGGGCCGCCATCTCCTCGCGCACCTGGGCGATCATCGCGCGCCGCTCCTCGTACGGCAGGAAGGCGCTCTCGAAGCCGTTGAGCGCCACGGTGCACAGCTCGTCGAGGGTGAAGTCGAGGTGGCGGGCCGCGTGCGCGTACTCGTCGGTGAGCGTGACGCCGCTCATGAGCCGGTTGTCGGTGTTCAGGACGACGTTGAGCCCCCGGTCGAAGTAGGCGCGGAAGGGATGCGCCTCGTACGAGCGCGCGACGCGCGTCTGCACGTTGCTCGTGAGGCAGATCTCGAGCGCGATGCGGCGGTCGTTCACGTAGTCGGTGAGCGACTCGTCCTCGATGAGGCGGGTGGCGTGGCCGAGCCGGTGGACGGCGCAGACGTGCACCGCCTGGCGCACCGAGTCGGCGCCGTCTCCCTCGCCCGCGTGGCAGGTACAGGCGAGGTCGTGGGAGCGGGCGTGGAAGAAGGCCGCCGCGTGCGCCGACGCCGGGTTCCCGATCTCGCCGCCGGCGAGGTCGAACCCGACGACGCCGCGCTTGCGGTAGGCGACGGCGAGCCTCGCGAGCTCGAGCGAGACCTCGGGCGCCATGCTGCGGATGCCGGAGACGATGACGCGGCCGACGACGCCGCGCTCACGCTCGGCGCGCGCGAGCCCGCGCAGCGGCGCCTCGACCGCGGCGCCGAGGTCGAGCCCGCCGCGCACGTTGAGCACGGGCGCGTAGCGCACCTCGATGTAGCGCACGCCGTCCTCGGCCGCGTCGATGGCGAGCTCGTAGGCGATGCGCTCGAGCGCGGCCTCCGTCTGCATGACGGAGAGCGTGACCGCGAAGCGCTCGAGGTACTGCTCGAGGTTGCGGGCGTCGCGCACGAGCATGTAGTCGCGCAACGCCTTCACGTCGCCGCGCGGCATCGCGACGCCGTATTCGGCGCCGAGCTCGAGGAGCGTCCCGGGACGGACGGAGCCGTCGAGGTGGCAGTGGAGCTCCGCCTTGGGGAGGCGGCGCAGCAGCTCGCGGTCTATGGCCGGCATGGAGATCGGTCGGGGTGTGTGGGCGGCGCGGGTCACTCGCCCGCCGCCTCGGTGTCGCCGGAACCGGTGTCGCCGGACTCGCCGGGCGCCGGCCGCGCCGCGACGACGCGGAAGATCGCGCCGCCGTGGACGGTGGACCCGGCGGGCGTCGGGAGCCCGCGGCTGTCGGTGATGAGACGCTCGCCGGCCGCGATCCGGTCGGCGAGGGCGGCGTCGTGGCGGCGCACGGCGTCGAGCGCCGTCGCGCCCGCGGGTACGTCGACGGGTGCCGAGTTCACGTAGACGCGGACCGGGCGCGCTCCGTCCGGCGGACCGGACTCCGTGGGGGGCACGCCGCTCATCGCGCGGCGCGCGTGGAGCGCGCGGTGCCCACAGCCTCGATTCGCTTCCCGGCGGGCGCGGTGACGGGGCCGCGACGCGAGCGGATGTAGCCGATGAGCGCGTCGAGGTCGACGACGCCGGTGTTCTCGGACGACAGGGCGGCGCGAGCGAGCTCCAGACCGTCCTTGCCCGTGGCGATGAAGTCGTTCATGACGACGCGGTAGGTGGCGCGGTCGCTGAGCGGGCGCCCGTCGGCGAGCGTCGCCGACACGATCCGCGCGCCGGCGGGGCGGGCGGGGTCGTAGACGACCGCGATCCCGCTCAGGTGGTCGCTCACCTTCTCTCCCTGCAGGCGATGCTCGAGGAAGGAGCGGACGGCGGCGCCCGTCGCGGTGATCCGGTAGAGGACGTTGCCGAAGGGGGCGACCTCGTACAGGGTGCCATACGTCGCCGGACCGGCGCGCAGGCCGGCGCGGATGCCGCCGTTGTTCATGATGGCGATGTCGCCCTTCCCCGCCCACCGGTGCGCGTCGGCGATGAAGTTGCCGAGCGGGTACTGCGAGCCGTCGTCGCCCCCCTTGGGCATGGCCTCGGCGATCGTGCCCACCGCGGCTCCGACGCGAGGCGCGACGGCCGCCACGGCGCGGCGGACGATGGCCTCCGCGCGCGGCTCGGGGGGCAACTCCGCCGCGAGCACGTCGCGCACCTCGGCGCGCCGCTCCCCGGCGCCGTCGGCCGGCGCGAGACCCGCCCCCGTCCCGCGCGGGACGATGTCGAGGTCGAGCACCGCCACCGCCCGGCCGCCCGTGCGCGCCTGAACGACGGGGATTCCGCGAACGGCCACGTCGATGAGGGAGTGGGTGTGGCCGCTGACGATGGCGTCGACCGGCTGGGTGAGCCGGCGCGCGATGTCCATGATCTCGCCCTTGCACCCCGTGGCCCCGCCGCGGTCGCAGTACGCTCCCTCGTGCGCGAGGAGGACGACGGCGTCGGCGCCCCGCGCCCGGAGCGCGCGGGAGATCGAGTCGACGATCGGCACGGGGTCGTCGAAGCGCAGGCCGGCGACGTTCGCGGGGAGCGTGTTCGCCGCCGTGGCGACCATGGCGACGCCGACGATCCCGACGCGCAGCGGCCCTCGGCGGACGATGGTGTCGTTCCTCACCCATTCGACGTCGCGCCCGTCGGCGTAGCGGACGTTCGCGCCGAGGATCGCGAAGCGGGCGTCGCGCATTCGCGCGCGCAGCGTGTCCTGCCCCCAGTCGAACTCGTGGTTGCCGAGCGCGGCGGCCGCGTAGCCGAGCGTGTCGTAGAGCTCCACGACCGGGCGCCCGAAGGCGAGGTTGGACGCCGGCGTCCCCTGGAACATGTCGCCGCCGTCGACGAGCAGCGTCTGGCACCCCGGGCCGCAGTCGCGCGCGGCCTGCTCGATCGCGGCGGCCATCGCGGCGGCGCCCCCCCGCATGGCGCCGGTGCCGGCGTCGGGGCGGGCCTCGAGGGCGCCGTGGAAGTCGTTCGTGGCGACGATCCGGAGGCGGGTGGCGCCGGGGCGCGGCGGCGTGGCGGGATCGGGCGCCGGCGGGCGCGATTCCGGTGCGGCGACCGACGCGGCGGTGGGCGAACTTCCCGGTGGGGGGGGCCCCCCGGCCGCCGCCGGCGCCGAGACGGCCGCCGACGCTCCGGAGGGCGCTCGCGCCGACGTCGCCGCCGGACGCCGCACCGGCGGCGCGTACGCCTTCGCCACCGCCGCCGGCGGCTCGAGGCGCCAGTTGCGGCGGAAGTAGTCCGTCGGGCGGATCGTCTTCCGGCGCCTGACCTCGTCGATCAGGAGCTGGCGGATCTCCTGCTGGCGGTCGTACACCACGCGGGCGCCGCGGAGCATGGCGAAGCCGCCCCCGCCGGTCTGCCGGTAATTGTTGAGGGCGAGCGTGAACGAGTCGGCCGGCGCGACGGGGCGCCCCCTGACCGTCAGCTTCGTGACGCGCGCCCCGATGGGGCGCGAGAGGTCGAGCACGTAGTCCGCGCCGGCCACGATGTCGAAATTGTAGCCCGGCACCTCGGGGTCGACGATCGGCGTCGTGTCGCCCGGCGCGTAGGTGCGGTAGTAGCGCGAGCTGTGCTCGAGGTAGTCCTTGAGCTGCTTCCCCGAGATCCGCACGGCGCGCAGCGTGTTGTCGTACGGGTAGAGCCGCGCGAGCTCGGCGACGGTGACCGGCCCGGCGTCGAGCGCGGCGTCGAGGGAGAAGGCGGCGGTGGAGGCGAGGTCGGCGCCGGCGGCCTTGCGCTCCACCTCGAGCACGAAGTCGATGAGCGGGGTGTCGGCGACGCGCGCCGAGTCGCCGCGCCACGCGACCGGCGTCGCGCCGATGGGCGTCGTCGCGTAGTCCACCGTCTCGCGGTGCACGCGCTCCGTGGCCGCGAGCACCGCCGGGCTCTCGCCGTGGCCGGCGGCGGGGACGAGCGCGGCGCGGCTCGCCGCGAGGTCCACGCGACGCGCGCCGGCGCAGCCGGCGACCGCGAGGTGGGCGACGCCGACGCTCGTCGCCCAGTTCCTGGGCTGGAGGAGCATCGTCGAGCCGATGGCGCGGTTCACGAGCTCCTTGTGCGAGTGACCGAAGACGATCAGGTCGATCCCGGGGACCTCGCGCGCGACGCGCGCCGAGACGTTCTCGCTCGGCACTCCCGTGCCGACCGTGTCGTAGCTCGAGGGCTCGTCGAGCCCCGAATGGAGGACGACGACGACCACCTCGGCGCCCGCTGCCCGCGCGTCGGCCACCCCCTGCCGCACCTCCGGGAGGATGTCGCGGAACTCGAGCCGGCCGGCGACGTTGTCGCGGTCCCAGACCGAAACGCCGGGGGTCGTCGCGGCGACGATGCCCACCTTCACGCCCGCGCGCTCGACGATGCGGAAGGCGGGGAAGGCGCGCCCCCCGGAGACGCGGTAGGTGTTCGCCGAGAGGAAGGGGAAGGTCGCCTGCCCGACCGCGCGCTCGAGCAGCGCGACGCCGTAGTTGTACTCGTGGTTGCCGATCGCCGCCGCGTCGTAGCGCATCGCGTTCATCGCCGCGACGATCGGGCTCAGGGTGTCGCGGCTGACGCGGGCGGCGACGTAGGCGAGCGGGTTCCCCTGCAACAGGTCGCCGGCGTCCACGAGCAGCACGCGACCGGGATTCGCCGCGCGCACCGAGTCGACGACCGTGGCGGCGCGGGTCAGCCCGCGCACCGGCTCCGGCGCGTCGGCGTAGTAGTCCCAGCTCCGCAGCCGTCCGTGGACGTCGGTGGTGGCGGCGACGACCAGGTCCGCGGTGGAGCAGGCGGGCGCCGGGGCGGCGGCCGAGGCCGCCGGGGCGGGCGGCGGGCTCGGCGGGGTGGAGGGCGCCGGGGCGCGCTGGGAGCGCGCGCACGCGGCGGCGAGCACGGCGGCGAGGGTCGCGGAGAGCGCGAGGGTCGGGCGATGCATGGACAAAAGGTAGCGGGGCCGCCAGGGGGGAGGGAGTGAGCGCCCAGGCGGACCGGCGACGTTGACGCACCCCGGCGTGGGGACCAACCTTCAGTCGGCCCCGGCCACTCGACCCGGCGCCGCCCCGGACCAGCGACGCGCCGCGCGTCGCGCGCGCCCGACTCACCGCTTGATACGAGACTGTGACAGCCCGTCAGCTTCTCTTTTGTCCCGTGGGTTCGCAACGTGTTCCCGGCGGCGCGCCCCGCGGCCGGCGCGCGGCGGCCGGCTCGTGAAGCCGCTCATCATCGGCATCGCGGGCGGCTCCGGCTCCGGCAAATCGACGGTGGCGCGGAAGGTGGCGGAGGCGCTGGTCGGCGCGTCGGTGGCGTTCATCGACATGGACGCGTACTACCGGAACTTCGCGCACCTGCCGATGGAGGAGCGGCGGCGCGTGAACTGGGACCACCCCGACGCGTTCGACCTCGAGCTGCTGGCGTGCCACCTCGCGCGCCTCGTGTCGGGGGAGGCGGTCGAGAAGCCGGTGTACGACTTCGTGGCGCACGTGCGGCGGGAGGTCACGGAGCGCGTCCAGCCCGCCGACGTCATCGTGATCGACGGGATCCTGCTCTTCGTGGACGAGCGGATCCGCGACCTCTGCGACGTGAAGGTCTTCGTGGACACCGACGCCGACATTCGCCTCGTCCGCCGGATCCGGCGCGACATGACCAGGCGCGGGCGGCCGCTCGACGAGGTGCTGGAGCAGTACATGTCCACCGTCCAACCCATGCACCTGCAGTTCGTCGAGCCGAGCAAGCGCTACGCGGACGTCATCGTCCCCCGGGGCGGCCACAACGCCGTCGCCATCGAAATGATCATCGCCAAGATCCAGCGACGACTGCTCACCCAGCGCGCATGACCCCCCAGCCGCAGGCCGCCGCGAACGCGTCGCACGAGCGCATCCTCGTGGTCGACGACGAGCCGGACATCGTCGCCCTCGTCGCCTATCACCTCGCCAAGTCGGGCTACCGCGTCTCCACCGCGGCCAACGGGGCCGACGCCCTCGCGGTCGCGCGCCACGAGCGGCCGGCGCTGCTCGTGCTCGACCTCATGCTCCCCGGGATGTCGGGCTTCGACGTGCTCGAGCAGCTCCGCGCCGACGACGGGACGCGCGAGACGGCGGTGCTCCTGCTCACCGCGCGCAAGGACGAGCCCGACCGGATCCGCGGCCTCTCCCTCGGCGCCGACGACTACCTGACGAAGCCGTTCAGCCCGCAGGAGCTGGTGCTGCGGGTGGGAGCGATCCTGCGGCGCGTGGCGGCGGCGGGCACCACGGGCGGCGCGGACTTCGTGCAGCTCGGCGCCCTGCGCATCGACCGCGCGGGGCACCGGGTGACGGTGGACGACAGCGAGATCGAGCTGACGCCCACCGAGTTCAAGCTCCTCCTCACGCTCGCGGAGCGGCGCGGCCGGGTGCAGGCGCGCGGCCACCTCCTGGAGACGGTCTGGGAGGCCGCCCCCGACATCCAGACGCGCACGGTCGACATGCACATCCAGCGGCTTCGCTCGAAGCTCGGGCCGGCGGGCGACATGATCGAGACGGTGCGCGGCTTCGGATATCGATTGAAGGCGGGGCAGTCGCGGAGCGCATGAAGCTCGCGCAGCGCCTCCTCCTCGGCTCCCTGCTCGTCGTCACCGTCCTCGTGCTGGTCGTCATGGTCGTCATCGACCGGCGGCTTCACGCGCGACTGACCGAGGAGAGCACCGACGAGCTGGCGCGCGAGGCGCGGCTGGTCGCCAGCCAGTGGACGCCGGGCGTCGATCCGGACGCGCTGGCGAACGCCGCCGGCGCCGCGCTGGGGCACCGCGTCACGCTCGTCGACTCCAGCGGGCGCGTGCTCGGCGACTCGGAGTTCGACGGACCGGCGCTCGCCCGGCTCGCGAACCACGCCGAGCGGCCGGAGATCGTGGCGGCGCGGCGCGCCGGCACGGGCTCCGCGGTGCGCGTCAGCCCGTCCGCCGGGGACGCCGAGATGTACGTCGCCGTCCGCGCGCCGCTCGGCGTCGCGCGCGTCTCGCGCACCACGGCCTCGATGGAGGCGATCTTCGCCCGCGCCCGCACCGACGTGTACGCGGCGGGCTTCGCGGCGCTGGTCGCGGCGACGCTGCTCTCCGTCCTCTTCGCGCGCTCCGTGTCGCGCCCGATCGTCGAGCTCCGCGACGTGGCGCAGGCGCTCGCCGCCGGCGACCTCACGCGCCGGCCGGCGCTCTCCGCGCCCGGCGAGGTCGGCGACCTCGCCAGCGCCCTCTACCGGCTGGCCGAGCAGCTCGGCAGCCGCCTGAGCGCCCTCCAGGCCGAGGAGTCGCTGCTCAGCGCGCTCTTCGACTCGCTCAACGAGGGCGCGATCGCCGTCGACGCGCGGCAGCGGGTGGTGCGCATCAACGAGGTCGGACGCCAGCTGCTCAACGTGCGTGCCCCGGCCCCCTTCCCCGCCGACTTCCTCCCCCGCGAGCGCGTCCTGCGCGAGGCGCTCGCCGCCGCGCAGCGGGGCCACGCCACCGAGCCGGTGGAGGTGACGCTCGACGCGAGGACGGTGCTGCTCACCGCCCGCCCGCTCGCCGGAGGAGGGGCGGTGGTCGCCCTCTTCGACCTCACGTCGACGCGCCGGCTCGAGGCGGTGCGGCGCGACTTCGTGGCCAACGTGTCGCACGAGCTGCGCACGCCGCTGACGGTGGTCAGCGGATTCGCCGAGACGCTCGAGGAGGACGACGACATGCCGGCGGCGCAGCGGCGCCACTTCGTGCGCACGATCCGCGCGAACACGGCGCGCATGCAGCGCATCGTCGACGACCTGCTCGACCTGTCGCGCATCGAGTCCGGGGGGTGGCGCCCGAACCCGGCGGTGGTGGACGCGAGCGCCGTGGCCGCCGAGGCGCTCGCCCCCTGCCGCGACGCCGCCCGCGCGAAGGGGATCGCGCTCGAGACGGCGATCGGCGCCGACGCGGACAGCGTGGTCGCCGACCCGACGGCGGCGCGGCAGGTGCTCGCGAACCTCGTCCAGAACGCCGTGCGCCACACGCCGGCGGGGCGCGTCACGGTGTTCACCGAGCGCGCCGACGGCGGCGTCTGGCTGGGCGTGCGCGACACGGGCGTCGGCATCGCGCCGGAGCACCTGCCGCGGATCTTCGAGCGGTTCTACCGCGCCGACGCGTCGCGGTCGCGCGGCGAGGGAGGCACCGGGCTCGGGCTGGCGATCGTGCGACACCTCGCCGAGGCGCACGGCGGACGCGTGCGCGCCGAGAGCGTACCGGGGCGCGGCACGAGCGTCGCCGCGTTCTTCCCCGACGCCCCGGCGGGCGTTACCCCCTCGTGACCGCGCGGTAGCCCGCCCGCCACGCGCCGCCCCTACTCTTTCCGGCACGACAACCGGAGAGAGCATGCAGAGCAGCACGATCGACAGCCAGGACAGCCGCGGCGGCGCGCGCGTCGTGCCCGGCGACGACCTGCACTTCCACCTCGAGGCGCACGCGCGCGCGGCGACGCTGTACGTCTCTGGTCCCCTCTCGGTCGCCGGAGCGCTGAGGGCGCTCCGCAGCTGCGACCGTCTTCCGCCCGGAGTGAGCGACCTGCGGGTGGACCTCCGCGGCGCCGCGCTCCCCAACCCGACGCCCGTCCAGGTCGTGGCGATGCTCCTCGCGCGGTGGCGGCGGGCGGGGCGCGACCGCCGGACGCGGATCGAGCTCCCGCCCGCGACGCGCCGGCCCGCGGCCACGCCTCCGCGGGCGAGGCCGCGGCCGCCCCGACCGCCCCGACCGCCCCGGGCACGTGCGGGCACGGCGTGATCGGGACCGGCCCACCTAACGGGGCGGGCGGGCGTCGTGACGCGTTCGTTGCGAATCCGTGCGGTTCCCGAGACGGGCTCTTCGCAGAGTGATACGCTGAGCGGAGCGACCGGGCCAGCGCGACGTCGCCGGCGCCCGGACGCGAGCGCTCCCGCGAACTCGCGGCGCCGTATGACCTCGACCCAGAGACGCTCATGATCTCGCCAGCCCGCTGGGCCAGACCGCACCCGCGCCCCTCCGCGCGCGCCCGTGGCATTGCCCCGTTCCTCCTCGCCGTCCTCACGGCCCTCACCGCCGCCGCGGCCGGCGCCCAGCAGCCGACGGGGCGCATCGTCGGCCGCGTGGTCGACGCCTCCAGCGGCGCCGGCCTCTCCGACGTCGGCGTGCAGGTGGTCGGAACCACCCTCGGCACGATGTCGGGCGTGGACGGCCGCTTCACGCTCGCCAACGTGCCCGCCGGCACCGTCACCATCCAGGCGCGCCGCATCGGCTACGCGCCCAAGAGCGTCACCGGGCTGATGCTCCAGCCGGGCGCCACGCTCGAGCAGGACGTCTCGCTCGGCAGCGCCGCGGTGAAGCTCACCGCGCAGGTGGTCACCGCGGCCGCCGAACGCGGCTCGGTGAGCGCGGCGCTCGACCAGCAGCGCCGGGCGACGCAGATCGTCAACTCGGTGACCGCCGAGCAGATCCGGCGCAGCCCGGACGCCGACGCCGCGCAGGCCGTGCAGCGCGTCAGCGGCGTCACGGTGCAGGGCGGCCGCTACGTCTTCGTGCGCGGACTCGGCGAGCGCTACACCACCGCCTCGCTCAACGGCACGCGCCTGCCGAGCCCCGAGCCCGAGAGAAAGGTCGTGCCCCTCGACCTGTTCCCGTCCGGGCTCCTCCAGTCGGTGACGACGTCGAAGACGTTCACGCCGGACCAGCAGGGCGACTTCAGCGGCGCCTCGGTGGACATCCGGACGCGCGAGTTCCCGGCCCGGCGGCAGGTGACCTTCTCGTCGTCGGTCGGCTTCAACGACAACATCGCGGGCAAGGACGCCTTCTTCGCGCCGGGCGTGGGCGGCGAGGCGTTCGCCCTGGCCGGCAGCGCGCGCGACCTGCCGCGGAACGTCGCCGCCGCGGGCAACTTCCAGTCGGGCGTCTCGCGGAGCCAGCAGAACGCGCTCATCAACTCGTTCCGCAACGTGTGGCGCGCCGGGACCCGCTCCGGGACGCCGAACGGCTCGCTCGGTCTCTCGGTCGGCGGCAACGACCCGGTTGCCGGCCACCGCGTGGGCTACCTGCTCTCGGGCACCTACTCGTACGGGCAGGAGTCGAACGGCGACCAGGTGCGCGCGCTCGCGCGGCCCGGCAGCGCGCCGGACGCGCCGCCGGTCGTGAAGGACCGCTTCGTGGGGCGCACCGACCGCAACACGACGCTGTGGGGCGGGCTGCTCAACCTGAGCACCCTCGTCGGGACGCGGACGCGGCTGTCGCTCAACAACACGTACAACCGCACGGCGGACAACGAGGCGCGCGTCGAGACGGGGTCGCTCGAGCGCTCGAGCGCCACGGTGGACGTGCAGCGCCTCGACTACGTGCAGCGCAGCGTCTACTCGTCGCAGCTCGCCGGCGAGCACGACCTCGGCCGCCAGAAGCTCGATTGGGCGGGAACGTTCTCCGGCGTGACGCGCGA
>JBJMNL010000350.1:0-5474 GCA_045804285.1 Gemmatimonadaceae bacterium
CGGCTCGGCCGCCGCTCCGCGGTGCGGACGGCGGCGGTGCCCGTCTCAACGACGAGCCGTCTTGGTCCGCGGTCGAGGGCGGGAGCCGCTGCGCGAGGGGCCGCTCGAGCGCTGGGTAGCGGCGGCGCCGTTCGCCGGCGACTCGGCCATCCGCGCCACGAGGTCGGCGAGGCCGCGGGCGAGCGCGCGGAGCTGCTTCGGCGGCAGCTCCGAGGCGGCCTCGATGAGCTGCGTCTGCGCCGCACGCGGGGCGCGCCGCACCACGCCGCGTCCCGCCGCGGTGAGCGCGATCGTGACCCGGCGGCCGTCGTCGGCCGAGACCTCACGGGTGACGAGGTCGCGCTCGACGAGGCGGCTGACGACGACCGACACGGAGCTCGGGTCGGTGTGCGTGCGGGCGGCCAGCTCGGCGAGCGAGTGCGCGGGCGTCTCGGCCAGCCGCTGGAGGACGAAGAGCTGCGCGCCGTTGACGCCCAGCACCTGCTCCGACGCGCGGCCCGAGACGCGCAGCGTGCGGACGATGGCGCGGATCGAGTCGAGGACCCGATTCAGGTCGTCCGCCGGGGCGGCGCTCTCCGGGGCGGTCCCGCGCGCGCGGGCCGCGGCCCGAGGGTCACGTGGGTTCATGGTCGGATCGCGTGGAGCCCCGGACGGGTGGCAGGGTGGAGGGAGGGTGCGGCGATCGGGATAGAGACGCGCGACGCGCTGGGTGCGTCACCGTACCCTGGGGCGTGGTTCGCGCGGGCGGGAGGCGCGACGGTGCCTGTCGCGGTGGTGTACACCGCAGTGCGCCGCCGTGTTCACAGCAGGTCGTCGGACCGACGCGCGGACTCGTCGCGCAGTATCCAGTAGAGCGACTCCACCTTGCCGTGGTGGTCCCGCACGGCGCGGACCGCGACGAGCACCTCGACCGCGTGGTGGCGCGTCAACAGGATGGCCACCGGCCACTCCTCCACCGACGTGCTGGCGCGCGTGCGCTCGAGCGCGGTGCGGAAGGCGCGACGGTCGTCGGGGTCGATGAAGGCGGCGATCGGCTTGCCGATCAGGTAGTTGCGGTCGCGGTTGAAGAGGGCGGCGCTGGCCTCGTTGGCGTCGAGGATCTTGCCGAGCGGGTCGCTCACCAGGAAGCAGGCCGGGGCGAGGTCGAACATGCGCTTGAAGCGCGCGCCCGCCTCCGCCATCTCGACCTGGGCGTCGAACAGCGCCTCGTTCTGGACGACCATCTCCTCCTCGGCGACGTCGAGGTCGCGCAGGACGACCTGCACCAGCGCCGACGCTTGCTCCAACAGCCGTCCCTTGTCGGTGGCGTCGCCGTCGGAGATGGACCGCGCGTCCTCCAGCGCCCGGACGCTCTCCCGCGTGCTCGCGCGGCGCTTCGCCAGCAGCGTCGCGAAGTCGTCGAACGCCTCTCGGATGCTCATAGGTCGCGTGGTAGACGGGTGATCGTGGGCCCCGCCCTGGGGCGCGCCCGGGCCGTAGCCACTCAATCGATACGGGCAAATCGTCGGCCCGTCCAGTGCTCCGCCCGGACGGGCGGCTCCGACTGCCGAGGCCGCAGTTCATTGGGAGTCAACTGATTCGCGCACCTGGCACCCGCGCGACCCTCCGTCCGCCGGACGGGGCTCCCATCGCGATCCGAAACGGCGGCGCCGGCACGAAGAGTGAACATCGGGAGGGCGGGCGAGTGATTCCACCAGCAGCGGTGCGCCCACGGCCCACGGCCCACGGCGCACGACGGAAGCCAATGACGAGCAAGGAAAATTCCAACAACGGCTCGAACGGCAGATCGGGTGGCAGATCGAACCGGAAGGCGCGCCGCGGCGGCGCCGCGGCGGCGGGGCGGGTGCTGCACATCGTGACGGCGCCGGTCCGGTCCGGACGCAGCGACCAGAGCGCGAGGGCGAAGGGGGTGCTGCTCATCATCGGCGGCCACGAGGACAGGACGGGGGACAAGCTGATCCTCCGCCACCTCGCCGAGCGCGTGGGCTCGGGGAAGCTGGTCGTGATGACCGCGGCCAGCCAGGTGCCCGACGAGGTGTACGGCGAGTACGAGCCGCTCTTCCGTGGCCTCGGCGTCAAGCACGTTGCGCGCCTCGACGTCGAGAGCCGCCAGGAGGCGAAGTCCGAGCGCAAGCTCCGCGCCCTCGACGAGGCGACCGCGGTCTTCTTCACCGGCGGCGACCAGCTCAAGCTCACCAGCCAGCTGGGCGACACGCCGATCTACGAGCGGGTCCGCGAGATCTACCTGCGGGGTGGCACGATCGCCGGCACCTCGGCCGGCGCGAGCGTGGTCTGCGAGACGATGCTCGTCTCGGGGAACGGCACGGAGTCGCCGAAGGTGCGGTCGTCGCTCCGCATGGCGCCGGGCTTCGGCCTCATTCAGGGCGTCATCATCGACCAGCACTTCGCCGAGCGTGGCCGCATCGGCCGCCTGCTCGCCGCCGTCGCGCAGAACCCGCGCATCCTCGGCATCGGGATCGACGAGGACACGGCGATCGTCTGCGAGCCCGACGGCCGCTTCCGCGTCCTCGGCTCGGGCGCCGTCTGCGTCGCCGACGGCGCCGACGTCACCTACTCGAACCTCGCCGAGGAGGACCCCGACCGGGTGCTCTCCGTCTTCGGCGTCCGCCTCTTCCAGCTCAGCATGGGCGACGAGTTCGACCTCGCGACACGCACGGCGACGAGCCGGCCGGCGGACGAGGTGGAGGAGGAGCTCGTGGAGGAGGGGGGATAGGGGACGGCCCGCGGCCGCGGCGCGGCGGCTCGGGGGAAGGGGGGCGTGGACGCCCGGCGCCCGGCCCCCGGTCCCCTATGGCGCGATCCGCGCCGTGGCCGGCTCGCCCCGCCGCCGCACCACCTCCTCCAGCTCGCGCTCCCGGAGGTTCAGGGCGTGCCCCGCGCCCACGATGCCGACGCGGAGGTAGCTCAGGGTGAGGTGGTCGCCGCGCGCCCGCACCTCGCCGGCGTTGTCGTACTCGACGGTACGGCCGTCAACGAAGGTGACGCCGCCGCGGCCGGTGACCTCGCCGACGTGCCCGCGGACGACGAGGGCCGTGTCCTCGTCGATGCCGAGCCCCATCAGCTCCGGGTAGCCGGCGATGGCGACGAAGAGGCGGTGGAGGCGGCGGCGCTCGGCGAAGTGCGTGTCGATCATCGTGTGGTAGCCGAGCAGGCCCAGGCCCGGCCCGATGTACATCTCGACGAGCGCTCCCGCCGCGTCCACCTCGCCGTTGGCGAGCGTCGTCTTGGTGAGGGCGGCCGCGCCCGCCGATGTGCCGCAGACGGTCGCGCCGTCGAGGAAGGCGTCGCGGATCGCGTCGCCGACGGCCGTGCCGCCGAGCGTGGCGATCAGCTTGATCTGGTCGCCGCCGCCGAGGAAAATGCCGCGCGCCTCGCGCACGAGGGCCGCCAGGCGCGGGTCCCGGGCTTCCTCCCGCCGGGCGACGACCGGCATGACGACGTTCGTCGCGCCCGCCACCGCGAAGTCGCGCCGCCAGGCGTTGGCCGAGCCGCGCGGGTCGCCCGAGGCGGTGGTGAGGCCGACGACGAGACCGCCGTCGCGGGCGCCGGCGAGGTCGAGGAAGGCGCCGAGCGCTCGCCCCTCGGGGCGCGCGCCGCCGCCGATGAGGACGAGCGTGCCGCGCGCCTCGTCGGTGCTGCCGCGCCGCCGCCGATCGCCGACGGGCGCGGTGTGCGCGGTGTGCGCAGTGGGCGTGACGCCGTCGCCCGAGGCGCCGTCGCCGCGGGCGCGGTCGTCAGGCACCGGCGACCGCGTCGGCGGCGGGGAGGGCGCTGACCGGGGCGCCGGGGCCGAGCCCGAGCTCGCGCATCGTGAACAGCGCCAGCGCGGCGGCGACCTGGGCCGCCGCGGGCGCGTCGTCGCGCAGCGCGCCGCCGTCCTCGGTGCGGCCGCGGCACTCGAGGACGATGCGGCCGCCGTCCACCAGCGCGGCCGCGCGCGCGACCTTCTTGTCGCGTGCCGTGAGGTCGTCGTCGGTGGCGAAGACGGCGACCCGGCAGCCGGCGTCGCGCGCCATGTCCTGCACCTCCCACTCCTTCGCCGGCGCGATCACGACCCCGCCCTCGCGCACCGCGTCCGCCACCACGCCGACGAGACGCCGCGCGCGCTCCGGGTCGCGGTAGCGCTCGGGGACGTCGGTCGGCCGGGCGTCGAGGACGATAGCGAGCTCGGAATGCGCGTAGGGGAGCCCCTGGTAGAAGATGTACGACGGCGCGACGTCGACGATCAGCTCCGCCTCACCGTTCGCGGTCGTGCGGCAGCCGAGCCGCGTGATCTCGTCGCGCGTCTCGCCGCGGAAGGCGCCGCCGGTGATCCCGCAGAGCACGCGCTGGCCGAGGGCCGGGACGTCCGGCGTCGCGGCCAGCGACGCGAGCTCCGCGACCGCGTGCTCGACCGTGGTGAGCGTGCCGGCGAAGGCGCGCTGGACGGTCTCGAGGGCGAGCGCCGCGGCGCGCAGCCCGACCGCCTCGTGGAGGTGCTCGAAGACGAGCGTGTACTCGCCCGGCACGTCGCCGCCGCGCGTCCGCCCGTAGCCCACGTCGTGCCCGATCATCGTCTGCAGCTCGAGCGCCACGTGCTCGATGATGTGTGGCGCGTAGGTGCCGCGGCGCAGGCGGAGGACGAAGCCGCCGCGCTCGCCGATCGAGCAGCGGTGCTCCTCGAGCCCGGGCATCGCCGCCAGCAGCGCGTCCGTGAAGCCTGGCACCTGCGCCGACGAGACGTCGTCGTACGCCCCGACCTCGAGGTCCATGCGGGTCACCGGCCGCCTCGACCAGTAGTTCGCCCCCCGCGCCGAGTGGAGGGTGGTCATGCGGAGGGTGGAGAGGGGATCGGGCAGGTCCGACGGCGGAATGAGGAATGAGGAATGAGGGGCGAGCTGGCCATTCGCGCCCCTGCTACCCTCGTCGTGCCGCGCCGAGGGTGACCCGCTCACCGTGCTCCGCCCGGCCGTCGTGGCGTCCCGGCCCTCATTCCTCATTCCGCATTCCGCCTTTCATCGCCCCGCCCCCGTCGCCATCGCCCGGACGTGCGCCAGCATCCCGGGCACGTCGTCGAGCAGGGCGACCGCGACGTCGCCCTCGCCGAGCAGGGCGACGGCGCGGTCGATCGCGGCGCGCTCGTCGTAGATGACCTCGATCCGGTCGTCGGCGAGTCCGCCCTCGCGGAGCCCCTCGGCCACGAGACGCGCGATGGCGCCCTCGTCGCGGCCGCGGCGGTCCCCGTCCTCCTTGACGATCACGCGGTCGAGACCCGCGGCGAGGCGGCCGAGGGCGCGCAGGTCCTCGTCGCGCCGGTCGCCCGGCGCTGTGACGACGCCGATGCGGCGCCGCGCCTCGAGCTGGTGCACGAAGTCCATCAGCCCCGCGACGGCGGCCGCGTTGTGGGCGTAGTCGAGGATCACCCGGCCGCGACCGACGCGCATCACGTTGAGCCGGCCCGGCGTGAGCGACGC
>JBJMNL010000351.1:0-12728 GCA_045804285.1 Gemmatimonadaceae bacterium
CACGGTCGGCGCCTTCTCGGGGGCGACGCCGAGCGCGTCGGCCAGCGGCTCGCGGATGTCCCGCACCTTGTGCGCGTTCTTCGCGCGGTCGAAGAGGAGCCGGAAGTCCGGGCGCTTGGAGAGCGCGAACATCCCCTTCTTCAGCAGGTTCGCCTTCGGGTCGCGGCCGATCGCCACGTGGGCGACGTCGGCGCCCGTGATCCCGCCCATCCGCAGGACGCCGCGGATCGCCTCGGTGGGAAAGCCCGCCCAGTGCTTCACCCGGCGGAAACGCTCCTCCTCCACGGCGGCGACGAGCCGGCCGTCGCGGAGCAGCACCGCGGAGGCGTCGCCGTGGAAGGCATTGATGCCCAGGATGTACATGCTTCGGGACAGGGGTGATGTGCGGACCGCGCACAGCGCCGGCCGCCCCGGCGCCGGCGCTCCATGAGCCGGCGGCCGCGCGCCACGCACCGGGCGCCCCGTCGATCGGAGGGGCTGCGTCGGCGGCCGGAGCGAAAGCTAGTCGAGGGCGCCGGACGCGGCGACGGCGGCGTAAGCGGGCGGGCGGCGGGCCAGAGCCGGCTCACCCAGCGAGGAGAGCCCGTCGTTGCAGTGCAGGTGTCGTGCCGCTGGACACAGGCCTCGCAACCAGCGCGTCCCGCGCGCCTGCCCGTGTGACCTGCCTCACGAGCGGGATATTCGAGGCATTCGCCTTCGAGTTGCGCCTGACGGTCCGGCCGCCACCTTTCCTCATTCCTTAATCCGCTCTGCATCAGCGCGGCCGACCGGCACCGCGTGTCCCGCATGCGCACTCTAGGAGGCTCCATGAACGACGCCATGCGCCAGGTAACCAACGCAGCCGCGCGCGGCCTTCGTGCCCTCAAGCGACGGCTCGTCCCGGGCCTTACCGCCCGGGACTATGCGCTGGCGCGGGCTTACCTGCGCTGGGTGTACGACGCCGCGCGCCTCGACGTGGTCGAGGACGTGAATGGCCACCGGATCCACCTCGACGACCTCGACTCGCTCCGGCTGTCGGTGAACCGGACCTTCGAGCCGGCGGCCACCGCCTTCGTCCGCCGCGCCGTTCGGGCCGGCGACGTCGTGCTCGACGTCGGCGCGAACATCGGCTACTTCTCGCTCCTACTCGCCCGGCAGGTGGGCGAGGCGGGGTGCGTCTACGCGCTCGAGCCGGACCCCACCAACTTCGCGTTGCTTGAACGCAACATCGCCGAGAACGGCTACCGCAACGTGACCGCCATGCGGCTGGCCGCGTGGAGTGTCAGCGGGCCCCTGCGGCTCTTTCGCAGCGAGGAGAACCGCGGCGACCACCGCACGTACCAGTCGGACGCGGGACGCAAGTCGGTCGACGTCGACGCGGTGAGCGTCGACGAATACGTGGGTGCCCAGCTGCCCGCCGTGGACTTCGTGAAGATCGACGTCCAGGGCGCGGAGTACGAAGCGATCTTGGGGATGCGCGAGCTGCTCGCGCGCAGTCCGGGCGCCACGCTCCTCACGGAGCTCTGGCCGCGCGGCCTCCGCGCCGCCGGCGCCTCCGCCGAGCGCTATCTCGAACTCCTGCGTGACCTTGGGTTCGCGCTCTACGAGTTGGATGCCCGCGGCGTGCCCCGGCCGGCCGATCTCGCGCGCGTGCTCGCCGAGCACACGCCGGAGAACGACGGATACGCTGACCTACTCTGCCGGCGCGGCGACCTACCGCCCGGCGCCTGAGCGCTCCGCCGCCGCTCGGCGCGCACCCGAGGCCACCTCGTGGTACAGCTCGAGCAGCTCGCTGGCCGTCCGCCGCCACGAGTAGCGCTGGGCGGCGAGCGCCGCCGCCCGCTCCCCCATCGCACGGCGCCGCGCCGGGTCGTCGAGCAGCGCGGCGACCGCTGCGGCGATCGCCCCCGCCTCGCGCGGGACGACCAGCCCCGCGCCGGCGGCGGCGACGTCGCCGGCGATCGCCACGGCGTCGGAGAGCACGACCGGCAGCCCCGCCGCCAGCGCCTCCGCAGCGGCAATCCCGAAGTTCTCGTGGCTCGACGGGAGCACGAAGGCGTTGGCCGACTCGTACAGCGCCCGCTTCGTCTCGCCCCCCACGTGGCCGACGAACGACACCGCGCCGGCGACGCCGAGCCGGGCGACGATCGCGCGGAGCTCCGCCGCGTACGCCTCCTCGCCGTCGCCGGCGACAACGAGTTCAACTCGCGCCCGGCGCTCCGCGGGCAGCAGTGCCAGCGCCTCGAAGACTAGGGGCAGCCCCTTCTTCGGATGCAGCCGCGAGAGGAACAGGAGGCGGAGCCGCCCGCCGTCGGGACGGACGCCGCGCCTCGCGCCGCTCCCGTCCGGCGCCGTGACGCCGAGCGGTACCACGCGAGCCTTCGCCCCGTAGCCGAGCGCCGCCACCTCCTCGCGCTCCGCCTCCGACGTCGCGTGGATCGCCGCGGCGCGCGCCAGGTGGTGGCGCTCGACGAGCGCCAGGTAGGGGAGCTTCTTCCACCGGCGGTGAGCCACGCTCCAGCTGCCCAGCGTGCCGAGCGGGCGGAGCACGAACGGCACGCCGGCGCGCTCGGCGGCCCGGCAGCCGGGGATCGTCGCGTAGGAGAAGAGCGCGTGGACGTGGACGACGTCGAACCGGCCAGCGCTCGCCCACAGCCAGCGGGTGAGCGGCCAGGAGTACTTCCACTCCCCGCCCCCCGTGCGCGCGAAATAGCGATACTCCACGCCGCGCTCCACCACCGCGCGGTCGAGCGCGACGTCGAGCCGCGCTCGCGGGCCGTCGGCGTCGGTCGCCGCCACCGTCACCTCGGCGCCGAGCGCGGCGAGCGCCTCCGTCATCCCGCGCAGCGCCACGCTCGGGCCGCCGTAGCGCGGGGCCGTCGCCGGAATGACGTGCAGCACTCTCACCCCGCCGCCTCCAGCATCCCGCCCGCGAGAGGCGAGCCCGCGTCCTCCACCGCCAGCCCGAGCCGGCCGGCCCACCGCGCCAGGGTGTAGAGCGCCCAGACCCGACTCCAGGTGAGACCGGCACGTCGGTCGAGGAACCCTCGCCAGGCCGTGCGCACGGCCTCCGGCCGCAGACCGACCCGCCGCAGCGCCGCCGGCGAGTCGAGCACCGCCGCCACCTCGCCCCGCAGCTCGTCGCGCAGCCAGTGGTCGTACGGCAGCTGGAACCCCTGCTTGGGCCTGTCCCACACCTCGCGCGGCAGGAGGTCGCGCACGGCGTCGACGAGCACCCGCTTCCCCGCCCCAGCGCCCAGCTTGAGCCCGTCGGCGACCGCCATCGCGGCGGCGGCGACGCCGGCGTCCACGAACGGCACGCGCAGCTCGAGGTGGTGCGCCATCGAGAATACGTCGGAGTCGCGGAGCAGCGTGTCGCGCATGTAGCGCGTCAGCTCGAACCATGACACGCGCTGGAGGAGCGAGAGGCCGGCGGGCGGTCCGGCCACAGCGGCACCGCCGGACGCCACGCCCGGCGCGAGTGCGCCAAGGAGTGCCCCGGTGAAGAGCGCGCGCGACGCCTCGTACGCCGCGCAGGCGGGGTCGTCACCGCGCAGCAGCAGCTCCAGCTTCTCGCCCCGCGGCCCGACGCGGCCGGCCACCGCGCCGGCCACCCGCCGCAGCGCGCGCGAGCGGCCCCAATGAGGCGCGAGCCGCGCGGCGCGAGCGAACGACGCGTAGCCCGCGAACAGCTCGTCGCCACCGAGCCCGGAGAGCACGACCTTGAGCCCGTGCTCGCGCACGGCGCGGCTCACCGTGAATGTGTTCAGCCCGTCGAGCGACGGCTGGTCCATGGCGGCGAAGGCGTGCGGCAGCTCGCGCAGGAAGTCGCCGCCGGCGAGGGGGATCTCGTGGTGCCGCGTGCCGAAGCGCCGCGCGACGGCGGCCGCCGGGCCCGCCTCGCTGAACTCCGCCTCGCCGAACGTTACGGTGAACGTCTCGAGCGGCTCGGCGACCTGCTCCGCGGCCAGCGCGACGACGGCCGAGGAGTCCACGCCTCCCGACAGGAACAGCGCCACCGGCACGTCGCTCACCAGGTGGTGGCGCACGGAGTCGCGTAGTGCCTCGCGCACGAGCGCCGCCGCCTCGGCGGGGTCCTCCACCGGATGTTGCGACGCCGCCGTCACCGGGGAGGCGAACGGCTCCGGCTCGGCCACCGAGACGCGTCCGCCAGCAGCGGCGAAGCGGACCACGGTGCCGGCGGGCACCGGGCGCACGTCGCGGAGCATCGTCAGCGGCTCCGGCACCGATCCCCAGCGGAGGTAGCCGTGAACCGCCGACGGGTCGAGCGCCGGGTTCACCTGCCCGGAGGCGACGAGCGCCCGCAGCTCGCTCGCGAAGAGTACGGCACCGCCGGTGAGCGAGGCGTAGAGAGGCTTGATCCCGAACGGGTCGCGGACGAGGTGGCCGGCCTGCGCGCGCGCGTCCCAGAGCGCGAACGCATACATGCCGCGCATGCGCGGCAGGAACGCGGTGCCGTGCCGCGCCCAGCCCTCGAGGATCACCTCGGTGTCGCTCCCGCTGCGGAAGCGGGCACCCTCCCGCTCGAGCTCCGCGCGAAGCGCGCGGTAGTTGTAGATCTCGCCATTGAAGACGATGCGGAGGTGCCCAGCCGCGCTCCCCATCGGTTGGTGCCCCGCCGCCGAGAGGTCGAGGATCGCGAGCCGCCGGTGCCCGAGCGCGCCCAACGGCGCGCCGCGCGCGTCGCGGACGACCTCGACCCCGGCGTCGTCGGGACCCCGGTGCGCCAGCGCCCCCGACATGCGGCCGACGACCGCGTCCGCGTCGCGCACCCCGAACGCCCCCACGATGCCGCACATCAGCGCGCTCCCTTGAGCGGGCGGAGGCGCGGCTCCATGGTGCGGGCGAGGATCTCGCCCAAGCGGTCGCGGAACCGGTCGAAGGTGAAGTGCGCGTCGTAGCGCCGCCGCCCCGCCTCGCCAAGCGCGTGCGCGAGGGGCGGGTCGACGAGCAGCCGCGCCACAGCGCCGGCAAGCCCGGCGCGGTCCGCCTGCCGCACGAGTAGCCCCGTCTCCCCGTCCGCCACCACTTCCCCGGCCGCGTCGTCGAGCGCGGCGACGCAGGGGAGCCCGGCGCGCATCGCCTCGAGGTAGACGATGCCGAACCCCTCGCCGCGGCTCGGCATCGCGAACAGCGCCACGCGCGCAAGGATCGCCTGCAGCGTCCCCGCCGACACGCGCCCCGTGAAGAGAACCCGCTCCCCGACCCCGACCTCCACCGACTTCCGCCGCAGCCGTTCCACGTCGTCTCCTCCCCCGACTATCACCAGTTGGGCGTCGCCGACGCGCTCGGCGACCGCTGGCCAGCACTCGAGAAGCTCGTCGTGCCCCTTGTACCGCTCGCTCACCGACATCCGGCCGACGATCGCCGCGCTGCGCGCCCCGACGCGCGCCACGAGCGCGCGGTCGACGTCGGCGTCCCTGGTGGGCGCGTCGGGGAGGAGCGCGAGCGGGCACGACTCGATCGGGCCGGCGTCCGGGTGAGTGGCCGCCACGCGGCGCGCGGTGTAGCGGGAGTTGGCGATCCGCGCCGCCGCCGCCCGCAGCGAGGCGAGCTTGCCCGCGCCGAGGTCCGGCTCCCACGCCTCGATGCCGTGGACGAAGACGGCGTACGGCCGGCGCGCCGGCGGCGGCACGAGCCGCTGCACCCGGGCGATCCCGAGATGGCTGAAGACGAGCCCCTCCACCCGCCCCCCCACCTGCGCCGCGACGACGCGTCCCGCGAAACGGACCCGCTCGCCGATGCTCACGCGTCCGCTCCTTCCCGGCGACAAGTCGATGGTCAGCGCGGGGGCGCCCGCCAACTCCCCGAGCGCGCGCTCGAGCAGGCGCGCGACGTGCGCCACCCCGTCGCCGGGCGCGCGAGAGATGGCGGCGAGGCCGATCGCCGGTGCGGCGACGCGGCCTGGCGTCGGCGTGGCGCGCCCGGGGGCGATGACGGAGCTCATGTCATTGCTCCCGGCGCCGGCTGGGGCGCCGGCCGCGGCCGTCGCGCACGGCGTCGCAGCTCCGACCACGCCGGCGCGAGCGACACCACCGCCCACATGACGATGCCGGACTTGGTGATCGTGTTGAGCACCTCGGCGACGCCCTGCTCCGCCGAGAAGGCGGCGACGAACACGTACGGCGTCCACGCCCACCAGACGACGCTCGACCGCGCACGCCGGGTGAACGCGCGGAAGATCATCCCGAGGAGCAGCCCCCAGAGGAAGGTCCCCGCCACCGCCCACGTTCGGCCGAAATTGGCGTAGAGCTCGCCCGGCACGCTGAGCCCCATGCTCGTGCCGTTGATCAGCCTGAGGCCCGTGAAGCGCGGGATGATCGTCTCGCCGCCGACGACGTACTTATCGGGGTCCAGGAAGCGCGGAACGAGCGCCGACCGGAGGGCCGTGACGATCGTCTCGCCGCGCGCGTACGGCTCGGCGCTCGGAACCCAGGCCAGGACGCGGGCGATGATGTACCCCTCGTTCAGGCGGTTGGCGTTGAGGACGAGGTTCTCCGGGCTGAAGATCCGCGCCGGGTCGCGCACGAGCGAATAGATCGTGGCACCGGTAACGGCGGCGCGCTCGTTGGCGTCGAGTCCCATCTGCCTGATGTCGTCGCGGCTTCCGACCTTGAAGGCGTTGATCGCCAGCAGCAGCGAGAGCAACAGGGCCGCGCTCGGCACGACGACGCGCGGCCGCGGCTTGTAGCGGTAGGCCAGGGTCAGCGCGAGGCAAACGCACCAGGTCAGCAGGTCGAGGAACTGCAGGTCGGCGAGGTTGGAGAGCGCCACGACGCCGAGCACCGCGAGCACGCGGTGCTTCCAGCCCGGTGCGCCGATCAGCAGCAGCGCGAAGGCGCCGACCCACGACAGGAGGCCGAGGAGCTGGGCGACGAAGCGTAGACTCTCTGGCATGAATGGCGACAGCAGGATCCTCGCCGCCAGGCCGCCGAACACCATCGCCTCGCACGTTGCCCGGAGGCTGGCCGGCAGGGCGGCACCCGCGCCGGCGTCCGGCACACGTCCTCCCCGGACCTGGCGCCTCCAGCCGCCGCCCGCCATCGGCCAGTACATCCCGGCGACGAGCGCCACCGTCGCCGGCACGGCGAACGAGAAGTAGTCCGCCGACTCGACCGCCATAGCGCTGACGAGCGGCCGATCCATGTAGTGGTAGATCATCCAGGGCGCGAGCACCCACTGGACGCACGACCCGAAGGCGATCAGCCCGGGAAACCAGGGCACGGCGCTGCTCGCCCGCAGCGCGTGCCAGGCGACGAACACCGAGAGCGCCACCCCGGCGCCGAGCCAGGGAGAGTCGTTGACGTAGAGCGGCGCCGAGAGCAGCGCCGCGGCGATGCTGCCGGCGATCAGCGCCGGCCAGGCATCGGCGCGGACGAAGAGGCGCATAGGCGACGCGCGCCGCGTGGCCGGCCGCAGCGCCGTTGCCGCGGCCGCCCCAGCGGGCGTGGACGCGCTCACGCCGCGCCTCGCATCGCCGCCCGCCCGCCCGCCGCCCCCAACGCCGCGACGGCGATCCCCTCGGCGGCGACATCGACGGTGAAGCGCGCCGCGACGTGGCGCGCTGCCGCGTCACCCATGCGTCGCGCGGTCGCGCGCTCGCCGAGCACGCGGTCGATCGCGGCGGCGAGGCCGGCGACGTCGCCGAGCGCGAAGCCGTGCCCGGTCTCCCCCTCCACGATCATGTCGGGGTAGCAGCCGACGGCGGTCGAGACCACCGCCGGGACCCCGCACGCCATCGCCTCGTTCACCACGAGCCCCCACGTCTCGCGCCCGTCCGATGGGAGCACGAGGAGGTCCGCCGCCGCGTAGGCGCGCGGGAGCTGGGTCTGGTTCAGGAAGCCGAGGAAGTGCGCCTCGACGCCGAGCCGTCGGGCCTCCGCCGCACACGCCTCGCGCAGCGCCCCCTCTCCCGCGAACGCGACGTGCGGCCGCCGCTCGGCGTCGAAGCGGGCGACGGCGCGGATGAGGTCGAGCGGACGCTTCCGCTCGAGCAGCTTGCCCGCGAACAGCACGACCGGCGCCTCCGCGGGGAACCCGAGCGCAGCGCGCGCGCCGCCCGGCTCCGCCCTGGCACGATCGGCGCGCGCCGCGAAGAAGTCGTTGTCCACGAAGTGGGGCGAGGGCACCACGCGCCGCGCCCCGAAGTGCCGGAAATACTCGGCCGAGCGCTCCCCCACGCTCAGGCAGGCGGCGAAACGGGAGATGAAGAGTGGGTACAGGGCGCGCTTCGCCGCCCGCCGCATCGCCGGCGCGCCGCTTGGGAGCTGCGAGTCGCCGCGCACGAGCGCCGGCGTGCCGGAGCGCCAGCAGGCGAGCATCGCCTGCCAGTAAGTGCGGGCGTGCCACCCCGAGACCAGCACGACGTCGAAGCGTCGCTCGCGGATCAGCCGCCCCACCTCCGGCGTGTCGCAGCCGGCGAACTCGGTCACGCTCGGCCGCGCCGACTGATTCCGCAGCCACACGTGGTCGAAGCCCGACGTGAGATCCACGTCCCACTGGAACTGCACGCCGAAGTCGGCCCCCTGCTCCGCCGGCGTGGGCCGATGCGCGAACAGGACGGTGGTGCGCAGCCGCGGGTCGGCGGCGAGCCGACGGTAGAGCGGCGCGTGATACTGGATGGGGTGTGTCGCGACGACGCCGAGCCGCACGGGACCACTCATCGCGACCCCGCCGCCCGCTCGGCGAGCGCCGCGTCGCACGCGGCCAGCACGTGCCGCGTCATCCCCTCCGCCGAGAAGTGCCCCATCCCGTCGAGCGCGCTCGCGCGCGCTGGCGCCGTCTGACCGCCCGCGACCCGCGCCAGGGCGTGGGCGATCGCGCCGACGCGCTGGCCGGCGCGCTCGACGTCGCCGTAGGTGACGAGCTCGCCGACGCCCGCCTCACGGACGAAGTCGACGACGGGGCTGGCCTCGTGAAACACGGTGAGCAGCGGGCGCTCGGCGAGTATGCAGTTGAAGATCTTGGACGCTGTGTAGTGGCGGTCGGTGCTGCCCAGCGCGAGCACGCCGTCCGCCTGGGTGAGCACACGCAGGGCGTCCACGTACGGGATCCGCTGCGGCGATTCCGACACGACTGCGGCGTGGCCGGCCTCGCGCGCCAGCGGCGCGACGAGCCCCTCCCGGGGCCGCGGGTCGTACGAGGTGCCGATGAAATGTAACCGCAGCCGGCCGAGCAGGACTGGGTCTCGCTCGCCGAGCAGGCGTACCGCGGCGAGGAAGGCGCGCACCGTCTCGGACATGCTGTACGCGACCGCGCCCACGTACACCAGGTGCACGCGTCCGTCGCCCCGGGCCCAGAACGGGTTCGGCGCGCCGGCGTCGCGAATCGCCGCGAAGTCGTCCGCGTCGAAACCGAAGGGGGCGGCGCTGAACCGGCGCGCGGGAATCTCGGGGTGCCGGGCGCGCACCCCGTCGTGCGTCGCGTCGGAGACGGCGAGCAGGTGCGCGGCGTCGCGCACGGCCCGCGGCTCGAGCCAGTGGGCGAGGCGGTTGGCCCAGTAGGCCTTCCTCCAGGGCCGCCGCTGCGACTCCGGGAGCGGGAACGCCCACGGGTCGGTGAAGTCGAGCACGTAGGGCACACCTAACTCGCGGTGCGCCGCGGCGGCGAGCAGGAACGGGTAGAAGGGCGGTCCGGGCACGAAGAGCATGTCCGGGCGCCGCTCGCGGCAGATGCGCCGCAGCTCGCGCCTGAGCGGCAGGTAGGAGCGCAGGCCGATGTCCCCCACCCCCACCCGGCGCGCCAGCGACGCCGGGATCGCTCCCGCGCGCTCGATCCGGACGTCGGGCGGCACGAGCCGCTCAAGGTCGCGGTCGAGCGGCTCGACGTAGAACTCCGGCCGCACGCTCAGCACCTCCAGCGTCCACCCGAACTTTCCGGCGTGCCGCGCGAGCAGGCGCGCGCGATGCGTCGCCGGCGACGGGTGCGGCGGAAACGCCGGTGCGACGACGAGGAGGCGCTTCATCGCGGCGCCACGGGCAGTGCCCGCTCGTGCTGCGCGGTGCCAGGCCGCGCGGCGACTGGGACGCCGTGGGCGCGGAGCAGCGCGTCGCGCTCCCGGTCCCAGGAAAAGCGCTCCTCCGCCGCCCGCCGCGCGCTCCGCCTGGCCGCTCGCAGCGCGGCGGGATCGGTGAGCAGCGGACGGAGCCCCTCAGCGAGCGCGCGGACGTCGCCCGGCGCGTACGCGAAGCCGGCGCCCGGCGCCTCGGCCAGCACCCCCCGCTGCCCCTCGGTGTCGGTGGCCGCCACGGCGACGCCGGCGGCGAGGTAGGCGAGGATCTTGTTCGTCACGCAGATCTGCCGGTTGCGCGACACCGGCTGCTCGAGCGCCAGACCGACGTCGTGCTCCGCCGCCAGCGCGACCATCTCGTCGGCGGGCGCGGGGGGCCAGAAGCGCACCGCGCCGGCGGGCCACACGGCCGCCGCGAGCGCCGTCAGTGCCTCGCGGTACGCGGCCGGCGCCGCTCCGCGCAGGTGCAGCTCGGCCGGGACGCCGAGCAGGCCGAGCGCCCGCACCGCCTCCTCGAGCCCGCGGTCCGGTCCGACGGTCTGCGAGAACCAGTAGAGCGAGGGGACGTCGCCTCGGCGCTCGCGGGCGACCGTCGGCCGCCGCTCGCGGTCGGCGAGCGGAAAGGCGTTGAGGACGACCGCTGGCCGAGGCACCTGATACAGGGCGGCGACGGCGTCGGCGATGCCGGCCGAGGCGGCGGTCAGCGTCGCGCAGCGCGGCAGCACCGTGCGCTCGGCCCACCCGATGAGCGCGATCTCAGCGAGGTGCGCCGCCGGGTCGGTGAAGTCGGCCGTGTGCAGGTCCTCGACGTCGAAGGCGAGACGCGCGCCGAGCCGCCGCGCCGCGCGGGCGGCGGCCGGCAGCGCTTGCGGGTTGTGCGCCACCACGACGTCCGCCGGCCGCGCGGCGGCGAGCGCCGCGAGGTCCGCCCCGAAGCGCGAGAGGGCGCGCTCGCGGAGCGCCGCCGGCGCCGCCACGTGGCTGGCGACGGCCCGCGCGGCCCACTGCTCGACCGCCCGCCGGAGCCAGCGCCGGCTGGCGGACCCGTCCCCCGAGCGCAGCGCGCGCACCGTCGCCGGCGCCCAACCACGCCCCGCGAGGAGCGCCCGGTCGCGCTCCGCCGCCTCGGCGGAGATCTCCACCGACACGACGCGCACCTCCTGCCCCGCCTCGAGAAGTGCGTCCGCCTCGCGGACGAGCCGCGGGTTGTTCGACACGTGCGCCGAGGTCACGAGGCAGAAGCGCCGGGGGCGCATCACCGCGCCCTCCCGAGCACCAGGTCGCGGGCGCGGCGCGCGGCGCGCGCGAGCGACAGGGTGTTCACGTAGCCGAGCAGGGGTGCCACGGCGCGATGGGGGAGCCGGAGCCGCCGGGAGAAGCGGGGGTCGAGCTGTGCGAGCCGCTCGAGTACCGCGGCGAGCCTTGGGTCCCGGGCGGCGTGGAACGCCTCCGTCGCGCCCAGCAGCACGCCGACGATCGCGTTCACCCGTGCGGCCGTGAGCGAGTCCCCGTGCGCCCCGTCCCGACGGACGAGCTCAGCGTTCTCCACGCACGACGCCCAGAAGCTCGCGCCGTCCACCCGCGAGGCGCGGGCCGGCCCATCGTGCTCGCGGAGCGCGAAGCCGGGCGGCCCGTCGACCTGCACGAAGCGCGCACCGCCCAACGCCAGGGCGATCAGGTAGCGGACGTCCTCGACGACGTGGCACGACTCGTCGAAGCGGACACCGTCAACCGCCGGCCCGCGTCGGAAGAGGGCCGCAGCGAGGTGCACGAAGCCGTCCGACCGAATCAGGCTCGCCGCCAGGTCGCTCGCGTCGAGGCGGGGACGGACCAGCCGGCCCTCGGCGAACGGGTTGGCGTGGCGGCCGTCGTCGAACCGCGTGAACGGGCCCCATGCGATGTCCGCTCCCGTCGCCCGCAGCGCCGCGAGCTGGCGCTCGACCTTGTCGGGAGCCAGGAGGTCGTCGGCATCGAGAAACTGCACGAATTCCCCCCGCGCCGCGTCGAGTCCCGCGTTGCGCGCCGCCGACGGCCCGCGGATCGCGCAGCGAACCAGCCGCACGCCCGGCATCCGGCCGACGACGTCGACCGTTCCGTCCGTCGACCCGTTATCGACGACGATCACCTCGACGTCGGGGTGGGTCTGCGCGAGGGCGCTCTCGATCGCGGCGCCGATCCAGCGTTCGGCGTCGAAGGCGGGGATGACGACGGAGACGAGTCCGTGGACTCGACCGGGCATTGCGTCAGGAGGGAGGGGTAATGAGCCGCGGGCGAGGGCCCGGCCGGCGTTGGGCCCGCGCCGGCCGGTCAGGCCAAGTTAGCCTGACGCCCCGGCCTCGGCAGCACGAGGCCGGCGGCGGGGCGCGTCAGGAGATATTGACGCGCGGTGGGGGCGAGGCGGCGCCGCGCGCCGGCGTGAGGACAGCAGTGCGCGCCCCCTCGCCTGCCCGGGACGCGACCAGCGCCGCCTCCCGCGCACGCCGCACCGCCGGCTCCGGCGGCAGCGGCACCACGTGATCGTACGTCCGCGAGATGTCCGACCCGTGCCAGAACACCTCGAGCTTTCCCTGCACCGCCTGCCGCAGGTCGCGGGCGACCGTGTGCATGTGCGACAGCGACGTCTCGTTCGCCAGCCCGTCCTGCCAGAGCACCAGCGACCCGATGCGCATGCCGCCCGTGCCGAGCAGCGGCAGCTTGATCTCCCACCACCCCGCCTGCG
>JBJMNL010000352.1:0-6068 GCA_045804285.1 Gemmatimonadaceae bacterium
AAGCGCTCCACGGCCGAGAGGAGGTCGGCGGCGTCGTCGCTCGACTCGTCGCCGGTGACCTCGATGCCGCGCTGGCGGAGCTGCGCCTCGATGATGTCGGTCGCGTGCCGGCGCTCCTCCTCGCGGTGCGGGTTGAGGTCGCGCTGTTCGGACTCGAAGGATTGCGGCTCGGTCATGTGAGTCTCCGCCGTCGGTGGGAGGTCGCCAGGACGATCGGTCGCGCCCGTTTCAAGTCTAATGCCCACCGGGGCTGCCGGCCCTGCCCGCCCACTCGTCCCGGCGGGTTCGGCGCCAGTGACGGCAGAGTATGTTTCGCGCATGTACGCACTCGCCATCATCCGCTACCGCCGCCCGCTCGACGAGGTGCTCGCCGTGGTCGAGGAACACCGGGCCTATCTGCGCGCGCTCAAGGAGCGCGGGCTCCTCGTCGCTTCCGGCCCCTTCGACCCGCGCAGCGGCGGGGCGCTCGTGCTGCGCGTCCCCGACGAGGACGTCCAGGGGACGCTGGACCGCATCCGGGACGGGGATCCGTTCACGACGCTGGGGATGGCGCAGTACGAGCTGCTGCCGTGGGCGCCCACGATCGGGAGGGAGGAGCTGGACCGGCTGTAGCCGCGCTCCCGGAGGCCCGTCGGGAGGTGGGACGCGGACCCACGCGCGCGGACGGCCGATGGTCCGCCGCGCCATGGCACCGACCATGCTTTCCGTGGACGCCGGCGAGCCAGCCGCCGCTCGGCGGCACTGGAGAGTAGTCTCGCGCGTTGAACAGCCAGCGGAGCGGTAGTGCGATGTCGAGGGAGCGGTCGGACGCGGGAGTCGGGATGGCCCGGAGTGATGCCCCGCGCGCGGGGCGGGACGATCGCGCCGCCGGCTCGGTGACGCTGGCGAGTCCCGTGGGGGTGACGCTCGTCGCAATCGGGAGCTGGTGGGCGACCGCCGCCGTCTACGGCCCGTTCAGCAGGGCGGCCGACGACTGGGGCCAGCTCCTGCTCTCCGCGCTGCTCGTGCTCCTGCTCAGCACCGTCCACGAGCTCGGCCATGCGTTCGCCGGGCGGCTCGCCGGCCTGCGATTCCGCTCGATCACGGTCGGCCCGCTCTCGCTGATCCGCCGCGCCGAGGGGGCGCGACTCACCGCGAACGCCCACTGGATCCGGTTCGCGGGCTGCGTCGAGCACGAGATCGCGCGGGGGGAGACGACGCGGGAGAGCCTGGCCGTGTCAGCGCTCGGGGGGCCGGCGGCGAACCTGATCCTGGCCACGCTCATGATCGTGGTCGGCGCCGGGTCGGCTCTGGTGCGCGATCTCGCGACGTGGTCGTGCTTCTTCGGGTTCTTCAACCTGCTGCCGCTACGCCTCAACGGGCAGACGTCGGACGGGGCGCTGGTGCTGCGACTGCTGAGCTCGGACCCGAAGGAGGTGGAGTGGCGGCGGAGGCTCCTGGACAGCTAGCGCGGCGGACCGCGTGAGCTGATACCGTGGCGCGGTCTTCAGTCGCGCCAGCGCACCAAGAACCGTCCCGCCGGCGCGGCGTGCGGAAAGCGGCGCGCGAGCGAGTCGGCGAGTGGTCCCTCGATCTTTCGAGAGAACTTCGCGCTGTCGTTCAGCACCACGAGCGGGATGCGGAGCGAGTCGATCATGCGCAGGACGCCGATGTCGTAGCCGTCGGGGACCTCGAAGAAGTCGAAGAGCGCGCGGGTCGGATTCCGCGTGCCGGTCATGAAGTACACCTGCGGGCAGTCGGGGGCGGCGAAGATGTAGCTGCCCGGCCTGGCGCGCGCGCTGACGAGCCGGACCAGCTCGCGGTTCTCCGCGCCGTGCAGTGCCGTCACGTGCAGGCCGCCGCCCCGCGGTCCATCGAGCCGGTCCGTCATCGCGACGGGGCGGTAGCGGTTCCACCAGCTATAGATCGCCGACGGCTGCAGAATCAGCGTGGCGAACGCGAGATAGAAGGCCAGCCCCACAGCGGCGAACCCGGGGGGGAGCGGCCGACTCGCCGCCACGACCGCGCAGGCCGCGAACAGCACGAGCGGCGCGACGTAGCAGAAGTAGACGGGCGCGGCGAACGGATACTGCACGAGCGCGCAGGTCGCGGCCACGCACAGCACGGCCGCCATGCGCTGCTCGAAGAGGCGACCGCCGGGCGTCTCCGCTCGCCGCGCCCGGTGCCACGCGAGGGACACGGCACCGGCGATCGCGACGACTGGCAGGATCGTTCGCGCCGACGCCATGACGACCTGGTACGGCCCGAGGTAGCGTGTGCTGGCGACGAGCGCCGCGGCCGCGGCGCACGCGGTGCCTACGAGGATGACCCATCGGTCGCGGCCGGCGAGCCGCGGCGCGGCAACGATCATCCACGCCAGCGGCAGCACGGAGACGGTCGTCAGCACCGGGAGCATCGGCTGCCGAGCGTGCTCGAGGCGCTGCCGCGGCAGCTCGAATACGCCGCGCACGAGGGGCCCGAGCGCGTGCTCCGCGGCGTACCACACCGCCCAGAGGATGAGAGGGAGCGCCACGCCACCCAGGAACGGCACGACGAGACGCAGCAGCGCGACGAGGCGCTGGCGGTCTCCGTCCCGCGGCGGCGCCGTCCACGTACGCCAGAGCGCAGCGGCGGCGATCGCCGCGCCGGGCAGGACGAAGTGGAAGAGCTCCGCCGACCGGGCGCGGTGGCGCACTAGCGCCCAGAGGAGGGCGACGAAGAACGCCAGGAGCACGCCCACGAGCGTGCGGTACCACCCGGCGCGCGGCGGCGAGCCGCCGCGCGCCGCGGCGACGAGCGCCTGCTCCCGGAACACGAGGAACAGGAGCGCGCCGGCGATGAAGAACAGCCCACTTACCTTCACGAGGAAGGAGGCCGCGCCGCACAGCCCGGCCACGAAGAGCCAGCGCCGGCGTCCGTCCTCGACGTGCCGGAGCAGCGCCGCGAGTCCGAAGGTCGCGAAGAACAGGTTGTACCACGACGGCATGGGCGCCGGATAGATCGGGACGCTCCACGCGACGGCGACCAGGGTGATCAGGGCGGCCCCGGCGGGGCGCGCCAGTCGCGACGCCACGTAGTACACGGCCGGCACCCACGCCAGGAAGAAGGCGAAGAGGACGAGTCGCATCGAGAGAAGGCTGGTCCCCAGAACGCGGAAGGCGAGCGCGTGCAGCAGGGTGAGCCCGCCCGTGTAGAGCTCCACGAAGTCCCGGTGCGGGAGCTCGCCGCGGAGCATTCGCTCGGCGCTCTGGGCGAGCGCGCCATCATCGTGCGGGATCCAGCCGCGCGTCAGCGTCGCGCCCATGTACAGACCCGCCGCCACCCACACCGCCGCCCCGGCCAGCGTGTGGCCGAGCGCGCGCGTCGGCGCGGGGCGACGCTCGCCCTCGGACGCGGCGTCCGGCGCGGGTACCGATGTCTTCTCCACGTGGACCGTGCTCAACATAGATGCACCGCCATCGCCTTGAACGTCGCCTCCACCTCGCCTCCCTCCCGCAGCCCGAGCTCCTGCGCCGAGCGCGTCGTGAGCGCCGCGACGAGCGGCGTCCCCTCCACGTCGACCGTCACGCGGGTCAGCGCCCCCAGCGTCGCGACCTCCGCGACGCGCCCGTGAAACCGGTTTCGCGCCGACGACGCCCGCGCACCGGGCGGCACGCCGTGGGACCCGGGTGCGTCGTCGCCGTGCGACAGCACGACCTCCTCGGCGCGAATCACCGCGTACCCCGCTCCTTCGGCCGCGTCGCCGACGGCGTAGATCGACAGCCCGCCCGTCGTGCGGAACTCCAGCGCGCGATAGCGGCCGGCGAGCGCCCGCCGCGCCGGATCGAGCGCCTCGTCCGGCTCGGACTCCAGCGACTCGGCGACGCGCGCCTCCCCCGAGAACACGTTCTCCGCCCCGAGGAACTCGGCCACGTAGGGCGACGCCGGACGGCGGAAGACCTCCTCCGGCGGGCCGTGCTGCAACACGCGCCCCGCGTCGAGCAGCACCGCGACGTCGCCCAGCAGGCCGGCCTCCGTGAAGTCGTGCGTCACCTGGAGCACCGTCGTCCCCCACTCGGCATGGATCGCGCGCACCTCGCGCCGCACGAGCGTGCGGCGGCGCGGGTCAAGCGCGCTGAATGGCTCGTCGAGCAGCAGCACCCTCGGGCGGCGCGCAAGGGCGCGCGCCAGGGCGACGAGCTGCCGCTCCCCCCCGCTCAGCGCGCGCACGTCGCGCCGGCTCAGCGCGTCCGCGCCGAGCCGGCGCGCGACCTCGGCGGCCGCGCGGGAGTCCGCGGCGCCGTAGGCGACGTTCTCCTCCACGGAGAGGTGCGGGAAGAGGTAGCCGTGCTGGTAGACGAACCCCACGTCTCGCACCTCGGGCGGCAGCGCGGTCGCGTCGCGCCCACCGAGCAGGAGCGTCCCGCCGCGCTGCGGGACGACGCCAGCGATCGTCTCCAGCAGTGTCGTCTTCCCCGAGCCCGCGGGGCCGATGACGACCCCGTAGCCGCCGGACGGGACCGCGAAGGAGACGCCGCGCAGCTCGAATGCTCCCACCCGCGCGGCGAGGTCGCGCACCTCGATCATGGGCGAGTAGCGCGGGGCGCGCTCACGAGACGACCCCCGGAACGCGCTCGTAGCGCAGCGCGCGGAGCACGCTCAGCGGGATGAGCGACAGGATCACGAGCGCGGCGGCGACCGGCAGCGCCTCACTCAGGCCATAGCTCGTGAAGCGGTCGTACTCGAGGACGCTCGCCACCTTCGGGTTGTAGACGAGGACCACGATGGCGCCGAACTCACTCACCGCGCGCGCCCACATCACCACCGCCGCCGCGACGAGCCCGCGAAAGGCGAGGGGGAGCGTGACGCGGCGGAAGGCGCGCCAGGCGGAGTCGCCCAGGGTGCGCGCGACCGCCTCGTAGCGCGGGTCCACCCGCGCGAACGCCTCGCGCGCCGCGCTCACGTAGAGCGGCGCCGAGACGAAGAGCATGGCGGCGACGACGCCCGCCGGCGAGCCGACCACGCGCAGCCCGAGCGCGAGGAGCGCGCGGCCGGCGGCGCTGTCGCGCCCGAGGGCGAGGAGGAGCGCGATCCCCGCCGCGGGGTGCGGAATGAGGAGGGGGAGGTCGAGGAGCGCCGAGACGAGCGCGCGCCCGCGAAAGGGGCGCCGGGCGAGCGCCCAGGCGAGCGGCGTCCCGCCCACGACCCCGAGCAGCGTCGCCCCCGTCGCCGCGGCCCAGGTGAGCCAGAGCGAGCCGCGGAGCTCCCCGTCGCTCGCCAGCTTGCCGAGCCCGCTCCCGCCGGCGAGCAGGACGAGCTGCACGACGGGGACGGCGAGAAAGAGGACGAAGAGCCCGGCCGCGGCGGCCGCGCCGGCGGTCGCCGCGCGTCGTCCGATCTCGTTAGGCGCGCCCGGGCGGCGGAGCGCGGGCGCGGTGGGCGGCGATGCCGTCAACGCGCGCCTCGGGCGCCGGCGACCCCCGCCGGGTCACCGCCGCCGGCGAGGCGGACCACCGCGGGCGGCGCGCCGGCGCCCACCAGCACCGGCCGGTCGAGTGCGTCGAGCCGCGCCGCGCGGAGCGCTGCCTTTCCGTCATCCGAGAGCAGGAACGCGGCGAACTGCTCGGCCAGCGCGGGGTGTGGCGCGCGGCGCGGCACCGCGAAGGCGTAGACGATCGGCTGCCCGCGGAAGAGGACTGTATCGCGCGGCGTCCGCCCGCGCACCCGTACGGACGCCGCGGCGTAGTACGCCGACTCGGCGGCGGCGCCGAGGTCGATCCGCGGTGGCAACGTGACGTATGGAAGGCCCGCTGCCTGCGCGATCGACTCGTACGACCAGACGTAGTCGAGCTCACCCGCCTGCAGCAGCCCGACCAGGTCGGCCTCCTTCGGGCGCAGGTTGCGCGGGGGAGAGGCGGCGAGGAGCCGCGCCGCGAGGCCCGGTCGACCGTAGAAGCGCTCGGCGAGCTGCAGAGTGAGCAGCGTGCGGTAGCCGTTCGGGTCGAGGTTCGGATCGGCGCGGCCGACCTCGACGCCCGGGCGCTGGAGCACGCGCCACCAGTTCTCCGGCGTGATCTCCCCCGCGCCGCGCGAGCGTGGCGTGTACGCGA
>JBJMNL010000353.1:0-11722 GCA_045804285.1 Gemmatimonadaceae bacterium
CAACAGCGTACGCTCGGGATGCGCCCCTTCGTCATCGGCGAGGGCCGCCGCCTGAATGGATGCCCGCCGCATTCCGGCGACACCGGGGCTGCCAGCGTCGCCGTCGCCCACGTAGAACACGTGATTGGCCAGCGCCTCGTCCATCCGGCGCAGGCCCGCGGAATCGCGGATCGGGTCGAACGCGAGGAACTCCACGTCGCGCACCTGCTGCGCGGCCTGCGGGCCGGCGCTGGCGTAGGCGGTCGCGGCCGAGAGGTAGCGCTGGTAGGCTTCCACCAGGTCGGCCGCGCCCAGGAGCGCGCGGGCCTGGTCGTAGAGCGGCTGCGCCTCGGGCGCCAGTGTCACGGCGACGTCCGCCGTGGCGAACAGCACGCGGTCGGCATCGGCGACGATGCGTCCCATCTCGTGGACGGGCTCGCCGTCGAGCGTGACGCGCACGTTCCGGAATCCCGAGTCGGCCGTGAAGCGGTAGGACAGCTCCGTCCCGCGCGGGACGACCGTGTCCCCCGCCGGCTGGGCGACGACGCCGCGGCCGGCCGCGAAGGTGACGTGGGGTGCGCGAGCGGCGGTCGCGTGAAGCGTGATCCGGAACGCGGTGACGCCGGGCTCCAGCCTCAGGGTCACCCACCGGCGGCGCGATCGTCCCGCGGGGCGCAGCAGTTGTGGTTGGTCCTCCGGCGCGAGCTGATCGTCGTAGCGCCAGACCAGCGAATCGCGCGCGGCGCCGTTCGCCTCGCCGGGCCCCAACGTCACGGCCCGCGGTGTGGCTGCGCCCCCCGCCTCCGACGGAAGCACGGAGATGCTGTCGTTCCACGCGATGAGACGCGCTGGCGCCCCGAGCACGACGTCGCTCTCGTTCAGCAGCGCGATCGGCAGACGGAGCGTCCCGTTCACCGGGTTGAACCTGGCGGCGCTATCCAGCACCGGGCGCAGCGGCCCGCCGCAGCCGTCGGCCGGCGCGGGGGTGACGCTCACGCTCATAGGCTCGGAGGCGCCATCGGGTGGAGAGGTGAGACGCACGTCGAGCTTCGCGCATCCGGTGACCGGCCCGGCCGGTGTCGGCGTGGTGGCGGCGCCGGAGGGGTGCGGCGCCGGCGCGCGGGACGGCCGCGGGGCGACGGGATCGTCGCTGCAGGCCGCGTACAGCGCCGCCGCGACCGACAGGATCAGGAGGGACGCGAGTTGCCGCCCGTGGCGGGTGTGGCGGGGAGGGTGCGGTGCGTCGGACATGAGATCTGCTCCAGCGGGAGTGGTGGCCGGTGCGATCGACGCGCGGCGGCGCGACCATCGAGATCGCGCTCGTTCGCCGCTGCTCGCACCGAAGGGGGGATCGCCACTCGTCGCATCCGCGCGGCGCCGACTCCGCGTCGCCGGCGGCGAGCGTCCGTCGAATGGCGCGGCAGGTTAGGGGACTCGGGCCGGCGTGACAACGCGATTCCATCGCCGTCGGGGGCCTACCATTGCGCGGGTGGCGCACGCGGCTCCTCCCCGTCGCGACGGGCACCACCACATGGTCCGCCCGCAGGTCGTGCTCGAGGTGGCCTTCGACGTCGTCCAGCGCTCGGCGCGCCGCACGGCCGGCTACGCACTCCGCGTCCCGCGCATCGTCCGCGTGCGCGACGACGAGCCGGCGTCCGAGGTGGACACTTTGCGGCGGGTCAGGGAGTTAGCTGGGGAGGTGGATGCGGTCGGGGATCGGCTCCCAGCTCCCGGGCCGTTCCGGCCCGCATTTCGCGCTGTTCATGCCTGGCCCTTCAGCGGAGTCGTCCGGCCATGCACCGCTCCCTGCCGCGCCGCGCGCGCTCGACCCTCCGGGCGGACGCCCACCGGTCGCGAATCGCCGCCGCTCACCGCTGTCGCCAGCGTCGCCCGCGTCGCCTGGTCGCCGCGGCAGTACTCCTCGGTACCGCGCTCGTCGCCCCGGCCGGCGCGCCGCGTGCCCAGCAGGTGCCGCCGACGTCGGCGGCGGCGGGAAGGGGTGACTCGATCGGCGCCACGCTCGGGCGGCCACGGCCCAGCCCGACGCTCACCCCTGAGCAGGTCGTGACGATCCAGCTCGACGCGCTCCAGCACAACGACACGCCGACGCCCGACTTCGGGATCGAGACGACGTTCCGGTTCGCGTCGCCGGCCAACCGCGTCGCCACCGGCCCGCTCGAACGGTTCGCCGACGTGGTGAAGAACTCCGTTTACCGGCCGATGATCAACCACCGCCGAGTGGAGCGCGGGCCCATGCACGTCGATGGCGACCAGGCCCGCCAGCGCGTCACCGTCGTCACCGCGAACGGCACCCGCGTCGCCTACATGTTCATCCTCTCCCGGCAGCGCGGGGGCGAGTACGACCGCTGCTGGATGACGGACGGCGTGGCGCGGCTGAACGAGACGGGTCCGCGCGTGGACGGATTACGGAGCGCGTGACGGCCGGAAGGGAGGGAGTCGCCGGACCGGGGGCCGTCGTCGGGCGGACCGTCACGCCGGGGCGCGCGGCGTCGAAGGATCGCTGATGGATCGCTGAAAGGGGGGAGCGATCCTGCGGCGTGCTCGGGACGACACCGTGCGGGCGAGGAGCTACGTGCTCGCCGTCTCCGCGGGGAGCGCTCCCCGACGCCTCCGCCGCCCCACGGTGGCGGCGATCTCGTCGCGCGTCGGGATCTGGGGGGGCTCGGTGTCCCAGAGGACGACGCCGCGGACGCGGGTGCCGGCGCGACCGAGCCCCTCGACGGCGCTCGCCAGCCAGGAGAGCGGCGTGTAGCCGACACGGGCGACGATGATCACGTCGGGCCCGGGCACCATGCTCGTGGCCCCACGCTCGGCGTGCGCCTCGTCGGCCACGAGGACGGCGAAGTCGTAGCGGCAGGCGACGCGGGTCAGGTCGCGCCGGACGCGCTCGGCCGCCTCGGGGGAGACGACGCGGCCGGTCGCCCAGACGCCGCTCGGGATGACGTCGAGCGTCCGATCGCGGCCGACGACCGCCAGCTGCACGACCTCGGCCCAGTCGGCCCTCTCGTTGATCACCGTCGCCAGTCCGGGCTCCGGGGGGAGTCGCAGCACCCCGCTCACCGCGCCGGCGCCGAGGTCGGCGTCGACGAGCAGCGTGGTCCTCGCCTCGTAGGCCGAGGCGGCGGCGAGGTTGGCGGCCACCGTCGCGACGATGTTCGCGTCGTCCCCCGTGGCGGTGATGAGGGGGATCGCCGAGCCGGTGGCCGAGACGTGGAGGTAGAGCATCCTGTACCCCTCGGCACCCGTGTCGATGAGGGGCGAGGTCTCCCGATCGGCGCGGCGACGGCCGCGCTCGGGAGTGGGGGGGTGCGGGCGGATGGTGGCGATGACGCGCGCCCCGGCGAGACGCTCGGCCTCGCGTACGTCCGCCACCCGCGGGTGCCGCATCTCGACGAGGAGGGACACGATGAAGCCGGTGACCGCGCCGAGGACGAGCGCCGCGGCGAGGAGGGCGACGGGTGGGGCGGCGACGTTGGCGAGCTCGCGCGCCCGCTCGACGCGTCGCTCGAACTCCGCGTTCCGCCGCTGCGCCTCGGCGAACTGCTGCTCGGCGCGGGCGAGCGAGCGGCGCGCCGAGTCGGCGCGGGCGGCACGGACGACGGTGTCCGGGATGGTAGCGAGCGGGGGTAGCGGCGCTATCTGCTGCCTTACTGACGCCGTGCTGTCTCGTTGGAGACTATCGGTTGTGCTGACCGCCGTGGATGCGGGAATCGCCGGCGGCGGCTGGGGCGGCGTGGGGCGGAGGGGCGCGAGCTCGCGGCGGAGGGCGGCCCGGCGCTCCTGCGCGAGGTCCTGGATCGCCCTGCCGACCTCGGTCACACGGGCGGTGAGCGCGACGAAGATCGGGTCCACGCCGTTCACGGCGCCGAACGCCTCGCGCTCGCGCTCGATGTCGGCCAGCGAGTCGAGCAGGGCACGGACGCGCGGCACGTAGCGCATCTCGCGCGACTCGCCGAGGGCGCGGTACGACGCCGGCAGCGGCGCGTTCTCGGCGCGGGCGAGGAGGCGGTTGAGCGAGCCGATGGCGACGGTGAGCGAGTCGCGCCGGGCGACGAGCTCGGGGGGGAAGGTGTCCACCGGCGACGCCGCGACCGGCGCGCGTCGCGCGGCGTCGCGCGCGGCGGCGAGGGCGCTGTCGGCGGCGGCGAACGCGAGGCGGGCACGGACGAGAGCGATCGCGGGCCTGCCGGTGTCAGGCCGCGCACCCTCCGCCGGCATCATGATGCGCGCGGAACGACTCGCCTGGCGCGGCACGAGCACGAGGGCGACGAGGGCGACGACGAACGTCGTCGCGCCCGTCGAGAGCACCAGCAGCCAGCGGCGGATCGCGTTCCGCGTCCGCGACGCGATCCATGGAGCGCCGGTGTGCTCGCCCCCGGGAAGCTCGACGCTCGAGCGCGTCACGGCCGGTACCCCACGCCCCTCATCCGAATCACCACGCTCCGGGCCGTCCGGCCCGGCGTCCTCGTTCCGTGCATCGCGGGATGATGCGAGGGGGGTGGGGTGGGACGCAAGGAAGGATGGCGCGCGAGTCCGCCGCGATCATTTACCGTCCGCGCCGCGTCCGAATGGTGACGGTGCCGGCGCGCGGGAGCGTAGCTTGGAATTCGGGGGGGGCCCCGTTCGGCGAGAGAGTCGGAAGCGGCGGCAAGGGTCCAGCGGATGGCGGACCCGGAACGCAGAACGGGCACCGGATCGCTCCGGTGCCCGTCCCTCCTTCGGCTCGATCGGCCCCAGCTTACTGGACCGTGATGGTCCCCTTCATCCCCATCGCGAGGTGGGGCGTGCAGTGGTACGGGTACTGACCCGCCGGCACGCCGGCGAAGGAGACCGTGTACGCCTCATTCGGCTGCACGAGGAGCGGACCCGAGAGCTCCGCCATCTGGTTCGGCATGTTCGCCGTGAGCTGCGCCTTGGCGGCGGCGGGGACCGTCGCCGGATCGAAGGCCACGTTGTGCGGGCCGCCGGAGACGTTGATGAACTTGATGCCGTCGCCGGCCTTGACCGTGATGTCGGCGGGCTCGAAGCGGTAGCCCTTCTCGTCGCCGACCATCTTCACCTCGATGGTCTTGCCCGTGATCGGCGCCATGGCAGCCGTGCCGCCGGCCGCAGGCGTCGCCGTGGCAGCGCCCGCCGCGGCAGCCGTATCGGTCGTCGCGCCCGCCGCGGGAGCCGCGGCCGCCGTCGTGTCAGCCGCCTTGTTGTCCTTGCCGCCGCAAGCGCCGAGGAAGATCGCGCTCGCAGCGAGCGCCACACCGTAAAACCGCATTTCAGGGCCTCCAGTGCCGTACGAAATACTGCAGTGAATGGACTTCTCGCCTAGACCGCGCGCATTGTGAATTTATTCACATGAGGTGCCGACGCAACTGGCGCGGGGCGATGGGATGGTCCGGGGTGTCGGCTCCATTGCACGCGGCGGACCACATCGCCACCGCCGCCGGCGGTCCTCCGCGCCCGGACCGCTTTCGGTGGCCCGTGCCCGTCGTCCGCACCACTCGCGCGGCACGGGAGAGCGGGCGACGGCGACCGTGCCCTCCAGCGGCCCGGCCTTCGCTTGACGGCCCACCAGACGCCCCGGTACCTTCCGCTCATCATGCGTCAGCCCAGCCGGAGCTCCATCCATCATCACGCGCATCGTCACGGCCCGTCGGGTCGGGGCGTCGCACGCGTGCTCGGATAGCAGGAGCCCACCGGCTTCCCGGCCCGCACCGCGCACTCGGCCCGTCCCTCGCAGGACGGGCTTTTTGCTTTCCGTCCCTGGTCCCTGTCCCTGGATGTTGAAGATCGCCCTCCCCAACAAAGGCCGCCTCGCCGACGACACGCGCGAGCTGTTCGCCGACGCCGGGCTCGAGGTCCGCGCGAGCGGCGACCGGGCGCTCACCGCGTCGCTCGGCGGCGAGTTCGCGGCGATCTTCGTCCGCGCGCAGGACATCCCCGAGTTCGTGGCCGACGGCGCCGCCGACGCGGGCGTCACCGGGTGGGACCTGGTGTGCGAGGCCGAGCGCGAGCTCGACGTCCTGCTCGACCTCGAGTTCGGCCGCTGTCGGATCGTGGTCGCGGCGAAGGACGACAGCGGCATCGAGGCGCTCGACGACCTCGCGCCCGGCGCCCGCGTGGCGACGGTCTTCCCGCGCGTGACGCGGCGCTTCTTCGAGCGCACCGGCCGCGCGGTGGAGATCGTCCCCGTCTCCGGCGCGGTGGAGGTCGCCCCGCACCTCGGCATCGCCGACGTCGTCGCCGACATCACCTCCACCGGCTCGACGCTCAAGGTGAACGGGCTGCGCGAGCTGTCGACGGTGCTCGAGTCGAGCGCGCGGCTCGTCACGGCGCGTGGCGTCGCGGCGATGAGCGGGGGCGAGAAGCGCCGCGCCCTCGACGAGCTGGTCGCGGCGCTGGCCTCGGTGCTGCGCGCCCGCGGCAAGCGCTACCTGATGGCCAACGTCCCCCGCGCCGCGCTCGACCGCGTGAAGGAGGTGCTGCCGGGACTGAACGGCCCGACGGTGATCGACATCCTGAACGGCGGCGCGCCGGGCGCCGGCACCCTCGTGGCCGTCCACGCCGTCGTCCCGGCCAACGCGATCTACCGGACGATCACGCAGCTCAAGGCGCTCGGCGGCGAGGGCATTCTCGTGACCAGGATCGAGCGGCTGATGCCCTGAGGGGAGGGACGCGGGCGGGCGCTGGGCGTCGGCGGGCGGGTGGGCGCGGGGGCCCCCCCCACCGGGAACGTACCGCGAGCCCGGCGCCCGCGAGCATCCAAACGCCGCATCCCGCATCCGTGCCCCGCGGCTCGTCGCTCAGTCAGGATCCACTCATCCCACGCATCGCGCCTTCCATGCGAGCCAAAGCCCAGTTCGACGGCACCCTCCACACCGAGCCCGACGACGCGACCGCGCCGCCGTCGGCGGGGCGCGGGATCTTCCGCTTCACGGGCGCGGTCGAGGACCTCGGGGCGGAGGAGCGCGCCGCGCTCTTCGACCGATCGACGTCGGGCGACGACGCGGTGCGAACGCGCGTGGCGGCGATCGTCGCACGCGTGCGGCGGGAGGGGGACGCGGCGCTCCTCGCGATGGCGCGCGAGTACGACGGGGTGACGTTCGCGAGCGCGGCGGCGTTCGACGTGCCGCGCGACCGGTGGCGCGAGGCGCTCGCCGCGCTCGATCCGGCGCTGCGGGGGGCGATGGAGCGCGCGGCGCGCAACGTCGCCGCCGCGCATCGCGCCTTCCTGCCGGCGCCGGTCGAGGTGGAGACGGAGCCGGGCGTCGTCGTCGGCCGGCGCGCCGACCCCCTCGCCGTCGTCGGCGTCTACGCGCCGGGCGGACGCGCCGCCTATCCGAGCAGCGTCCTCATGGGTGCCGTGCCGGCGCGCGTCGCCGGCGTGGGGACGGTGGTCGTCTGCTCGCCGCCGTGCGGCGACACGGGGCTCCCGTCGCCGGTCGTCCTCGCCGCCGCCGAGCTGGCCGACGCGGACCGCGTCTTCGCGTTAGGCGGGGCCGGCGCCATCGCGGCGATGGCCCATGGCACGGCGACGGTGCCGCGGGTCGACCGGGTGGTCGGTCCGGGCAACGCCTACGTGGCCGAGGCGAAGCGCCAGCTCGCGGGCGTCGTCGCCATCGACTCGCCGGCCGGCCCGAGCGAGCTGCTCGTCGTCTGCGACTTCACCGCCGACCCGGCGGCGGTCGCGCGCGAGCTGCTCGCCCAGGCCGAGCACGACCCGCGCGCCGGGGTCGTCGCCGTCGCGGTCGGCGGTGAAGTCGCCGAGCAGGTGGCGGCGGTCGTCGGCGACCTCCTCCCCGCGCACCCGCGGCAGGCGATCGTGCGCGAGGCGCTCGCCGGTCAGGGGGGCCTGCTCGTCGCGCAGACGTACGACGAGGGGGCGGCGTTCGCCAACCGCTACGCTGCCGAGCACGTCCTGCTCGCGGTGAACGAGCCGATACAGGGGCCGCTGCTCGAGCGGCTGCGCAACGCCGGGACGGTGTTCGTGGGCGAGTCGAGCTCGGTCGTCTTCGGCGACTACATGACCGGCGCCAACCACGTCCTCCCGACCGGCGGCCTCGCCCGCTCCTACTCCGGCCTGTCGTCGCTCGACTTCGTGCGCTGGACCACGTATCAACGCGTGAGCCGGTCCGCGGCGCGGGGGATGGCGACGGACGTCGCTGTGTTCGCCGACGCGGAGGGGCTGCCGGGGCACGCGGCGGCCGCGAGAGCGTTCGAATGAGTCACGCCGGGCCTCGCGGCCCGCTCATCCCGGGTACCTGACCGAGTCATGCCCCCAGCGTCCACGCGCGCCATGCCCCCGACCGCTCGCGATCTCCCGTTCAGAGAGTCCTATCGCGCCGTCCCCCTCTACTCCCCGGGAGTGGAGCGCTGCGCGATCGACCTGAGCGACAATACGAACCTCTGGGGCCCACCTCCCGCCGCGCGGCACGCGGTGGCGGCGAGCCCGGACGCGGCGCTGTCGCGCTACCCGGCGCTCTACTCGCACGGCATCAAGGCGCTCGTCGCCGGCTACGCCGGGGTCGCGCCGGATGAGATCGTCACCGGGTGCGGGTCGGACGACGTCATCGACTCGGCGATCCGCGCGCTGGCCGAGCCGGGCGACGCGATCGCGCACCCGGCGCCGTCGTTCTCGATGATCCCGACCTTCGCGCGGATGAGCGGCGTCGAGCCGATCGCGGTGCCGCTGCGCGCCGGCAGCTGGGACGTGGATGCCGCGGCGCTGCTGGCGACCGGGGCGCGCATCATCTATCTCTGCTCGCCGAACAACCCGACCGGCACGGTCGCGTCGCGCGAGGCGATCCTCGAGGTCGTCGCGGGCGCGCCCGGCTTCGTGATCCTCGACGAGGCGTACGCCGAGTTCGCCGACGAGGCGTTCGTCGCGCGGGCGCCGGGGTGGGGGCGCGTGCTCGTCACGCGTACGATGTCGAAGGCGTTCGGGCTCGCCGGCCTGCGCTTCGGCTACGGGGCAGGGAGCGCGGCGCTCGTGCGCGAGGTGGAGAAGGCGCGCGGGCCCTACACCGTGAGCGCCGTGGCGGAGCGCGCGGTGGCGGCGGCGCTGACCGAGGATCTTCCCTGGGTGCGTCGGCACGCGCGACTCGCGCGAGAGAACCGCGACCGCTTCGCCGCGGAGCTGCGACGGCTGGGGCTCTGTGTGCTGCCGTCGGCGGCGAACTTCGTCATGATCCGGACCGAGCGCGCGTCCGAGATCGCCCGCCGCATGGCGCAGGCGGGCATCGCGGTGCGCCTCCTCACCGGCCTTCCGGTCGTCGGCGACGCGCTGCGCGTCGGCATCGGGCCGTGGGGGACGATGGCGGAGGCGCTGGACGCCATCGAACGCGTGGGGCTCGCATGAGGCGACCGCTGCGGGTGACGATCTTCGACTACGGGGCGGGGAACCTGCACTCGCTCGCCAAGGCGCTCGAGGCGGCGGGCGTCGCGGTGCGCGCCGAGACCGACCCGGCGCGCGCCGTGGCCGGCGCCGACGCGCTCGTCCTGCCCGGCGTCGGCGCCTTCTCGCAGGCGGCCGGGCGGCTCGCGCCGGCGCGCGAGCGCGTGCGCGACGCCCTCGCCGGCGGACTCCCCTGCCTCGGCATCTGTCTCGGCATGCAGCTCCTCTTCAGCGAGAGCCAGGAGGGGCCCGGGGCCGGCCTCGGGGTCGTCCCGGGCGCCGTCACGCGGCTCCGCGCACGGCGCGTGCCGCAGATCGGCTGGAACCAGCTCGAGGGCGTGGCGGCCGGCGAGCCGCTCTTCCGCCGCGCCCCGCTCGACGTCGTCTATTTCGCCAACAGCTACGTCTGCCGCCTCGCGCCCGGCGCAGCGGGCGCCGCTCTGGCCTGGGCGACGCACGAGGGCGACCGCTTCGTCGCCGCCGTCCGCGCCGGCAACACGGTCGGCGTGCAGTTCCACCCCGAGAAGAGCTCGACGGCGGGCGTCGCGTTCGTGAGAGCGTGGGTGGAGGAGGCGTGTGACCTGGGGGGGCCCCCCCACCGGGAAGGTAGCGCCGCCGCCGAACGCGCCGGCACCGGATTCGCGCGCCCCGAATCTCCCGTCCCACGTCCCGCACCCCGGAGCGAAGCGCCATGATCGTCCTCCCAGCCATCGACCTCCGCGCCGGCCACTGCGTCCAGCTCGTCGGCGGCTCCTTCGAGGAGGAGCGGGTGCGCCTCGGCGATCCGGCGCGCGTCGCTCAGTCGTGGGCCGACCAGGGGTTCCGCCACCTGCACGTGGTGGATCTCGACGCTGCGACCGGGCGCGGCTCGAACGCCGGCGTCGTGCGCGAGGTGATCCGCGAGTTCTCGGCCGCCACCTTCGGCGACGCGCTCGACGTGCAGGCGGGCGGCGGCGTGCGCGACGAGGACGCGATCGAGCGGCTGCTGGGCGACGGCGCGCGCCGCGTCGTCGTCGGCACGCGCGCCCTCGAGGACGCGGACTGGCTCGACGAGATGACGCACCGATTCCCGGGCGAGATCGTCGTCGCCGCCGACGTGCGCGACCGCCGCGTGGTGACCCGCGGCTGGGAGCGCACCCTGCCGCGCAACGTCCTCGACGTCGTCGAGGAGCTCAACGCGCTCCCCCTCGCCGGCGTCATGGTCACCGCCGTGCACCGCGAGGGGCAGCTCCAGGGCACCGACCTCCCACTGATGGAGGACGTCGCCGAGTCGTGCGCCTTCCCCGTCTACGCCTCGGGGGGCGTGACGACGATCGAGGACCTCCGCGCCCTCGCCGACCGCGGCGTCGCCGCGGCGATCGTCGGGATGGCGCTCTACACGGGGGTGATGGACGTCAGGCAGGTGGCGGAGGAGTTCGGAGAATGAAGCTGCGAAAGGCGGAATGAGGCATGAAGCAGAAGGGCGGAATTGAAGGAGCGGAATGAGGGATGAGGCTGGGAGGCTACGGGTGGCCATCTTAGCCACGCGTGGGGTCCCGGCCTCATTCCACATGCCTCATTCCGCCCTTCTGCTTCATGCCCCATCCCGCCCCTCGCTCGACTTCGCCCGCTATCCCGATCGAGGACCCCGCCATCGATGACCATCGTCACCCGCGAGACCAGAGAGACCCAGATTCGCGTCGAGCTCAGGACCGGCACCGGCGTCGGCGCGGCCGATACGGGGCTGCCCTTTCTCGACCACATGCTCGTGACCCTCGCGCGCTACTCGGGGCTCGACCTCGCGGTGCGGGCGCGTGGGGACCTGGCCCACCACACGATCGAGGACGTCGCGATCGCGGTCGGCACGGCGCTCGCGGCGCATCAGCCGGCGACGGCGGCGCGCTACGGCGAGCGCACGATCCCGATGGACGACGCCCTCGTCCACGTCGCGGTCGATCTCGGCGGACGCCCGTACTACCGCGGGCCGCTGCCGAGCCGGCTCTACGACCACTGGATGCGCTCGTTCAGTGACAATGCGAAGGCGACGCTCCACGTCCGCGTCCTCCGTGGACGCGACCGGCACCACGTTGTCGAGGCCGCGTTCAAGGCGCTCGGCCTCGCGCTGCGAGAGGCGCTGGCGGAGCATGGCGCGCCGTTCTCGACGAAGGGCTCGGTGGTGTGGGAGGTCGAGGAGGTGCAAGGGCGGAATGAGGCATGAGGCATGAGGGCCGGGACGCTATCAGTGGCCAGCATCGCCTCTCGTGGCGTCCCGGCCCTCATGCCTCATGCCTCATTCCGCCCTTGCACCTCCTCGACCTCCCACACCACCGAGCCCTTCGTCGAGAACGGCGCGCC
>JBJMNL010000354.1:0-9994 GCA_045804285.1 Gemmatimonadaceae bacterium
CGACGGGCGGCGCGGGCGGTGGCGCCGGCGGCGCGCGGACGGACCGCGACCGCGGCACGTCGGCGGGCGGGAGCGCCGGGGCGGGCCCGGGCGGCGGCCGCTGACGGCGCGGCGGGAGAGGCGGGTGGGGCTTCCGGTCGGCCGGCCTCGGGTGCTTTCTTGGTGGCCACCCCAGCCCCCACTCCGATGGCCTACGACACCGGCCTCGTCGCCCGCCTCGACGACGCCCTCCGCTCGCTCGGCGAGCGCGCGGTCCGACAGAAGAACGTCTTCGGCGGGCGCGGCTTTCTCGCGGGCAGCTCGACCTTCGTCATCGTCGCCGGCGACGACGTCATCGTGAAGACGGCGCCCGACGAGTACGCGGCCGCGCTCGCCGAGCCGGGCGTCACCCCGTTCGCGCCCGGCCGCGAGAGTCCGATGAGCACCTGGGTCGTCGTTCCCGGCGACCGCGTCGCCGACGACCCCGAGCTCGCGGAGTGGGTGCGGCGGGGACTGCGGGGGATCGGAAGACGATAGAGAGGGGGGTGAACGGCGCGGTAGGCAGTAGTCGGGGAAGGCAGAGCAGTTGGCAGTTCTCAGTTGGCGGTGTCTTGCGGCTACTGACAGCTGAGAACTGCCAACTACTGACAACTGAGAACTGCCAACTGACGACTGCCTACCGCGCCGTTCACTCCCCCGAGATCACCTCTTCCCCGCCGCCACGACCTCTCCCGCCCGCAGCGCCTGAGCCTTTCGCGCGAGTCGCACGAAGTCGGCGCGGTAGCCCCCCGGGTCGCGGCCGCGGGAGCGCTCGGCGAGGGCGATGGCGTCCTCGATCGTGGCCGAGCCCCGGTACTCGGAGCCGCGCAGCACGAGCCCGAGCTCGGCGACCGCGGCGGCGAAGGTCAGGTCGTCGTCCGCCGGCGCGCCGCGGTCCACCACTCCCTGCTGCAGGAGGCGGCTCCGCGCGCCGTCCGGCTCCTTGTAGCGGAGCTTCACGTAGAGCAGCTCCGACCCGCCCGGCGGCGTGGCGGTCGCGGCGGGACGCTGGTAGCGGAGCCGGTCGACGCCGCGCACGGCGACCGGGCTCCGGGATCCCACCGGCACCACCTCGTAGAGCGCCGTCACCGAGTGGCCGGCGCCGAGGTCGCCCGCGTCCTTCGCGTCGTCGTTGAAGTCCTGGTCGCGGAGGAGGCGGTTCTCGTAGCCGATGAGGCGGTACGCCTCGACGCGCGCCGGGTTGAACTCCACCTGCAGCTTCACGTCCTTGGCGATCGTGAGCAGCGTGCCCCCCATCTCGTGCACGAGCACCTTGCGCGCCTCGAGGATGTCGTCGACGTAGGCGTAGTTGCCGTTCCCCTGGTCGGCGAGCTTCTCCATCCGCGAGTCCTTCAGGTTCCCGGTGCCGAAGCCCAGGACCGTGAGGAAGGTGCCCTCCTCGCGCCGCTGCTCGACGAGGCGGGTCAGCTCCGCGTCGCTCGATACGCCGACGTTGAAGTCGCCGTCGGTCGCGAGGATCACGCGGTTGTTGCCGCGCTCCCGGCGGCTGGCGCGCGCGACGTCGTACGCGAGTCGGATCCCCGCGCCGCCCGCCGTCGAGCCCCCCGCCTCGAGCGCGTCGATCGCCGCCATGATGCGCGTCTTGTCGCTGCCCGGCGTCGGCGGGAGGACGAGCCCCGCGCTCCCCGCGTAGACGACGATCGCCACGCGGTCCTGCTCGCGGAGCTGGTCGACGAGCAGGCGCAGCGCCTGCTTCACGAGCGGCAGCTTGTCGGGCGACTGCATCGACCCCGAGACGTCGATCAGGAAGACGAGATTCGACGGCGGCAGGGCCGCGGCGTCCACCTTCCTGCCCTGGAGCCCGATCCGCACCAGGCGGTGCTCCCGGTTCCATGGCGCTGGCGCGACGTCGGCGGCCACCGAGAAGGGCGCGTCGCCGTCCGGCGCGCCGTAGTCGTAGGGGAAGTAGTTGATCAGCTCCTCGATGCGCACCGCGTCGGCCGGAGGAAGGCGCCCCTCGCCGTCGATGAAGCGGCGGACGTTGCCATATGATGCGCGGTCGACGTCGATCGAGAAGGTGGAGAGCGGCGTGGCGCGCGGCGCGAGCCACGGATTCTCGTAGATCCGGTCGTAGCTCTCGGTGTTGAACGGCTCGTGCGCCCGACGGAGGGCCGCCGTCGTGTCGGCGCGGCCGGCCGCGCCCGATGCCGCACTGGCCGCGTCCACGTACTGCACCGCGGGCGCCGGCGACGCGGCGCAGCAGGCCAGCCCGGCGGCCCTGGGCGGCGCGCCGCCGCTGCAGGCCGCGCACGCCGCCACGACGCCCGCGGCCGCCGCGGCGGCGGCGCGCGTCTTCCTCGCCACCCGCCCTGCGCGAACGGGCGGCGACCCGGTCCCCGCGCCGGTGACGACGAGCTCGCTCAGCATCAGCGGCGAGACGACGAGCGCGAAGTCGACGCGCACGGTGTCGCCCGCGACGGCGACGCGGCGCGTCGCGGGACGGTAGCCGATCATGCGCGCGGTCACGGCGAGCTCGCGCCCGCGCGACGCCGTGGCCGCCGGCAGGGCGATCGAGTAGCGCCCGCCGTCGCGCGTGCTGGTGCCGCGTCCCTCCCCTTCCACGAACACGGTCGCCCCATCGAGCGGGCGCCCGCCGTCGTCGGTCACCGTGCCGGTGACGACGACCGCGGCGCCTACGGACCGGACGCCCGCGCCGAGCACGGCTGGCGCCGCACCACCAATCTCATTCCCAGCACTCCGGCTGCCTAACGGGATGGACAACGCGACGACGGCTGCGACAGCGGACCGAGCGACGGCGACGGACATGGGCTCCCCCGGTGAATGGTCGAGGGGGAGACGTCCGGGGCGCAGAGATTTGCACACCGAGGGAGACGGGGGGGCGTGGGCGGTGGATAGTTGGCAGTTGGTAGTCGTTAGTGGGCAGTTGGCAGTGTCTGGCACGACACTGCCAACTGCCCACTAACGACTGACGACTGCCAACTCCCGACTGACGACTACCAACTCCAGCCCCCCAGATTCCCGGTTCGGGCCTCCGCCCCCCCCTCAGTCCTTCGCCTGCCTCACGTGCGCGACGTGATGCTTCCCGTGCCAGACGTACATCGCCAGGGCCTCGTCGAGCGTCATGGCGCGGCCCATGGCTGGATGGATGAAGGCGCGCGCGAAGTCGGCGGGGCGGAGGGAGCGCAGGAGCGACACCCAGCGGCGATGCAGCGCGTCGAGCAGGGCGAGCGAGACCTCGACCGGCGTGTCGCGCGTGTCGCCAAGCTCGGCCCAGCGCGCCTCCTCGTACGGCTTGATTGTCGGCGTCTCCTCGGTGAGCGCGAGCTTGAAGCGCACGTAGGCGTTCATGTGGCTGTCGGGGACGTGGTGCGCGACCTGCCGCAGCGTCCACCCGCCAGGGCGGTACGGCGTCTCGAGCTGCGCCTCGGAGAGGCCGGCGAGCGCCTGGCGCAGCGCCGCCGGCGCGGCCTCGATCGCCGCGATCCGGGCGGCGCGCGCGGCGTCGGACACGTCGCCGTCGAAGGAGAACCTGCCGATCGGGTAGCGTAGGTCTGTCATGGGGAGGATTGGTCGTGAGTCACGATCGTCGGCGTCGGGCCGCGACGCTCGGCGGCCGGGCCCGTCCTCGGGAGCGTCGCGGCCCCCGAGCCCCGGTCCCCGGCCTGCGAGCTCGGCTCCGGTCGGTCGCCGCTAGTCCCCGCCGCCCTCGTCGACCTCACTCAGAGCTTGATCCCGGTAATCCGCGCCACGCGCTCCGCGCGCGCGAGCAGCCGCGCGAGCTCCTCGTCGCTGAGGGCCTCCCACCGCTCGGGGATGGGGCTCAGGCGGCGCTTCTCGTCGGAGCACATGAAGGTGAGCCAGCCGTGCTCGCGCCCCTCGGTGAAGCGGCGCGGGAGGTGCACCGGGGCGGTGTACTCCTCCGCCGCGGCGTTGCGTATCATTCGCGCGTTCTGCGCGAAGTAGCTGTCCTCGATGGGCGACTTCGGCACGGTGTCCCAGACCTGCCAGGTCCGGCGGTCGGCGTCGGTGAACTCACGGAGCGGCATCGGGTCCTCGTGCGTGAAGGCGTCGCGGCGGCGGCACGGACGGTGGGAGCGAGCGGCGGCGCGGAGCCTCCTCGAAAATGTCACCGCGTCGCGCGCGCTGCCAGCGCCCCCGGACAGCCGTGGCGCGACGGGTGGACGGGAGGCGACTATTCTCGACCCGACCGCCGAGGAGCGCCCGACGTGCCCGTCCTGAAGCTCAGAGTCTACAACGCCGCGAGCGACGCCGGCGACGTCTGCGCCGACTGCGCGCGCTGGGACCTCACCGAGCTCGCGGAGTCGGACGACACCACCGTCCAGATCCCCAACCCCGCCTGCCGCTGCGACGGCGGCTGCGCCTGCTACTGGACGTGGGTCGGCCGGATCGTCGGCGACGGCAGCGACGCGGAGCGGCGGACGACGAAGCGGCTGTGCTGAAGGAGAGAGCCTGTGGGGGGAATGAGACATCCTGAAGGGCGGAAGGAAAGGCGAATGGCGGAATGAGGCATGAGGAATGAGGCCGGGACCCCACGCGTGGCGGTTCGAGCCACCGGGAGCCTCCCGGCCTCAATCCTCATGCCTCATTCCGCCCTTCTGCTGTACGCCTCATTCTGTACGCCTCATTCCTCATTCCGCCCTTCAGACTCTCTCATTCCGCCCTTAAGGCTCTTTCATTCCGCCCTTCAGTTCCTCGACCCTTCCCCTCTCCGCCTTCCCCTTCAGATACTCGATCACCTTCATCGTCTCCGCCGCTTCCAACCGACCGACGCCGCCCGTGCTGTAGACGGCGACGGCGATGCGGCGGTCGGGGCGGACGATGAAGCCGGTCGCCTGGACGATGCCGCGCTCGGGGTCGTAGAAGGCGCCGGTGGTGGCGGCGACGTCGGCGGCGTCGAGGCCGTAGGCGATGGGAAAGGTGAGCGCGTGCCGCGCGCGCGTGCGCTCGGCGTCCTCGAGCGAATCGCTCGACCCCGCCACGATCGCGATGGAGCGCGCCGCGAAGTCGGCGATCCGGCGCTCGAAGTCAGCCAACTGCTGACGGCAGTACGCTCAGAAGTGGCCGCGGTAGAGGAGCAGCACGCCCCACCCCGCGCCGAACGCGTCGGGAAGCGCGATCGCCCCCCCGCCCACGGTCGCGAGCTCCATCGGTGGGAAGGGGTCGCCTGCGTCGAGCCGTCTACCGTTCGCCTGGGGCATCCGGGTCCTCCGGGAGGTGAGGCCGCCCGGTGAGGCACGAGACGCGCCAGCGCGGCGCCCGCGTCCGACTCCTCACCGCTTCCCGCACTCGACCTGCCGCGCCCACGCGTCGCTCCGCTGCACGGGGCGGCGCTCGTCGTCGGAGAAGGTGGCGGCGGTGCCGCGCAGGCCGCGGCGGTCGACGCGCGCGCGGAGCTCCACGCCCGCCGCACCGTCGCCCCAGACGATGCGCACGGAGTCGGCGCCGATCGGCATCCAGTACGAGTTGGAGCGTGGACTCGCGCCCGCCGCGCCCGAGGCGTCGCGCACGCCGAAGCCCTGGCCCATCGGCGCCGGGACCCGCGCGCTGTCGAGCACGACGCGCCCCGGTAGCGTGAACGCGCCACCGACGGCGAACTGCTGGGCGACGACGGGCGGCCGCCACTCGCCGAGCTCGAGCGCGTAGCAGCCGGCCAGCCGCGCCGGCGCGTTCCGCGACGCCGCACGCCCACTCGCGCGAGGCGGCTCGGTGCCCGCGCCGGTGACGACGATCTCACTCAGCGCGAGCGACGAACGCTCCAGGGAGAGGTCGGCGCGCGCCGCGGAGTCGGTGCGCACGGAGACGTCGGCGGAGCGCGGCCGGTAGCCGATGGAGCGCGCGTCGAGGACGCGTGCCCCCTCGCCGACGTCGGTGATGACGTAGCGGCCCGCCGAGTCGGTGAGCGCGCCACGGCCCGCGCCGCGCACCGACACCGTGGCGCCCCCCACCGGCGCGCCGGTGCTCGCGTCGGTGACGACGCCGGTGACGCTGCGCCCCCGCGGCGCCGGTGGCGGCGCCGCGGCCTTACGCGCGGGCGCCGAATAGTCCTCCCGCCCCCGAAATACCGCGCCCGGCTCGGCGGCGGGCGCCGCGGGCGGGGCCACGCCGGCGCCGGCGCCCCCGCTCTGGGCGAGCGCCGCGTCGGTCTCCGCCGAGGGGGCACGCGGCGCCACGTCGGCGGGCGCGGCGTTCTCCAGCGTCCCGATGGCAGCGGCGACGGAGGGGGCCGGAGCGCTCGCGGCACGACGCCGCGGGGACGCGGCGTCGCGACCGTCGGCGACCGCCGCCCGCGGCCTCCGTTCCTCGGGACTCGGCGCTTGCAGCGGCGCCCGCGCGACGACGGAGTCGGCGACCGCCGGCGCACGAGGCTCGATCGCCTGCGGCGCGGGCGCCGCCGCGGGGCGGCTCGCGGCCGCATCGCGGATCGACTCGCGTGTCGCTGCGCGTGTCGCCTCACCCGCGGTCGCACGCTCGCCCTGCCCCCGCACGAGCCCGAAGCGGACGCGCGCGGGCTCGCCGTCGCGGCCGGCCTCTCGCACGACGGCGAACGTCCCCACCGAGATGAAGAGCACCGCCGCCGCGGCGCCGAACGTCGCGAGCCGGCGGCGGCGGCGCACGCCGGCCGCGAACAGGTCGGAAACGGAGGACGGCGCTGCGGGCTCGGCGGCGCTCGACGCCGGCAGCACGCCGCCGGGCACGTCGTCGAGCTTCGCGAGGATGCGCGACGACGCGGCGATCAGCCCGCGCGCCTCGGCCACCGCCGCGGCGCAGCGCGCGCACTCGGCGACGTGCGCCGCGACGCCATCCGCCTCGGCGGCGCTCAGCGCGCCGTCGAGCCAGGCGTGAATCGTCCCCTCGTCCAGGTGCTCAGGATGCTGCATTGCCGCTCCTCTCGCGCCCCGCCTGCCGCTGGAGCGCCTCGTACGTCTCGGCGAGCCGGCGCCGCGCCCGCGAGAGCGTCGTGCCGATCGATCCCACCGAGAGCCCCAGCGCCTCGGCGATCTCGCCGTAGTCCAGCCCCTCCTCGCGCATCAGCAGCGCCAGGCGGTCGCGCTCGGCCAGCGTGTCCACCGCCCGCCGCGCCAGCGCCGCCTCCTGCGCCCGCTCCTGCTCCGCCTCGAGCGAGGCGAGCTGGGCGCCGTCCACCTCCTCCTCCTCGCGCGCCCGCTCCTCCTGCACGAGCAGCTCGAGGTGGCGCCGCCGCCGCGCGTCGCGCCGCGCCTCGTCGCGCACGAGGTTCGTGGCCACGGCGAACAGCCACGCCCGCTCGCTGGCGATGGACTCCTGCCGCAGCGCGCGCAGGAAGGTCTCCTGCGCGACCTCCTCGGCCCAGTCGCGGTCGCCGAGCCGGCGCGTGAGGTATCGCACGAGCGGGACGTGGTAGAGGCGGAAGAGGCGATCGACGTCGTGCATGGAGAGGAAAGGTGCTCGAGGCTAGCCGCCGGCCGCCAGTAGGACACTGGGCACCGGGCCCGGGCGGCCGCCGACCGCCGAGCGTTCGCGACTGGCGGCACGGAGCGGGCGGCCGCCCGCTCCGGGCGACCGGCGCGCCGCCGGCGACCGTTCGACGGCGTCTACCATCGCCGCGCCAGCTCGGCCTCCTCGCGCGCCGACAGCGACTCCGCGCCGTCCGGCCCCACTTCCACCGCGACGTCGCGACCGGCCACGATCACCCGCTCGCTCACCGCGAGCGCGTCGCGGGCGTCGGGGAGGAGCTCGGCGACGCGGAGCCAGGCCGCGGAGTAGGGCTTCACGCGCACGACCGTCATCCCCTCGTGGTAGCGCGCGTCCACCCACACGCCGCCGCGCTCGGAGAAGACGCGGGCGCCGGCGCGTCGCACTTGACCGGCGCCTCCCGCCACCCCGGGATCCGACGCGTCGCTGTCGGCGATCGTCGTGGCGGCGCGCTGCGCCGCCGCGCGCTTGGCCGACTCGAAGCGCTCGGTGTGCGGGTCCACGCGCCGCGAGGCGGCCGGTGCCGGTGCCGAAACCGAGGCGTCCGCCGCGTCCGCCGCGGTCCCGGAACCGGTCACGACGATCTCGCTGAGCTGGAGTGACCGCGACTGCGGGCGCGAGCGCGCCAGGACGTCGGGCTCACGCACGAAGTACGACGTCAGCTCGGTCGGGATCCCGTAGCGCTCGCCGAGCTCGCGCAGCTCGGCGTCGAGCTCCGGGTTCGGGCCGTGGGCGCGACGCTCGGCGCTCAGCCAGCCGACGCGCTGCGTCGCCCAGAGGCGGGCGACGAAGGCGTTCGCGCGCTCGCGCTCCGGGAAGCGCGCCTCCGACGTCCAGCGCACCGGCCCGTCGGGCCCCTGCCCCTCGATCACCACGCGCGCCGTGCCGGAGCCGGCGTAGCGGGTGAGGAGCACGAGGTCCTGCCCGGCGAAGAGGTCGAGCGCGCCCGACGGGTAGCTGCGCGCGAGCCGGATCGGCTCGCCTCCCTCGCCCTCCGCGCGCACCGTGACGTCGGTCGCGACCGGCGCGGTGAGGCGGCTCCCGACGACCGACACCGCGCGCTCCACCGACTCCGTGGGACGCACGAAGTGCGCGGTGCCGCGCCCCTCCAGCGCCACCCGTTCGAGCAGCGCCGCGTTGACGTCGGCGCCGAGCCCGAAGGTGAAGACGCGCGCCGCGCCGCGGCGGTCGGCGGCGAGCGTCGCCAGCGCCTCCGGGTCGCGCTCGCCCACCGTCGGCTCGCCGTCGGTCACGAAGAGCACGAGCGAGAGCCGCCCCGTCGCGGCCACCCGCCCGCCCGACGGGCCTTCCAGCGCGCGCTCGCCGAGGGCGCTCCGCAGCGCGCCGGCGATGTTCGTGGAGCCCTCGGCCTCGAGCGCCTCGAGGTAGCGGCCGGCGGCGGCGACGTTGGCCGCGGTCGCCGGGACGAAGCCGTCGCGGAACTCGCGCACGTCGGTCGAGAAGTCGATGAGCCGGAAGCGGTCCCGCTCGCCGAGCGTGGCGAGTAGCTGCCGGCCGGCGGCCTTCGCCTGCGCGAGCTTCGTCCCCGACATCGACCCCGAGACGTCGAGCACGAAGGTCAGGTCGCGCGGCGCGACCCGTGTCGGGCGCGCCGGCGGCGTCACCGTGAGGAGCGCGTAGCCGTCCGTGCCGCCCGGCGCGTGCGCGAGCAGCGCGACCGACGCGCGCTCGGCGCGCCGAACCGGGAGGAGAATCGTCACGTCCCCCCCGGCGCCCTCGACCTCCACCCGCCGCTCGCCGCGGCGCTCGCCCGCGGCGCGCAGCACGTGCGTCGGCGAGTAGGGCGTGCCATAGCCCTCCCCCGCCGGGTACGTGAGGACGAACGATGCGCGCGCCGCGCCGCCGCCGGCCGTCGGACGGCGCGGCGCGTCGTCGACCGGCATCGGCGCCGGGCGTGGCGGCGCGAGGAAGCCCGGCCGCGGCCCGCGCCCCCGCGCGTAGTCCACGCGCAGCGCGTCCCCCTCGCGCGGCGCGACGGCCTGGAAGCGGACGACGACGGTCTTCTCCTCGCCCGGCGCGATCGGGAAGACGCGCGCCCGCAGCAGCCCCGCCCCCGCCCACTCGACGAGCGCCGGGTCGCGCTGCCGCCGCACGATCTCCTCGTACACGCGCCGCGCCTCGGCGGCGTCCATCACCTCGCCGGCCACGAGCTGCCCGTCGATGGAGAGCTGCAGCTCCTGGAACGCGGCGCCGCGCGGCAGCGGGAAGAAGTAGTCGGCCTCGCCGAGCCCCGCGCCGCGATTCACGAACTTCTCCGTGACCTCGAAGCGCAGGACGCGGTCGACGAGCGCGACGCGCACGTCGCTCGCCGTGCGCGCGATGGCCGCCACGGCGACCCCGGGCGGTGGACAGCGCGGCGGCGCCGGGCACGGGCGCGGGCGCGGACAGGGCACGGGCTCGCACCCGGGCGGCACGAGCCAGCCCTGGGCGGCGAGCGGGAGCGGAGCGAGGAGAAGCAGGGTGACGGCGAGACGGCGCATGGCGGGGCCCGTGGGTGAAG
>JBJMNL010000355.1:0-3323 GCA_045804285.1 Gemmatimonadaceae bacterium
CGATCTACTCGAGCGACCGGATCCACGCGAACGGCCGCGGCCATGCGATCGCGTTCGCCGCCGTGGTGCGTGCGCTCGCGGAGGCGGCGGTCGCGGCGCCCGCCGCGCCGGCGCGGCCCGCCGACGGCGCCTTTCTCGCCTTCAGCGCGCCCCCCGCTCCGCGCGAGAGCCTGGACGAGCTGTTCGCCGAGCTCGACGCCGCGCAGTCGCCGAACGCGTTGACGCGACTGCTCGACGAGCTGGCGACGTCCGCCGAGCAGGCGGCACGCGAGGGGCGCGCGGAGACGGCGGCCGACGCCTTCGCCGGCGTCGTGCGGCGCGAGGTGGCGGCGTCGCCGGACGATCCGCGGCGCGGGGCGCTCACCATGGCCGTGCGGCGCCTGTCGCGGCCGACGATCCTGCGCGTTGTCGCGCGGATGGTCGCCAAGCGGCCGGGCCGCGAGGCGGAGTACGCGGCGGCGCTGTCGCGCGCCGGGGAGGACGGTGCCGAGGCGCTGATCGAGCAGCTCACGAACGCCCCGTCGCTCGCCGACCGCCGGCTCTTCTTCGACGCGCTGGTGCGGATGCAGTCCGGCGTCGCGGCGCTGGTGCACATGCTGGGCGACGCGCGCTGGTACGTCGTGCGCAACGCCGCCGACCTGCTCGGCGAGATGCAGGCGCCGGACGCCGACGGCCCGCTCGCGGAGCTGCTGCGCCACGACGACGAGCGGGTGCGGCGCGCGGCGGCGGCGGCGCTGGGCAAGCTGGGCACGCCGCGCGCCCAGCAGGCGTTGCAGCACGCGCTGCGCGACTCGGCGCCGCAGGTGCGGACGCAGGCGGCGTCGGGGCTCGCCGCGCAGGGCGGGAAGCCGGCCGCCGCGGTGCTCGCCGAGGCGCTCGACGCGGAGCCCGACGCCGAGGTGCAGCTCGTGATGGTCGCCGCGCTCGGCCGCATCGGCACCCCCGACGCGGTGCAGCGGCTGATCCGGATCGCCGAGCCGGAAGGGCGGCTGTTCAAGAAGAAGCCCGTGGCGCAGCGCGTGGCCGCGGTGCAGGCGCTGGGGGAGGCGCGCACGCCGGCGGCGCTCAACGCGCTCTCGAACCTGCTCACCGACAAGGAGAAGGAGGTGCGCGACGCGGCGGTGCGGGTGTTCCGCGTCGCGGCGGGGGTGAAGGGGGGCGGGGAGTAGGGCGGCGGACGACGCACGCCGACATGGTCCGCGGCCCGACGACGACCGCCCCCGAGCCGACGAGCCTGGCACTGCTCGGAACGGGGCTCGTCGGGACGATGGGCGTCGGCGCGCGCGCGGCGCAAGCGGGCGTAGCCTACTGGCGCCCGCATCCGGGCGCTAACGTTCAGGGGCCGGCGGAGCGCGCTTGCGTCCGCCGGCCTTTCGTCGTCCGTCGCCGTGCGTGGTCATGCCCCAGGCCGCCCGCCCCAACCCCAGCCCCGCCACCATGCCCCTCGGCCGCCGCTCCTCGACGTTCTACGCCGTCGCCCTCACCGCGCTGCGGGTGATGTCCGGGCTCATCATCCTGCAGCACGGGCTGCAGAAGCTGCTCGGCTGGTTCCCGGCGCCGAACCGTCCGGGGGGCGCGGTGGCGGCGTTCACGTTGATGTGGTTCGTGGGGATCCTCGAGACCGTCGGCAGCACCCTCGTCGTCGCGGGCTTCCTCACCCGCCCGCTCGCCTTCCTCCTCTCGGGGGAGATGGCGGTCGCCTACTTCTGGCGCCACGCGCCGAACGGCTTCTTCCCGATCATCAACCGCGGCGAGCCGGCGGTGATGCTCTGCTTCGCGTTCCTCTTTCTGGCCGCGAACGGGGCCGGCCCGTGGAGCGTGGACGCGAAGCTCGGACGGGAGCGCGAGCCGGAGGCGGCGCGGCCCGGCGAGGGGGTGACGGGCGAGACGGCGGAGGTGGCCGGCAGGAATCGGTGAACGGCGATCGGGGGAGTCGGCCGCTCACCGCGCCGTGAAGTCGGTCTTCCCGTCGACGCGGCGGCAGGTCTCGGCGATCAGGTCGGCGATGCGGTCGACGTCGTCGATGCTCACCATCTCGTTGGGCGAGTGCATGTAGCGGTTCGGGACGGAGACCAGCCCCGTCGCGACCCCCTCGCGCGCGATGTGGATCGCGTCGGCGTCGGTGCTCGTGTCGCGCCCGACGGCGTGGACGGAGTAGGGGATCTTCCGCGACTCGCACGTCGAGCGGAGGAGGGTGAAGACGACCGGGGAGATGATCGACCCGCGGGCCAGCACCGGGCCGCCGCCGAGCCGGTGCTCACCCAGCTCCTTCTTCTCGACGCCCGGGTGGTCGGTGGCGAAGGTGACGTCGACGACGAGCGCCATCTGCGGATTCACGCCGCAGGCGCCGACGAGCGCCCCGCCCCCCTTCCAGGCGATCTCCTCCTGCGTCGTCGCCACGGCGACGACCGTCGCCTTGCCGGGACGCTCGGCGTAGCGGCGGAGCGCCTCGAGGACGATGAAGGCGCCGATCCGGTCGTCGATCGAGCGCGAGACGATGCGGCCGTTCGGGAACTCCATCGTCCGCGAATCGATGACGCCGGCGTCGCCGACGCTGAGCTGCTCGAGCGCCTCGGCCTTGGACGTGGCGCCGATGTCCACCCAGAGGTCGGTGATCTGCGACGCCTTCTCGCGGTCGGCCGGCTTCATGAGGTGGATCGGCTTCTTGCCGACGACGCCGAAGACGTCGCCGTGGCGGCCGATGAAACGGATGCGCTGGGCGACGAGCACCTGCGGGTCCCAGCCGCCGATCGGGCCGACGTAGACGTAGCCGTCGTCGTCCACGTAGTTGACGATCACCCCGATCTCGTCGATGTGGCCGGCGAGCATGATCGTCGGGGCGCCGCCGCCGTTCACGGTCGCGATGCTGTTGCCGGCCACGTCGCCGCGGACCTCGGCGAAGGCGCGGGCCTCCTCGCGCCAGAGGCGCGCCGGCGCCGCCTCGAAGCCGGAGGGGCCCGGGGTGTCGAGGAGGCGCTTGAGGAAGGCCAGGGAGGAATCGGGGATCATGAGGCTGGCGGGACCCGGTGTTGAGTGTGCGACGCCCTTCCGTTACGAGTTTGTAGAGTAATTGCCTGACGCGCCGCCCCGAAGGGTTCCCGCGGGACGCCACCGGGCGCGCCGGAGGCGGTCCGGGCGGTGGGGGTCGCCCCCGTCACGGGCCGACCGCCCGCCAGGCCCGCCGCAGCGACGCTCCGAGCAGCGCGGCCGCGACGAGCGCCGCGAGCGGCGTGCCGAAGAGGGCCTCCTCGAGCGGCCGCGCGAGCGTCGCGCGCAGCCAGCAGCCGGCGTCCTCGTCGCCGGACTCGTCACCCACGATCGCC
>JBJMNL010000356.1:0-26845 GCA_045804285.1 Gemmatimonadaceae bacterium
CCCGCTCAGCTCCTCGATCCCCGCCGCGTAGCCAAGCGCGGGGACGAGCGCCTGCATCCACACCGTGTTCGCGGTGTCGCGCGCCGCGATCCGCCGCTTGATGTCGAGGTCGGCCCGGTAGTGCGCGCGCGCGCTGTCGAGTTCCCCGAGCCGCTCGAGCGCGCGGCCGACGGTGTTGTGCGTGTTCCCGAGGTCCTTCCGCCAGTCCACGTTGGCCGTGTCGCGCGCGACGAGCCGCTGCTTCACGGCGAGCGTGTAGCGGAAGGCGTCGAGCGCGCCCGCGAGGTCCCCCTTCGCCTCGCGCACCGACCCGATGTTGCTCTGCGCGTAGCCCAGCTCGAGCTGCCAGTCGGGGTTCGTCGAGTCGCGCTCGACGAGGCGCCGCGAGATCGCCAGGTACGGTTCGAAGTGCGCGAGCGCCGAGTCGAGCGCGCCCTGCTCGTAGAAGACGTACCCCACCCAGAAGTGGCCCGCGCCCAGCCCCTTCTGCCACTCCGCGTTCGACGGGTCGCGCGTCGCCAGGTCGCTCGCCTGCGCCAGCGACTCGCGGAAGGCGCGCATCGCCTGCCCGAGATCCCCCTGCGCCTCGCGCACCTGGCCGAGCTGGCTGAGCGCCTGCGAGCGGCGGAACAGCTCCACGTCGCTCAGCTCGCTCGCCGGCACGGCGGCGAAGTAGGCGAGCGCCCGCGCCCCGACGTCGTCGAGGATCTCGAGCCGCCCGATCGGCTCCAGCCGCCCGCGCAGGTCGCCCACCATGTAGCTGATCAGCTCCTCCGCCTGCGCGCGCCGCGTCTCGGCGATCGCGCGCGCCCGCGCCAGCCGCCGCGCCTGCACGCTCGTGACGGCGGCGATCCCCGCCAGCGACAGCACCGCCGCCGCCACGACGGCGACCGCCGCCGGCCGGCGGCGCGCGAACTTCCCGAACCGGTAGCCGACGCTCGGCGTCCGCGCCAGGATCGGCTCGTCCCGCAGGAAGCGCTCGACGTCCTGCGCCATCTCCTGCGCCGTCTGATAGCGGCGCTCGCGCTCGGGCGCCATCGCCTTGAGCACGATCGCGTCGACGTCGCCGCGCAGCTCGCGCCCGAGCGCGGCGGGGTCGGTGCCGCGGAGCGCCGCGACCTCGCGCGCCGCCGCGCCCAGCTCGGCCACACGGCTGCTCGGCGCGGTCGCCATGTTCAGCCGCGACATGAGCTGCGCGATGAACGGCACGAGCCCGACCTCCGACGGGTCCATGGGCAGCGTGCCAACGAGCAGCTCATAGAGCATGACCCCGAGCGCGTACACGTCCGTGCGCGTGTCGACGTCGACGCCGGCCCCCTCGGCCTGCTCGGGGCTCATGTACGCCGGCGTACCGAGGACGGTCCCGAGCTCGGTCACCAGCGTGTCCTCGGTGAGGTGGCGCCCCACGATCTTGGCCACCCCGAAGTCGATCACCTTCGGGACCGCCTCCCCCCCCTGCTCGGTGACGAGCACGTTCGACGGCTTGAGGTCGCGGTGGACGACCCCCTTCTGGTGCGCGTGCTGGACGGCCAGGCAGACGGGGAGGAAGAGCGCCAGCCGCGCGCGCGTCGAGAGCCGCCGCTCGTCGCAGTAGCGCCCGAGGGGCACGCCGTCCACGTACTCCATCGCGAAGTACAGGCTCCCCCCATCGGTGGAGCCCGCGTCGAGCACCTTCGCGATGTTCGGGTGCTCCATGACGGCCAGCGCCTGGCGCTCCGCCGCGAAGCGGGCGATGACCTTCGCCTGCAACCCGGCGCGGATGACCTTGATCGCCACCCGCCGCCGGATCGGCGCGAGCTGCTCGGCGGCGTACACCACCCCCATGCCGCCCTCGCCGAGGAGGCCAAGGATGCGGTAGGGCCCGATGGCGTCGGGGATGACGACGGTCGGGTGCTCGGCCGTGGTCGGTACGGCCGTATGTTCCGTGGACAGAGCGCCTCCGAAGTTGCGCGGTGCAGCGCGAATATACAGCGCACCGCCCTCGAGCGCCCGCCCCTCGCCCGCCCCTCGCCCGCCCCTCGCCCGCTACCCGGCCTGGAGCGCCGCCAGCGGAGCGATGCGCGCCGCGCGCATGGCGGGGCGCAGACACCCGACGATCGCCGTGGCGAGGCACGGGCCGGACGTCACCCACGACGCCCACGACGGTGCGCTCGGCGAGGACGATGCGGTGGGGCCCGACGGCGTCCCGCGGCGCGGCGCTATCGCTCCCCCGCCATCTCCGCCGTCGCCCTGAACGCCGGCGCCTTCCGGTGCCGCGTCGCCTGCTCGTACGCGTACGCGAGCCTGATGAGCGTCGGCTCGCTCCACGCCCGACCGACGAACGAGATCCCGATCGGGAGGCCGAACACGAACCCCATCGGCACCGTCACGTGCGGGTGGCCGGCGACCGCGGCGGGCGAGGTGAAGCTCCCACCCCCCGACGGGTCCCCGTTGACGAGGTCCACGAGCGCCGGCGGGCCCTGCGTCGGCGCGACGAGGGCGTCGAGGCGGTGCTTCGTCATCGTCGCGTCGATCCCCTCGACGCCGGCGAGGCGGCGGTTGCGGGCGAGCGCCTTCCGGTACTTCTCCTCCGTGAGCGGCCCCTTCTTCTGGGCCATGACCATGATCTCCTGGCCGAAGTAGGGCATCTCGCGCCCGGCGTTCTTCTCGTTGAACGCGATCACGTCGGCCAGCGATCGGACGGGGGAGCTGGTCAGCGACGCGAGGTAGCGGTTCAGGTCCGCCTTGAACTCGTAGAGCAGCACCTCGAACTCGCCGTCGTCGATCTTCGACGGGGCGTGCAGCTCCGCCGGGTCCACGATGACGGCCCCGCGCTGGCGCATGGCGTCGAGCGCGGCGCCGAGTAGCGCGTCGGTCGCGGCGTGGTAGCCGGTGTAGTGCGCGCGCGCGACGCCGATGCGCGCGCCGCGCAGCCCGTCGGGGTCGAGGAAGCGCGCGTAGTCGGCCGGCACGGCGCCGCGGTGCGTCGTCGTCGCCGCGTCGGCCGGGTCCACGGCCGCGAGCACCGTGAGCAGCGCCGCCGCGTCGGCGACGGTGCGCGCCATCGGGCCCGCGGTGTCCTGGCTGTGCGCGATCGGCACGATCCCCGACCGGCTGACCAGGCCGAGCGTCGGCTTGATGCCGACGAGCGACGCGGCGGCGGCGGGCGACGTGATGGAGCCGTCGGTCTCCGTCCCCACCGCGGCCGCGGCGAAGCTCGCCGCGGCCGCGCCGCCCGAGCCCGAGCTCGAGCCCGACGGCGTGCGGTCCAGCGCGTACGGGTTCTTCGTCTGCCCCCCGCGCCCGCTCCACCCGCTCGCCGCGTGCGTGGAGCGGAAGTTCGCCCACTCGCTGAGGTTCGTCTTGCCGAGGATCACCGCGCCCGCCTCGCGCAGCCGGCTCACGATGAACGCGTCGCGCGGCACCGTCGCGCCGACCAGCGCGAGCGAGCCGGCCGTCGTCTGCATCCGGTCCGCTGTCGCGACGTTGTCCTTGAGCAGCACGGGCACGCCGTGCAGCGGCCCGCGCACCTTCCCCCCCCGGCGCTCGCGGTCCATCGCGTCGGCGGCGTCGAGCGCGTCGGGATTGAGCTCGATGATCTGGTTGATCGCGGGCCCGCGCTTGTCGAGCGCGTCGATGCGGGCGAGGTACAGCTCCGCGAGGCGGCGCGCGCTCCAGCGGCCGGCCGCCATCCCCTCCTGGAGCTGCGCGACGGTGAGCTCGGCGAGCTCGAAGTCGTCGGACGCGGGGCGCGGGCGCCGCGTCGCGAGGCGCGGGACCCCGCCGGCGAGCTCCGACGGCGCCAGCCCGCCGGCGAGGGCGAGCGCGCCGGCGGCGAGGCTCGCGCCGAGGAAGTGTCGGCGGGTCGGGTCGTCAGGCGTCGCCCCCGCGACGGGGCCGCGCTCGTCGTGCGCCATCGAGTGCTCCGGGATGAGGTCCGGCAAGATGCGGCCACGAGCGCGCGGTCCGCCAGGCCGCGCGCCGCGCCCTCGCCGGCGGCGGCCTGGCGCGGGTACATTTCCGCGTCACCGCGCCGCGCCGACGCCGGCGCGCTTCCCCCGCTCACATCGAGGATCGACGCCATGAGAGGAACGACGACCGCCGCGCTCTGGATCATTCGGCTCGGCGTCCTGGTGGAGCTCGTCCTCGGCCTGCTCGTCTGGGCCGGCCGCGGCACCCCCGGGCTCGTCTCGCTCCACATCCAGATCGGCTTCCTGATCGTGCTCGCGCTGCTCGCGCTTGCCGTCGTCGCTCTCGCGGCCGGCGCGCCGCGCGGGCGCGCCGTCGGCGCGATCGCCTGGGCCGTGCTCCTCCCCGTGGTCGGCTTCGGCCAGCTCCGGTGGATGCCCGGCACGGCGCACTGGGTCGTCCAGCTCCTGCACCTCCTCCTCGGGCTCGGCGCCGCCGGCCTGGCGGAGCCGCTCGCCAGGCGCGTGCTGGCGCGGGGCGCGGCGCGCCCGGCCTGACCACACGGCGGCGCCCGGCGGCGCCGCGGCGCACTGTCAGCGCCGCGGCGTCTGCTGCTCCGACGACCACACCTCGCGCGTCGCGCGGTGCCAGTCGAGCTCCTCGGGGTTCACCGGCCGGAGCATCAGGTCGAACGCCAGCCAGAGGAGCTTCGCGAAGGGAAAGAGCACGACCGGGGCGACGAGGATGAGGAGCGGCAGGAGGTACTGGAGCACGTCCCACGGCACGTTCGGCCACGTCGCCACGACGACCACCACCAGCGCGAGCAGGAAGAGCACGCCGGAGAGGACGAAGTTGAAGAGTATCGACCCGGTGAAGTAGTCGTGCTCCCCGCGCTCGAGCCGGAGGCCGCAGGTGCCGCACCGCTCGCGCAGCTTGAGCCAGTTCCGCAGCACCGGCCCGCCGCCGCAGTTGGGGCAGCGGAGTAGCAGCGCCCGCCCGGCGAGCAGCGCCGCGCGCTTCGGGCCCGGAAGGTCGAGCCCGGTCTTGGAGAGCATCTCTTCGTTCGCCATGCATGAATTCTAGCCGGCGGGCGACGCGAATGCGGGGCGCGCCGGGTCCGTGGACTGCCTGCGCTGGCGGTCGGCGCCGGCGGCCGCGCCAGGTCCATCTCGATGTAGCGGATGCGCGGCGGCGGGCCCTCGTCTCCTTCTCCGGCGCCGCGGGAGACGAGCGGGGCGAGTGGGAGGGTCGCGGTGGCGAGCAGGGCGAGGGAGCGTCGCAGCATGTGGGAGCTCGGGGCCGTGGGGTGGATGCTCGGCGAGAAGGCGGCGCTCAGTTCGCCGGGACGACGGACGGACCCGACGGCTCCCCGCCGGCGGTGCCGCTCCTGGCGACCGCCGCGAGTGCGACGCCGAGCGCGGCGAGCGCGCCGGCGCCGCGCGGCCGTCAGGCGGTCGGCCGCAGCAGCTGCGCCGCGCGCAGCCGGCTCACGCGGAGCTTCGCCCCGGTGCGCAGGATGGCGATGTAGTCGCCGCCGAACCACGGCTGCACCTCGCGGATGCGCTCCACGTTCACGATCGCGGAGCGGTGGATGCGAACGAAGCGCCGCGGGTCGAGCTCCCCGATCACCTGGCGCAGCGCGGCGCGGAGGCGGTGCCGGGCCTCGCCCACGTGGAGCACCATGTAGTTGCCGTCGGCCTCGATCCAGTCCACGTCGGCGGTCGCGACGAAGCGCACGCGCCCCTCGGGATCGCGCACGGCGAAGCGCGCGATGTAGGCGCCGCGCGCGGCGGGCCGCGATTCCCACTCGTCCCCGGGCTGGTCGGCGGCCGCGGCGTCACTCGCCGCGGTCCCCGGCGCGCCCTCGGACCAGTCGCGGACGACCTCGGCCAGCCGGCGCCCGAGCTCGCCCTGCCGGCGGTCGCGCACCGCGGCGCGAGCGCGCGCCAGCGCGGCGAGCAGCCGCCGGTCGTCGAACGGCTTGAGCACGTAGTCGAGCGCGTGGACCTCGAAGGCGCGGATCGCGTGGGCGTCGTACGCCGTCACGAACACCACCACCGGCATCGCCGCGACCCCGACGCCGTCGATCACGCCGAAGCCGTCGAGCCCGGGCATCTGCACGTCGAGGAAGACGACGTCCGGCGCCCGCGCGCGGATGGCCTCCACGGCGGCGACGCCGTCGGCGCACTCGGCGACGACGCTCACGTCCGCCGCGCCCCGGAGGGCGAGCCGCATGCAGTCGCGCGCGAGCGGCTCGTCGTCCACGATGACGACGCGGAGCGCCCCCGCCACCGGCGCGTCGGGCGCCGCGTCAGGCGCCGATGGCGACATGGCCGAGCGCGCTCGTCAGGTGGAAGGGCAGGAGGAGCCGCGCCCGCGCGCCCCCTCCCGCCACGTCGGTCAGCTCGAGCGTCGCGGCGTCCGGCCCGTAGAGCTCCTCGAGCCGCGCCCGCGTGTTCGACAGCCCGATCCCCTCGCGCGGCGCCCGACCGCCGTGCACGGCGAGACCCTCGCCGGTGTCGCGCACCGCGAGCTCGAGGTGCGGCCCGGCGCGGCGCGCCGAGACGCGGAGCAGCGCCACGCCCGGCCGCCGCGAGATGCCGTGGCGCAGCGCGTTCTCGAGGAGCGGCTGGAGGATGAGCGGCGGCACGAGCGCGTCATCCGTGTCCGGCTCCACCTCCCACGCGACGCGCAGACGGTCGCCGAAGCGCACGAGCTCGATGGCGAGGAAGCGCCGCAGGAGGGCGAGCTCCTCGGAGAGCGGGATCTCCGGCGGCATGTCGCGGTCGAGCGTCGTCCGGAGCAGGTCGCCGAGCCGGGCCAGCGTGTCCACCGCCGCGTCGTTCTCGCGCTTGCGCACGAGGCCGGCCACGGCGTTGAGCGCGTTGAAGAGGAAGTGCGGGTTGAGCTCCATGCGCAGCGCGTGGAGCCGCGCCTCGGCGAGGCGGAGCTGCAGCGTCGCCGCCCGCACCCGCGAGTGCGCGGCGGCGAGCTCGGAGCGCCGGAAGAACGAGAAGTACTCGAACGCGTAGTACACCCCGACCGCCGCGCAGTACGTGACGACGTCCGTGAAGAGGAAGCGGACGATGAAGGTCCGGACGTGCGTGGCGAGCGGCGCCGCCGAGACGCCGGTGTGGATGGCCAGGACGTGGTACGCGGCGCCGCTCGCCGCGACGTGGGCGAGGAGGAGCGCGAGCCCGGCGAGCGCGTGCACCGCGACGCTGCGCCGCCAGCGCGGGCCGTCGAACCGCCAGCGGCGCGCGAGCCGGAGGACGAGGGGCATCATCACCATCCAGAGCCCCCACCACGTGAGCTGCTCGAGGAGCGTGAACGTCCAGCTCTTCGGCGTCCCCTGGAACCGCTGGAACAGGTACTCCTTGGTCGCCTCGAGGATGGCGAACACCGCGCACGCGGCGGCGCCCACCCCCCACGCCGTCCGGAGGTCGAGCCGCTCGGCGATGGCCGCCTCGGCGTCGAGCGCCGGCACGGCGTCGCCGGCCCCGTCCTCCCGCCCCGCCGTGGAGGTGATCATCCGCCCGTCCTCCGGTGCTGGTGGCCAGGGGTCGCGCCCGGCGATCGCGTTCGGTGCATCGCGTAATGCAGCACCGGGACGCGGCCCGGCGCAAGCGTCGCGGGTCGGGCGGCGGCGCCCCGGGCCGAACCGTGCCACCGAGGGCCGGGCCGTGCGCGGCGGCGGCTACACCGTCGCGAAGCGCGCCGCGAGCCGTGGCGCCCTGCGCCCCATCGGCGCTTCGCGCCCCAGCGGCGCTTCGCGCAGCGGCGGCACGATGCCGGCCGGGCCGGGGCGGACGCTGGCGACGTGTCCCGTCTCCCTGGCGTACTGCCCCGGAGGAACGCCGACCACCCGCTTGAAATGCTTCGTGAAGTGGCTCTGATCCGCGAAACCCGTCGCGTGCGTCACCACGCCGATTGGGTAGCCGCGGGCGATCAGCTCGCGCGCGCGCCGCACGCGCACGAGCGAGAGGTAGGCGTAGGGCGGCACCCCGACCGCCGCCCGGAAGGTGCGGCTGACGTGGAACGGGCTGAGACCGGTCAGCACCGACAGCTCGGCCAGCGTGACGACGCGTGCATGCTCCTCCTCGAGGAACTCGCGGACGACACGGACGACGTGGTCGCCCGCCACCGGCGCCCGTTCGGCCGGTCGCACGCGCACGCCGTGCCGCTCGACGAGCGCGCCGAGTGCGTCCACCAGCCTCCCCTCCGCCGAGAAGCGCTCCCCCCCCGCCTCGAGCAGCGCGTGCGCCCGCACGAGGCGCCTGGCGAGCCGCGGGTCGTCGATGGTCGCCGAGTCGAAGGCGAGGCGGGCGCCGGGCGCCGGCTCCGCCGTCCCCGCGCGCCCGAGCACGCGTCGCAGCAGCGGCGCGCCGAGGTAGAACATGCGGTACCGGTAGCCCTCCGGCGACGCCGCGGCGCCGCAGTGCACCTCGCCCGGGTTCAACGTGACGATGCGGCCGGCGGGAATGACGACCATCCCGTAGCGCAGGCGCGTCCGCACCGCGCCCCCCTCGATCACGCCGACGGCGAACTCCTCGTGCGCGTGCGGGGAGAAGCGGTGGGTGAGGTAGCCGGCGCGCAGCAGCTCGACCGTCGTGCCGGTCTCCAGCAGCGCCACGCGGGTGACGCTCGCATACTCGTCGTGCATCGGCTCCATCCTGGTTGGTCCCGCCGCACGATCCGCCGAGCGGACGCGGGGGACCAAGGCGCGTGGGCCGAGCCGTGACGACGCGTATGCCATCCGTATGCGATCCGTATGCGCCGCCCACGCGGAGGCGCCGGTCGCGCTGGGGCGGACGGAGCATGTTCGTACAAGCACCGCATCACGCGATCGGGCATTCTCTCATCCGATCCCGGCACGAGTCCCACCCCACCATCGGAATGAGAGTGCGCAGCATGGCCACAGTCTCGGCGTCCATCAGCCTCGCCCACCGCGCGCCCGCGCCCGCCGCCCGCGCCCTCGCGGCGGGCGCCGTCGTCGGCGCGCTCGACGGCACGTTCGCGGTGCTCGTCTGCTTCGCGGTCAACCGGGCGTGCACCATCGAGCGCGTCTTCCAGAGCATCGCCTCCGGGCTCCTCGGCAGGTCCGCCTATACCGGCGGGCCCTCGACCGCGGCGCTCGGCGCCGCGCTGCACTTCTTCATCGCGACCGCCTGGGCGACGGCGTACGCCGTCGCCTACAGCCGCTCGGCCGCGCTCCGGCGGATGAGCGCGACCTACTCGGGGACGGTCGGGATCGGCGCGGCGTTGGGCGCCGTGGTCTGGTCGGTGATGCGCTTCGTCGTCGTGCCGCTCAGCCAGGCGCGGCAGGGGACGCTGCTGTCGTGGGTGACGGTCGTCATGATCGTCGGGCACATGATCGTCGTCGGGCTGCCCATCGCCGCGATCGTGCGGGGCTCCACGCGCACCGAAGCCTGAAGCGCGGGGGGCGTCGAGGCGCCCCGGCTTCCGAAGGGCCGCGATCTCGGCGAGGAGCCCCGCCCCGGCTCCGGCCACGACATCGTCGGCCAGACCAGGGAGCCGGAGCCGCCCGCGCGCCCGTGGCTCGCGTCGGCGGGACACGCCGGAGCCGGGGAGCGGTACGGACGCTGCGTTGGAGCCGGCCGCACGCGATCCGCGGTCGTCCCGTTCGCCACCCCGCTCCCGCCATGACCACTGCCGCTTCCCCGACAGCCGCGGCCGACGCCGTCCCTCCCGCCATCCCCGAGGGGCGGCGCCTCGTCGTCTTCGGCGGGCTGCTGCTCGTCATGCTCCTCTCGGCGCTCGACTCCACGATCGTCTCCACCGCCCTGCCGACGATCGTCGGCGAGCTCGGCGGCCTCGAGCGACTGTCGTGGGTCGTCACCGCCTACCTGCTCGCCCAGACCGTCGTCACGCCCATCTACGGCAAGCTCGGCGACCTCTACGGGCGCAAGCGGATCCTCCAGATCGGCGTCGTCGTCTTCCTCGTCGGCTCGGCGCTCTGCGGGCTCAGCCGCAACATGCTCCAGCTCATCCTCTTCCGCGCCATCCAGGGCGTCGGCGGCGGGGGGCTGATGGTCAGCACGATGGCCGCGGTCGGCGACGTCATCCCACCGCGCGACCGGGGACGCTATCAGGGGATCTTCGGCGCGGTGTTCGGGCTCGCGAGCGTCGCCGGCCCGCTCCTCGGGGGGTTCTTCACGACGCACCTCTCGTGGCGCTGGATCTTCTACATCAACCTCCCGCTCGGCGCCCTCGCCCTCGCCGTCCTCGCGGCGACGCTCCCGTCGTCGTCGCGCCGCGTGCGGCACGCGGTGGACTATCCCGGCGCCGCACTCCTCGCCGCCGCCCTCGCCGCCCTCGTCGTCCTCACCGACCTCGGCGGGACGACGTACCCCTGGACCTCCCCCGTCATCCTCGCGCTCGGCGGCACGGCCGCGGTCGCGCTCGCCGCCTTCGTCGTCGTCGAGCGGCGCGCCCCGGAGCCCGTGCTGCCGCCGCACCTCTTCCGCAACCGCGTCTTCTCGGTGAGCAGCGTCGTCGGGCTCATCGTCGGCTTCGCGATGTTCGGCTCCGTGACCTACCTGCCGCTCTACCTCCAGGTGGTGCGCGGCGCGAGCCCCACCGCGTCCGGCCTCCAGCTCCTGCCGATGATGGCCGGCATGCTCACGACGTCGATCGCCTCGGGGCAGATCATCAGCCGCACCGGGCGCTACAAGCTCTTCCCGATCGTCGGCACGGCGGTGATGACCCTCGGCCTCCTCCTCCTCTCGCGCCTCGGCGTGGACACGAGCCACCTCCGGGCGTCGCTCGCCATGCTCGTCCTCGGGCTCGGCCTCGGCATGGTGATGCAGGTGCTCGTCCTCGCCGTGCAGAACGGCGTCGACTACGCCGACCTCGGCGTCGCCACGTCCGGCGCCACGCTCTTCCGCTCGATCGGCGGCTCGGTGGGCACGGCGGTGCTCGGCGCGATCTTCGCCTCGCGCCTCGCCGAGCGAATGGCGCGGCTGCTGCCGGCCGACGCCGGCGGCGGCGCGCCCGGCCGGCACCTCGACGCGGCCTCGCTCCACGCCCTGCCGGCGCCGCTGCGCGACGCCTACCTGCGCGCCTTCACCGAGTCGCTCGGCGGCGTATTCCTCGTCGCCGCGGGGATCGCGCTCCTCGCCTTCGCGCTCAGCTGGCTCCTCCCCGAGCACCCGCTCCGCGGCACCGTCGCCGCCAGCGCCACCGGCGGCAGCGGGGTCGGCGAGGCGTTCGCCGCCCCGACCGACGGCGACTCGCTCGAGGAGATCGAGCGCGGGCTCTCCGTCATCGCGAGCCGCGAGACCCAGCGGCGCATCCTCGAGCGCACGGCCCGGCGCGCCGGCGTGGACCTCACCCCCGCCGCCTGCTTCCTCCTCTCGCGCATCGCCCGCGACCCCGCCACCGACCCGGCCACGCTCGCCCGCCACTACGCGCTGAGCCGCGACCGGCTCGAGGAGGCGCGCGACGCGCTGCGCCGGCGCGGCCTCGTGGCCGTGCACCAGGCCCCGGCCGTGACCCGCGACGGCGGCGCGCCGACGACGCCGTCTCCGAGCCAGGAGCTCTACGAGTTGACCCCCGCCGGCCGCGAGACGCTCGACCGCCTCGTCGCCGCGCGCCGCGCCACCCTCGTCGAGCTGCTCGGCGACTGGTCCCCCGAGCGCCACCGCGACCTGGCCGAGCTGCTCAACCGCTTCGCGCGCGACGTCGCCGCCGACGCGCCCGCCTAACGAGACGTCGCCCGGCCCGCCGGCGCGTCGGCGCCGCGGAGCGGCGGGACGAGGCGCGCCTCGCCGTTGCGCAGCGCCCAGAAGCGCGGCGCGCGCGGGCCGGCGGCGGCGAGCGCGGCGCGCAGCGAGTCCACGGGCTCGTCCTCGCCGTCGTCGCCCTGCTGGAAGGTGCCGAAGTGCACCGCCACCGCCGTCGCCGCGCCGAGCAGCGTGTCGGCGCGCACCGCCTCCCCCGGCGACAGGTGACGCGGCGCCATCGCGCGGCGGGGTCGGACGGGGGCAATGGGGAGGATCGCGAGCCGGAAGCGGGGGAAGCGGCCGCGGATCGCGGGCAGGAACTCGCCGAACCCCGTGTCGCCCGCGAAGTACACGGCGCCCGACGGCCCCTCGATCACGAACCCGAGCCAGAGCGTGCGCCACTTGTCGCCGAGCGTGCGCGCCGACCAGTGCTGCGCCGGAACGCCCGTGAGGCGCACGCCCGGCGCCACGGGGACCCCCTGCCACCAGTCCACCTCCTCGGCGCCCGGGACCCCGTGCTTCGCCAGGTAGCCGGCGTTGCCGAGTCCCGTGACGATCCGGGGGTGGAAGGCGGCGGCGAGCCGTCGCAGCGTCGGCAGGTCCATGTGGTCGTAGTGGTCGTGGCTCACGACCACGAGGTCGATCGGCGGGAGGTCCGCGAAGCGGATGCCCGGGGGACGGTGGCGCTTCGGGCCGAGCCAGCGCACGGGGCTCACGCGTTTCGACCACACCGGGTCGGTGAGCACGTTCAGGTCGTCGGCCTGGACCAGGACCGTGGCGTGGTTCACGAAGGTCACGCGCATCGAGTCCCCGGTCACCCGCCGCGGCGGCGTGTCCGTCGGCACCTCCTCCCACCCCGCCCAGAAGCCGCGCCTGCCGAGCAGCGTGTGCGCACCGAGGCGGAGCGCGTCCTCGATCTGCCGGTCCTCGAAGCGCGTGTAATTGTGGAAGCGCTTGCCGTCGAAGTGGTCCGACGGGGGGCCGTGATGGCGCGGCGTCGAGAGCGACGCGCAGCCCGCGAGCACGAGCGCCAGGAGCGCGGCGCGCGCGGCGCGCGCGCCGGGCGCGCCGGGCGCGCGTCCCGCCGCTACGGCCCCTCGCGCGGCCACGGGACCGTCCACTGCAGGCGCGCGCTGCCGTCGGCGGCCGGCGTGACGGACGGCCCGAGCAGCCAGCGGTCCACGCGGTTGCCGGGGTGGGTGTGATTGTACCGCACCACCTTGAGGCCGCTGAAGGTGCCGATCCCCGCGCCGAGCGCGACGTCGCTCGCCCAGTGCTTGTTGTGGTACATCCGCGAGAGCCCGACCAGCGTCGCCCCGCCGTACATGACCGGCGCGACGATCCACGTCGAGCGCGGCCACCAGCGCGACGTCTCGCTCGTCACCGCCGAGGCGGCGGCGAACGCCGTCGTGGTGTGCCCGGAGGGGAACGACGTGTACTTGCTCCCCTTCGTGAAGCCGCGCCCGAGCCTGAAGTCGCGCGGATTGGTGTCCGCGGTCACGAACGGCCGCGCGCGGCCGGTGCTCCCCTTGAGCACGCCGGTGATGACGTCGCCGAGCAGCACGGCCTCGGCGCCGTGCAGGCCGAGGTCGGCCGCGCGCGGTACGTGGGCGAGACGACCCACCGCGTACAGCCCGCCGCCGATCACGTACGCGCCGGGGCTCGCGATCAGCTCCACGCCGGTCGCCGAGTGATCGAAGAACCGGTTCGCCTGCGTGGTCGAGTCCTGGAGCCGGGTCGCGACGCGCCGGTCGAGCGGCAGGAGCGCGACGGTCGCGGCCGCGAACCCGGCCGCCACGTAGGCGTCGCGCACGGTGAAGAGCGGCTCGCGCGCGCGGCGGGCGCTGTCGCCGGGTGCCTGCGCCTGCGCGATCAGCGACTGGGTGGCCGCGGCGAGGAGGAGCAGCGCGCCCCCCGCCGAGCGGGCGGGGAGGCGGGCGGACGAATGGCCGGTGGATCTCATGACCAGCCCGCAACGCACCCCGCGTGCCCGGGGCGCCCCGGGCGCCTGACGATGCCCGGGGGCACCTCGCCGGCCGGGACTGAGCCCCTCGGGGGCGGGGCTACTCGCTCGTGCTGCGGGACCGCGGCGCCGGGGACTGGCCGGGCTTGTTCGCCACTTCCCAGGTGAACGGGAGCTGCACGAGCTGCGACACGCGGCGGCCCCCCGTCTCGGCCGGGGTGAAGCGCCAGCGGGGGAGCACCTCGCGCACGGCCGCCTCGAACACGGGCCCGTCGCTGTGCAGGAAGCGGATCGAGCGCATGTCGGCCCGGCCGGCGCTGTCCACCACGAACTGGACGAGCACCGCGGCGCTGTGATCCATCGTCCTCGCCGCCTCCGGGAAGCGCGGCACCGGGTTGGCTCGCATCGGGACGACGGGCTTCTCGACCTGGAACTCGAAGTACGTCCGCGCGTCGCCGGACGGCGCGGACACGGCCTGCGCCTCCTGCGCGCCGGCACGCGTCGCGGTGAGCGACGAGATGGCACACGCCGCGACCGCCGGAGCGAGCATCCGGACGACGCGACGACGCGTTTGCTGGATCATGGGCGAAACGGGTGGGTGGGATGCCGCCTGACGTCTCGGCGGGCCTGCGAGATTACGACGATCCAGCTCGCCCGACGGCACCTCGTCCGAGGGCACCACGCCCGGCGCCGCGCGTTGCGCCGTCCTACCCGCCCTCGCGGCTCGCCCGTTGCTCCTCCAGCGGATACACATGACGCCGACCCAGACCCCTGCCCGCCGTGCGGGCCCCCGCCTCACCCGCGCCCTCCGCTACCGCAACTACCGCCTCTTCTTCGGCGGGCAGAGCGTCTCGCTCGTCGGCACGTGGATCACGCGCATCGCGACGAGCTGGCTCGTCTACCGGCTCACCGGCTCGGCGCTCCTGCTCGGCGTCGTGGGGTTCTGCGGGCAGATCCCGACCCTCCTCCTCGCCCCGTTCGCCGGCGTGCTCGTGGACCGCTGGGACCGGCACCGCATCCTCGTCGTCACGCAGGTGCTGTCGATGCTCCAGTCGGGGGCGCTCGCCGCGCTCACCTTCGCGGGCGTCATCACCGTGCCGCAGGTCCTCGCCCTCCAGCTCGCGCAGGGGGTCATCAACGCCTTCGACACGCCGGCGCGACAGGCGTTCGTCGTGCGCATGGTCGAGGACCGCGCCGACCTGCCGAACGCGATCGCCCTCAACTCCTCGATGGTGAACGGGAGCCGCGTGATCGGCCCCTCGATCGGCGGCGCGCTGATCGCCGCGGTCGGCGAGGGCTGGTGCTTCGCGCTCGACGCGCTCTCCTACGTCGCCGTGATCGCGTCGCTGCTCGCGATGCGCGTGCCGCGCGAGGAGCGCCGGCGGGCGGAGACGCGCGTCGTCGAGGAGCTGCGCCAGGGCTTCGCCTACGTCGCCGGCTTCCCTCCCGTGCGCACGGTGCTCCTCCTCCTCGCCATCGTGAGCACGATGGGGATGCCCTACACGGTGCTCATGCCCGCCATCGCCCGCACCGTCCTGCACGGCGGGCCGAGCACGCTGGGACTCCTGATGACCGCCTCGGGGCTCGGCGCGCTCGGCGGCGCGCTCTACCTCGCCTCGCGCGAGTCGGTGCTCGGGCTCGGGCGGGTGATGGTCGCCGCCACCGCCACCTTCGGCGCCGCCCTCGTCGCCTTCGCGCTCTCGCACACGCTCCGGCTCTCGCTCGCCGTCCTGCCGCTCGTCGGCGCCGGCTTCATGGTGCAGATGGCCTCGGCCAACACGATCATCCAGACGGTCGTCGAGGAGCGGCTGCGCGGGCGCGTGATGGCCTTCTACACGATGGCCTTCCTCGGCACGGCGCCGATCGGAAGCCTGATCGCCGGCGTCGCCGCCGACCGCATCGGCGCGCCGGCGACGATCCTCCTCGGCGGCGTCGCCTGCCTCGCCGCGGCGGCGTGGTTCGCGCTCCGGCTCCCCACGCTCCGCGAGCTCGTGCGCCCCGTCTACATCGAGCGCGGGATCCTGCCCGCCGCCGCCCCCGCCGCCGCCGCGGGGCAGGGCGCGGCGCCGCCTACGGCTTCGCCGCGCCCTGCCCCGCCGCCATCTTCAGCGCCTCGTACGCGTTGACGACGCCGCCGGTCGCCGAGAGCGAGCCGAAGGGGACGCTCCCGCCGCCGGTCCCCGGGCGCGCCACCTGCCGGTCGGCGTAGCGCGTGGCCGAGGCGAGGATGATGCGCTTGACGTCGGCCGCCGAGAGCTCCGGGTAGTACGCCATGAGGAGCGCGGCGAGCCCCGTCACCACCGGCGCGGCCATGCTCGTCCCGCTGTTCCGCTCGTAGCCGCCGCCCGGCACGGTCGAGAGAATGTCCACGCCCGGCGCGAACACGTCCACCTGGTCGTGGCCGTAATTGGAGAACGACGCGGCGAGGCTGTCCCCCCCCTTCCACGACGACGCGCCGACCTCGATCCAGTTCTTCGCGCGCCCGCCGCCGTTGAGGTACACGGGGCTCGGGTAGTTCGGGTTCTCGGCCAGATTCTCGCCGTCGTTCCCCGCCGCGTGCACCATCAGCACCCCCTTCGAGTCGGCGTACCGCACCGCCTCGTCCACCGCGCCCTTGTTCGGCGAGTACTTCTTCCCGAAGCTCATGTTGATGACGTTGGCGCCGTTGTCCACCGCGTACCGGATCGCGTTCGCCACGTCCTTGTCGCGCTCGTCGCCGTCCGGCACCGTGCGTACCGGCAGGATCTTCACCGCCGGCGCCACGCCGTCGATCCCGACGCCGTTGCCGCGCACCGCGCCGATGATCCCGGCGACGTGCGTGCCGTGCTCCGCGTCGGGGCCCATGACGTCCGCGTTGCCGTAGCGCCGCTCGGCGACGTTCGCGTAGTCGTCGCCGACGATGGGGCGCGGGTCGAACGCCGCGTTGAGCCCGTACTCGGCGCGCGACGTGAGCTGCTTGCGCGCGTCGGCGATCGCCGCGGGGGTGATGCCGCTCTCGGCGAGCTGGAGGTAGATCTGCTGCGCCCGCTGCACCTCGGCCGAGGTGGGCCGCAGCGCCGCGACGCGCTCCGGGGTGAGCGAGTCGGCGCCCGTCGCCTGCTTGAGGATCGTCGTGATCCGCCCCATCGCGTCGTCCATCATGCGCACCTGCCCGAGCTGCTGCTGCGCCTCGGTGCGCTCCTTCTCGAAGTCGGCGGCGATCGCCTTGCAGCGCGCCGCGTCGGGCGCCGGCGCGGAGCCGGCGGTACGCTTCGCGGCACTGCCCGCGGCGGGCTGGCTCGTGCAGAGCGCGTGCTGGCGCGTCACCTCGTAGGTGTCGTACCGCACGTCCCGCCCGTCGCGCCCGCCGATGAAGTTCCAGCCGCGGACGTCGTCCACGTACCCGTTGCCGTCGTCGTCCTTCCGGTTGCCGGCGGTCTCCCGCGCGTTGGTCCAGAGGTTCGCGCGCAGGTCGGCGTGCGCCGTGTCCACCCCCCCGTCGATGACGGCGACGACCACCGCGCGCCGCGGCTTCTTCCCCGCCAGCAGCTCGCGCTCGGCGCGCTCGGCGCTGATGCCCGGCACGCCGTTGGCCGTCGCGTCGAGGAGCTGCCAGTTGCGCGGCGCCTCGCGGACGAGCGGCGCGGCGCTGGGCCGCTCGGACCCGACGGGCCCGGCGCTGTCGGCGCGGGGCACGGGCGCCGGCACGGGCACCGTGCCGACGGTGGTCGCGGGGCGGGCGCACGCGGCGAGCGCCAGCGCGGAGAGGGCGAGCGCGAACGCCTGGTGCGCCAGCGGCGGACGGGAGGAGAACGTCATGGAGCGGTTCCGGAAAGGGTCGTGGACGCCGCCGGGCGCGGAGCGTGGCGGCGGTGGTTCAATCGGCGCCCGGCGGCTCCGGCCGGTCGAGGTCGGTGAGCTCGTCGCCGTCGAAGACGCCCGCCGCCCGGCGCGCCGCGAGGGCCGCCGCGACGCGGACCCCCGCCGCGCGAATCTCGTCGTAGAGCACGTAGAGGCGCTCGCGCGCCTCCTCGGCGTCGGCGATGAGCCCCGTGAAGCGGTCGTCGGTGCGCACGGCCTCGTCGATCATCGCCTGCGTCACCCGCCCCTCGAAGTCGGCGAGCCTGGCGCGATACTCGACCGCGAGCGCGGCGCGAAGGTTCTCGCGCAGCTCGGTGAAGCTCCCGCCCGGCCCGTAGCGCGCGTGCAGCGCCGCCGCCTGCCGCACGAGCGCGGCGCGCGCCGCGAGCAGCGCCTCGAGCTGCGGATCGACGGTGGCGGGGAGCGAAGAGTCTGGCATGCGGGAGGAGCGAGAGGGCTCAGGCAAGTTAAGCGGGGAATGGGGAGCGCGGGATTCGGCGCGCGATGTTCGGGTGCCCGCCGGCGCGCCGATGGTGCTACCTTCCTTAGCGGGGGGGCCCCCCGCGCCGCGCTCGCGTCGCCCGCCGCGTCGCGCGCTCTGGACCCGATCGTGCATCGTCCAGCCCGTCGCCCGCAGACTCTACCCTACTACTTCGAAACGTACGCGATGACCATCGGCGCGATCGAGACGCTCGCCAAAGTCGAGGTGCTGGCCGACCTCGAGCAGGATGTGCACCAGCTGATGGAGGCGCACGAGGCGAAGCGCGTCCTCTGGTTCCCGAGCGAGCTGCTCGCCCCGCCCCCGGACAGCGACCCCGATGCCCACGTCCGCGCGCTGCGCGAGCGGGCGCGCGGGATCGGCCTGCCGGCGCGCGTCGCGCTCGCCCTCAACCTCCTCACCGAAGAGGGGCTCCCGCACTTCCACCGCCTCCTCGCCGCCTACCTCGGCGGCGACAGCTTCTGGTCGCGCTGGACGAACCTCTGGACGGCCGAGGAGGATCGCCACGGCGCGGTGCTCCACGACTACTCGCGCGACAGTCAGATTCTCGACAACCCCATCCTCGAGCGCATGCAGTTCGAGTATCTCAAGGCCGGGTTCGAGCCGGAGTGGGACAAGGACCCCTACCGCGTCTTCGTCTACACGACGCTCCAGGAGCGGGCGACCCAGCTCAGCCACGCCAACACCGGGAAGCTGGCCGGCGCGCACGAGCCGACGATCGGCACCGTCCTCGCCAACGTCGCCAAGGAAGAGGCGCGCCACTACACCTTCTACCGCGCGATCTTCACCGCCGTCCTCAAGCGCGACCCCGACCGCGCGCTCGAGTCCGCCGCCGCGATCATGCCGTCGATCGAGATGCCGGGCGTGAACATGCCGCACTTCCGCGAGATGGCCGACGTCATCCGCCGCGCGGGGATCTACGGACCGCGCGACTATCTCTCGATCGTGCAGGAGCAGATCCGCTACTGGGCGATCGACAAGATCACCGACCTGCGCGAGCGCGGGAAGCGGGCGCAGGAGAAGATCCTCGAGATCCCCGCCCGCCTCGAGCGCGTCGCCGACGCCATGGAGACGCGCAGCCGCGCGAAGACGTTCTCGTTCGCGGTGACCTTCGCGAAGGAGTTCGAGATGGCGTGACGCCAGCGGCCGGCGGCTCACCGCCGGCCGCTCACCGCCGGCGGTGGTAGCGACGGACCCCCGGGGCGCTCCTCAGCGCGTCCCGGGGGTCCGTCGCTACCGACCCGCCACCGGCCGGCCCTCAGCCGTATCTCTCGTCCACCGCCTCGCGGATCTCCGGCAGCGTCTTCCCCCTCCGCGCCAACCGGCCGACGAGGCGTGCCTCGCCGGAGCAGATGCCGCAGTCCATGGGCATCTCCGTCTCGAAGCAGCTCAGCAGTGACCGGAGCTCGCCGTGCCGCTCGGCGCAGTCGCAGTGACAGTAGATGCCGTCGAACACCTCGGGGAACTCGCGCGCCGCGGCGTACGCCGAGCGAGCCTTCTCCGACACCCGCGCATCGGGGAGCACACGCTCGGCCGTGACGCCGGGCCGCGGGTCGGGATGCACGCCGCCGCGGCGGGGCGCGAGGAGCGCGGGGAGCGCGGGGAGCGCGGCGGGGGCGAGCCCCACGACCGCGCCCGCCGAGAGGAGGCGCACCAGCGCGGCGAGCGCGCCGCGGCGCGAGAGCTTCTGCGACTCGTTCGACATGAGGGTTCCTCGACCTGCGGCCACTCGCGTAGGCTGCGCGCGGGAGGGGCCGCGCGCAAGGCGCGGGGCGGCGCCCCGGGAGAGAAGGTGCTTGGCGTCATGGTCGGGCTCCCGGAGCGGTCGGCGCCGCTCGCCAGAGTAGACGCCCCAAGCCGCCGAAAGGTTTGCACGGCGGGGGCGCCCGCGGGCGCCCCCGCCTCTCGTTAGGCGCGCGGCGTCACTGGACGCCCGCCACCTCGACCGTGAACACGAGGATGGCGTTGGGCGGGATCCCCCGGTACCCCTGCGACCCGTAGGCGAGCGCGGGCGGGATGACGAGCTGGCGCTTCCCGCCGACGCGCATCCCGGTCACCCCCTCGTCGAAGCCGGCGATCACCTTGCCGGCGCCGAGGGGGAAGGAGAAGGCGCCATCGTCGAACTGCGTCCCGTCCGGGAACGCGCCGACGTAGCTCACCGTCACGGTCCGCCCCGCCGCCGCGACCGCCGTATCGGTGCCGACCGTCAGGTCGCGGAGGTAGAGGCCGGACGCGGTCTTCGTCATCGCCGCGAGGTCGACGCCGAGCGAGGCGGCGAACGTCGTCCCCTCGATGCTGGGGGGCTCGGGCGCGGTGGCGTTGTCGGAGCCGCAGGCGCCGAGGATGAGGGGGACGGCGACGGCGAGGAGGCGGAGGAAGCGGGGCATCGTGGGGCAGCGGAAGTGGAGAGGACGGGCGCCGCGCACCCTGCGCGCGGCGCGAGCGCAGCACAAGCTAATACCGCGTCGCGCACCGCTCCGCTGGCAGGCCGCGACCGGAGACGCGGCCCACGCGGAGGACCTACGTGTCCTCCCGCAGCGCTGCGCGCACGCGCTCGACGATCGCGGACGGGGTCGGGTACCAGTGGGAGTCCACGACGTCGCAGCCGTCCACCGTGACACCGTCGCGCACGTGCCCTAGTACGCGCGGGCGGCCGCGATCCGCTTCGCCTCGGTGCGCGGCGCCAGCGTGACGTACGCGGCGAGCGCGTTGCGTGCCCCCTCGCGGTCGCCAGTCGCGTCGAGTGCGACGCCGAGGTCGTAGAGCGGCGCGGCGTACCAGGGCGCCAGCTCGACCGCGCGCCGCAGCGGCGCCACCGCCTCCGCGGCGCGGCCGGCGGCGACGAGCGCCAGGCCGTGACGGTACTGCATCACCGGGTCGCCACGCGCGAGCTCGGCGGCCTGCTCCCCCTCGCGCACCGCCGTCGCGGTGTCGCCCTCGGCGAGCGCGAGCCGCCCGAGGAGGTCGTGCGCGGGCTCGAAGGCGAAGTTCTCCGTGAGCGCCTGCTCGAGCGCCCTCCGCGCCTCCACCCGCTGCCCGCGCGCGGCGTGGAGCACGCCGAGCGCGTAGCCGATCATCTCCTTCGACTCGTAGCTCGCGCCGAGGACGCGCGCGTCGCGCGCCCGCAGCTCGGACTCGAGCGCGGCCAGCTCGGCCGCCGCGCTGTCGTACCGCGCCAGCATCACGAACGACTGCGCGCGCATCGTGTGGATCCAGGTGCGCTGCTTCCCGTTGCCGCGCAGCGCGACGCCGAACAGGTTTACCGCACGCTCGAACTCGGGGCGCGCGTACGCGATCCACCCGCGCGTCAGCGCGTCGTCCCGCCACGCGCCCGGGAGCTGGTCGAAGAGCAGGATCGCGAGCCCCTGGTGCACCCACGGGTTGCGCGCCATCGCCCGGTACGGGAGCGAGTCGGCGGCCACGACCGCGGGGTCCTTCAACACGTTCGGATCCTCCTCGAGGTAGCCCGTCCAGCGCTTGGAGTCGCGCATCCAGAATGCGACCCACCGCCCGAAGATCGGCTCGGCGCGGTCGGGCGCGAGCTGCGACGCCCAGTAGAACGCCGCCTCCGCCCGCGACCCGCGCTGCTGCCGCAGCGCCTGCACCCCGAGGTCGAAGTAGGCGTTCCAGTCGTTCGCGTCGGCGCCGCGGTCGAGCGCCGGCCGCTCGGGCTGGCCGCCGGCCCCGCGTTGCGCGTGCAGCCACGCCGGGAAGGCGGCCAGCCCGAGCGGCGCGGCGACGCGACAGAGCAGCGTGAGACGGCGCAGCGTGCGCATCGGCGGGGCGTCGAGGGCGGAGGGCGACTACTCGGCGGGAATACGCGCGAGCGCGGCGCGGCGTAACGGCAGGGGCGGGCGCCCCGGTGACTGCCTCAGTCCTTCAGCAGATACTCCACCGTCGACACCACGCGCACCGTCTTCACGAGCTGACTCTGCTCGCTGATCCCCTGCGCCTGGTCGCGCGGGAGGATCTCGAAGATGCCCTGGCTGGCCTGGTGGATCCCGCCGAGTGAGCTCTTCGAGTCGCGCGCGAACTGCTCGGCCGCCTCGCGGGCGCGCGCCGTCGCCTCGGCGATCATCGGCGGCTTGAGGGCGTTGAGCCCCGAGAAGACGAACGTCGGGCCGCCCGAGCCGTACTCGCCGCCCGACGACAGGACGACGCCCGCGTTCACCAGCTCGCCCACGCGCTGGCTCGCCGCCAGCACCTGCTCCGGCTTCGTCGAGCGGACGACGATCGTCTGCCGGATCACGTAGCGCGTTCCCGCGCGCTCGCCGCCGTACTGGTTGGCGAAGGCGTCGGAGACGGAGAAGTCCTGCACGGTGAGCTGCCCGGCGTCGATCCCCTGACGGCCCAGGAAGTCGCGCACCTTCTGCACGCTCGTCTGCAGCGCCGCGCTCGCCCGCCCGAGGTCGTTGTCCGCCGCGACGACGCGCAGCGGCCAGATCGCGAGGTCGGCGCGCGCCTCGCGCTCCGAGATCCCCTTGACGGTCACGAAGCGGTCGGCGGCGCGGAAGCGCGCGAGCCCGCCGGCGACGAGCAGGCCGGCGATGGCGATGCCGGCGGCGAGGACGAGCGCGGGAAAGGTGCGGGCGGCGGACGCGCGGTCGGTGATGGTGGCCAAACAGTCTCCGATCGTCAGCGGGGCGGGGCTGGGCGGGTGAACGCGTCTTCTACCCGGCCCGCCCGAATTCTGTCACCGCGCCGACCGGATGGCGAGCCCGAGGTTCTGCAGCCGCGCCCACAGCTCCCCCTCCACCCCCTCCGTCGCGCGGCGGACCGGCTCGTCGGACGTCCGCACGATCCCGCCGAACTGCTTCCGGTGGTACGTGCCGCTCAGGACGATGCGCGACGTGCCACCCGACCCCGAGACCGCCGCGCGGAAGACGGCCTCCACGTCGTCCCCGTGACGGAAGGGCTCCGTCGTCATCTCGGTGCCCGACGTCAGCGACTCCCTCACCCTGTAGCCCTGCGCGCGCATCGCGTCGAGCGTGCGCCGCACGGCGGTCGAGCGCGGCGCGGAGAGCCGCACCGTCACCTGCTCCTCCTCCGGCGACCGCCCGCCTGTCGACGCGCACCCCGCCGCGCCGGCGGCCAGCGCGAGGGCGACGGCGGCCCGCAGCGCGACGAGCCGGCGGCGGGGCGCGCCCGTCACTCGTCCCCCCTGTCCCACGACAGCCGCGCCCGGTCCAGCGCCGGCGGCGGCAGCAGGTCGTCGGCGATCGCCGCGATCTCCTCGGCGTCGCGCCACGCCGCCTCGAGCTCGGCGAGCTCCCCCTCCAGCGCGCGGCGCTCGGCGTCCTCGTGCGCCGCCATCTCGAGCGCCAGGCGGTCGACGAGCGGCACGTCGAGCAGCGTCGCGCGCGGCGCGCTTCCCATCCCGCCGTGCCCCCAGAAGGCGCGCCCCGTCAGCCGCAGCGCGAGACGCTCGACGTCGGACGACGCCCCGTCGAGCGCGGCCACGAGGGAGGCGGCGGGCGCCGGCGCCACCGCCGCGGCGGCGGCCTCCGGCCCCTCCCGTCCCCACGCCGAGCGGAGGGCGAGCGCGACGACGCGGTTGAAGTAGCTGTCGGGCTGCGCGCACTCGTCGATCTTCTCGACCGCGCGCTCGACCAGCTCCGGGCTCGCGCCCCCCGGCGTCCAGAGACGGTTGGCGGCCGCGAGGAGCTTCGACGCCGTGCGTAGCGCCTCGTCCCCCTCGAGCGTCACCTCGCCGCCGTCGTGCGGGACGACGAGCGCCCACGGCCGGCCGCGCTCGGGGCGCGTGAGCGAGACCGCCGGCAGGTCGCGGTACCTGACGACGACTCGCGGACAGTCCGTCGCCTCCCCGGCGCCGCCGACGGAGCCCGGGAGACGTACGACGTCGAGCACGCGCGCCCCCCGGCGCCGGAGCAGGAGCCGCACCGCCGCCCGCTCGCCCGCCCCGTCGTCGTCGAACGCCGAGCGGCGTGCCCCGGCGAGGGCGAGCGCGCGCCCGAGCACGCCGGTCGCCGCGCCGGCAACCCCGCCGGCGAGCCGGGCGGCGAGCGGGCGCCGCCGCAGCAGGAGCTGCCCGTAGCGCCACGCCGCCACCTCGGGGCGCAGCGGACGGCCGATCCGCACCAGCTCCGTCCCGCCGCGCAGCCGCGCGAGGCCGACGCTGCCGGTCGAGTAGCGGAGCCGCGTCCCGCGGAACCGGCGCTCGCACTCCTCCACCGCCTCCCACCGCTCCTCGAGCGGGGCGAGGTTCCACCGCCCACACCCCTCGCACACCGCCCACAGCCGCCCCCGCTCCGCGTCGAACGCGATCCGCCGCCCGACGGGGAAGTACGCGAGCTCGTCGTTCCCGCCGAGCGCGGCGTGGCAGTAGATGCAGGTCGAGTACATCGCGGGATGGGGCGCCTGGTCCACCGCCAAGGTGCATCCGCGAGGCGGCCGGCCGCTAGCCGCCGGCCCGCCGGCTCGCGACCGCGCACCCCCGCCGTTGCGCCCGCGGGGCCCGTTCGTCCGGATGGTACGGGCGCCATCGCTCGACGACGCAACGCGGTATGCCGCATCGCGGGACGCATCCGCGGTGCCGGTGGGTGGCGACCCGACGCGTCCGGCGTGACGGCGGCCCCACGTCGGCTGATTCAGTCACCCCCGCTCCGCTCGGACTCGACCGGTCGTCCGGCCCCCTGCCCCACCGCTCCGTCATGTCGTCATCCACTGCTGCGATCGTCCTCGGCGCCGCCCCCTCTCCCTGTCCGCACGAGCTGCGGCCCGGTACCGCCGTGTGCCTGCACTGCCGCCGTGAGGCGCGCGAAGCGCACAGGGCCCGCGTGAATCGCAACCTCCTCCGGATCGGCGCCGCGGCGCTTGCCCTCGCCGTCTGCGCCGCGGTCGCCACCGCCGTCCAGCGCCGCGCGCCGGGCACCGCTCCGGAGTCGGCCCACGGCGCGAAGAAGTCCGGCGGGGCCCCCGTCCAGCCGGCGGCCCCGATGTACGCCGCCGCCTCCCCCGCGCCGGCCGGCGGCGCCGCGGCGACGAGCGCACCCGGGGCGAGCGCTCCCGGGGCGAGCGCACCGGGGGCGAGCGTACCGCTGCGGCCGGCGATCGCCGAAGGTCGCACGGCGCTGCGCGACGGGATGTTCGCCGAGCGGCACGGCGACACGGTGACGGTGTCCTTCGACACCGAGCTCGCGCGGACGCGGCGCCCGGAGAAGTTCGAGCAGATCGTGCGCGCCACCCTCCCCACGATCTACGGCCCGGCCGCCGACTCCCTCCTCGCCCACCTCCCCACTGGCACGCTCGCCGGCGCGGGCGACCTCCTCACCGACCTGCCGGCACGCGGCCTCCACCTCCCCGCACCCGGCGGCGCGACCATCGCCCTCTGGCCCACCACCCGCCCCGGCCGCGACGGGCCGCTGGTCGTGACGTATCGCGTGGTGGCGGGCCGCTAGCCGCCGGAGGGCGACGCAAGCGGGAGCCGCGGGACGCCGAACGCGAAGCCGGGACGCCACTCGTCGTGAGTGGCGTCCCGGCTTCGCGTTCCACCTCGCACCCTCAGCCGTCCCCGTCGAAGTCCCAGCCCGCTGGCGGATGCGCCGCGCCGCAGACGGGGCACGCCACCGCCGCCTCCAGGCCCAGCGCCGCGTTGCCGAAGCGGGGGTGCCCCTTCGCGATCGCGAGCACGCTGGCGAGGATCTGCGTCGTATCTGCGTCCCACCGCTCGCCCACGCAGCCGGCGACGAGCGCCGGAACCGCCGCCAGCGCGTCGCGATACGACGCCGCGAGGTCGCCGGGCACCGGCGGAGCGGCGGGGGAGAGCCGCCCCACCTCGATCGCACCCACGAGGTGGAGCGACTCGGCGCGCTCGTGCGCCGGTCGCCCCTCGGCGAACGCCACCAGGTGCGGCACGGCGGCGTACGAGGCGTCGTAGACGTCACCCTGGTGGCAGAGGGTGCTCCAGAGGCCGACCCAGAGCTCGCGCCGCGCCTCCTCGCTCACCAGCGCGAGGTGCCCGATCAGCCGCGGGACGTCCTCCGCGCTGCCGTAGGCCTGCGTCAGCTCGCGCCAGCGGGCGCCGTCGAGAGGGAGCATGCGGGCGACGTCGCGGAGAGAGGCGCGACGCTAGACGGCCGGGCGCGACGTCGCCGCCGTGGCGGCGGCCACGCCGCGCGCGAAGGCGATGAAGTCGACCGGTCCCGGCTCGGCCCCGCCCTGGCGCAGCAGCAGGTTCACCTTGCCGCGGTGATACTGCCCGTGCGTCGCCACGTGCAGCAGGATGTCCCCGATCGAGTTCTCGAAGCTCTGGCCGGCGCTGTTGACGTAGCGGACCCCGGCGTCGACCTGGGTCTCCGTGAGCCGGTCGAGGAAACGCTCGTAGCCGGCGACCACCTCGCGCCCGAGCGCCGCGGCCTCCGCGAGGGAGAGCGTGGGCCACAGCGGAACGGGGGACTTCCTCCCCTCGAGGCGGGCCAGCCACATCGCTTCGGCGGCGAGGACGTGGGCGTACTCGCGCAGCGCGTCGTCGCCCGGGCTGCCCGTGCTGCCCGCGCGCTCGAGGGCGCCGAGCAGCTCGCGGTCCGCCCAGACGGCGTGCTGCCAGAGGCGGTGGAGGAGGGGGAGAGCGGCCATGGATCGATGCGGCGGGGGTGGCACGGTCGGTGGCGGTCGGTGGCGGTCGGTGGCGGTCGGTGGCGGTCGGTGGCGGTCAGTCGCGCGACGTCAGCATCGGGCGCGATCATGGCGCCATGGTGGCGCCGCACGACGGCGCATTGCGGCTCGAGCGTCAACAGTAAGTACGCTCGAAGGGCGCACTCGCGGTAGGCACGACGTCAGGGAATCGGCGTGCCCGGTCGCCCCGCGCTGGCCGCCGGACGCTCGGCGGCGTGACCCTCCGGCGCGCCCCGCAGTCCTCACATGCATGAGGTCGCCAACGGAGTGGACGCG
>JBJMNL010000357.1:0-9753 GCA_045804285.1 Gemmatimonadaceae bacterium
CGGTGCGAGATCCACGGTGGGCGGCAGCGGCAACGCTTGATGCGCTATGTAGCCACGGAGCTACCGAGAATCGGCCCTCGCTTGCGTCTGACTCAGGTGGATGATCGAAGTCGGCGAAGTGGTGCCGTTTGTGGTGCCGTTCCTCCCTTCATGATCCGCCATCCCGATGAAAGTCCCCGGCGCGCCGACGCCCGGATACCGTTGCCAGCCAACAAGTTGTCTTTTTGAGTGTATCCCCCGAGCCGAATGGGGTTCAGGGGGTCGCGGGTTCAAATCCCGCCGTCCCGATGTGATGTAAACAGCGGCCCCGCAAGCGAATTCGCTTGCGGGGCCGCTGTCAGTTCGGGGCGGTTTCTGTGTCGCGCGCCCTGTCGGTAAGGTCTGGGTAAGGTTGCTGGCGAAGCGGTCAGCCGGCGCATGACGCGTCGGGACCGCCACAGTGCTGTCCGCTGATGGCGAGGTGACACCAAGCGGGGGGCGCAGCCAGATCGGTCAAGCGCATGTGCGGGTAGGTCAGGCGCAAGTGACGGCAGTGGCACATGCGACGCCGAGCTGTCGCCCCAAGTGGCGGTTTTGGGCGAATTGTGGCGCTTTTTGGCAGAATCCGCGGCGATGGCACCGGTGTTTTTAGCGGTGTTTTTCGCGGCGTTCGGGCGTTTCCGTGGCATTCCCACCGGTGTTTTTCCGGTCTTTCCTGGGTGTCGGCCACCCGGGCGGGTGCGGCGTGAGGAGTCCGGCCGCGTGACGGCCGTAAGCCGCGCGGTGGGCGAACGCTGCGGCCGATCGCAGCGTTCGCCCCCTGGTCGGGCCGGGGAGGCGCTGCTAATGGGGCGGCGCCAGACGGAACGGCGCTGCTCTGGCGCGCCTGTCGCCGGCAGCGTTGGCTGCGAGCGACTGCAGCGGCCGGCACTGGACTGCGGCCCAATTGGCGTGAGGCGGACGCACGAGCCTTGTCTGCCAGCCGCGGCCCACGAGCAGAGGAGGGAACATGTCAATCGAAAGCCAACTCATCGAGGCCCTGCGGGGGCCTGCGTCAGTCTTCTTGCGCCTCGCACTCGGCGGAGGGTTTCTATCGGCGGTCGCCGACCGGTTCGGCCTCTGGGGGCCCACAGGCACGAAGAACGTCTCCTGGGGCGACTTCGCTCACTTCACGCAATACACGGAGCAGGTCAATCCCTGGGCCCCAGCCACGCTGATCCCAATGCTGGCCTGGGTCTCCACAGGGGCCGAGCTGGTCCTCGGGGTAGCACTCATTCTGGGCCTGTTCACCCGATGGGCGGCGCTGTTGAGCGGGATCCTCCTGCTGCTCTTCGCGGGCGGAATGAGCCTAGGGCTCGGACTCAAAGCCCCCTGGAACTTCTCGGTCCCCGCCGCTGCCGCCGCGGCATTCGCGCTGGTCGTCCTTGGCCCTGGGCCCTGGAGCGTGGATAGTTGGCGTGGCTGGTGACCCACGCGGGAGCGCCGCCTAACCCGCGCATGCAGCCGACAGCGCGCCGGCGCGGCGGGCAGCCCCACCCGCTCGGCGGCCTCGAGCGCGCGGCCGAGCGCGTGGTACCCCGCCTCGTGCAACGTCTGCCGGCGCGGGCTGGGGACCACTGTGCGCACGCGCGCGCACGGGTTCCCCCCCGCGGGCAGCAGCTCCTCACCGTCGGCTCAAGCGTAGGCGGCCGACAGCAGCACGACGTACCGCCGCGCCATGGCGGGCGCGCGCTCCCGGTGCGCGTCGTAGAAGGTCTGCACGTCCCGGCGGGTCCCGTCGGCGGCCTTCCGGCCGCCGAACGCCACGCGAAGCGCGCCGGGGCGGGGCGTGCCCTTGTCCCGCCCATGTGCGGCGACTGGGGCCCCGTAGATGCGGGCATACTCGCGCAGCGTGTCCGGCTCCGCGCCAGATTTCGGAGGAGCGCGACTGCCGCGCCGCAGGACTCCTCTCGTCACGTTCGATGGCGGCATCGCACTGCCGGGAACTGGCGACCACCTGGTCTCGCCTCCACTCTCGCACGGCTCGCGTCGGGGGCCGCAGCCGCCGACTCCTGGCCGATCGCCGTCCGCACCTCGGAGCGAATCCTCACGTGAACGCGCCCGCCCCGCCGCTCAGCATCGCGCACGTCTCGAAGCGTCACGGCGCCGTGCTCGCGCTCGACGACGTGTCGCTCTCGGTCGAGCCCAGCCGCTGGCTGGCGCTCGTCGGCGAGAGCGGCGCGGGGAAGAGCACCCTGTTGCGCTGCATCAACCGCCTCGACGAGCTGGACGCCGGGCGCATTGCAATCGGGGGGTGCGACGTGCGAGAGCGGGATCCTGTCGATCTCCGTCGTGCGACAGGGTACGTGCCGCAGGAGGGTGGCCTCCTCCCGCACTGGAGCGTGCGCCGCAACGTCGCACTCGTGCCGTGGCTGAACGGCACGTCCGACGGCGGGCTGGCCGACCGCGCCCTGGAGCTGGTCGGGCTCGACCCGCGCTCGGTCGGTGACCGCTGGCCGCACGAGCTCTCGGGAGGCCAGCGCCAGCGGGTCGCCGTCGCGCGCGCGCTCGCCGGAGGGCAATCGCTGCTGCTTCTCGACGAGCCGTTCGGCGCGCTCGACGCGATCACGCGATCCGACCTTCAGAGAATGCTGGCGCGCCTTCGCGAGCGCCGGCCGCTCACCGTCGTCCTCGTCACCCACGATCTGCGCGAGGCGCTTCTCCTGGCCGACGCCGTCGCGGTCCTGCGGGCCGGCCGGCTCGAGCAGGTCGCGCCGCCGGAGGTGCTGCACACGGCGCCGGCCACGCCGTACGTCGCCGAACTGCTCGGCCGCGTGGTGGGTGGACCGTGACCGCGCGTCACGCATTCTCACTCGCCCGCCTGGCCTCGCTCGCCTCGCTGCTGCTGGTCACCAGCGGCACGCCGGGGGACGTGACGGCACAGCCGCGGGCGACGCAGCGTCCTGTCGTCGTCGCGTCGAAGCCGTTCGGGGAATCCTTCCTGCTCGCCGAGATGTTCGCTCAGCTTCTCGAGGCCCGCGGCCTGGTCGTGGAGCGCCGCCCCGGCCTCGGTGCCACCGAGGTGGCCTTCGCGGCGCTGCGAGCGGGTGCGGTGGACGTGTACCCGGAGTACACCGGCACCGGCCTCCTCGCCATCCTCCACGCGCCCCCGCCGCGGGATTCCCGCGCGGTGTTCGACACGCTGCAGCGGGAGTTCAACCGGCGGTTCGGCGCGCGCTGGTTACCGCCGCTCGGCTTCGAGAACGGCTACGCGATCGCGGTGCGCGGCGAGACGGCGCGACGCCTCGGGCTGCGCTCGTTGAGCGACCTCGCACGCGTGTCGCCCCGGCTCACCGCTGGGCTCACGCCGGACTTCATCGGACGCCCGGATGGCTTGCCCGGCCTTGCCGATGCATATGGCCTCCGCTTCGCCGGCGTGCGGCCGCTCGCGCAGGCTCTCAAGTACCGGGCGCTCGCCTCGGGCGCGGTGGACGTCGTGGACGGCTACTCCACCGACGGCCTCATCGCGCGCTACGACCTGACGGTGCTGGAGGACGACCGCCACTTCTTCCCGCCCTACGAGGCGGCGGCGCTCGTCGGACCGCGACTGCAGCGCGAGGTGCCGGCGGCGGTCGCCGCCCTGACGGAGCTGAGCGGGCGGCTCGACGCGGACCTCATGCGGCGGCTGAACGCTCGCGTGGAGGTGCGCAACGAGCCGGTGGCCGAGGTCGCCGCGGCCGCGCTCCGCTCGCTGGGGCTCGTCGCGCCGGCGGCCGCGCGAGTGGCGTCCCAGCGCTCCAGTGCCGCCGACGTCTCGTTCGCTCGATACCTCTGGGACCGCCGAGCGGCGCTCGCGACCGCGGCGCTGCGACACATCGTTCTCGTGGCGGTCTCGTTGCTCGCGGCAGTGCTCGTCGCCGTCCCGCTCGGGATGTGGCTCGAGCACGCGCGCGGAATGGCCGAGCCGGTCATCCGCGCGGTAGGTGTGCTCCAGACCGTTCCCGGCATCGCGCTGCTCGCGTTCATGCTCCCGCTCTTCGGCGTCGGCGCGCTCCCCGCGCTGGTGGCGCTCTGGCTCTTCGCTATGTACCCGATCGTGCGCAACACGTACACCGGCGTTCGTGACGCCGACCCGACGGCCGTGGATGCCGCTCGCGCGCTCGGGATGACCCCGGGGCAGGTGCTGCGCTACGTGCGAACGCCGCTCGCCGCGCCGAACATTCTCGCCGGCGTGCGGACGGCGGCCGTGATCGACGTCGGTACGGCGACGCTCGCCGCCTTCATTGGCGCTGGCGGGCTGGGCGAGCCGATCGCGACCGGGCTCGCATTGGCCGACACGCGCCTGATCCTCTCCGGCGCCCTCCCGGCGGCGCTGCTGGCGCTGCTGGTCGACGGCGGTCTCGGGCTCATCGAGCGCGCCGTGACGCCGGTGCCGCTGCGCCACGCCGCCGAGCGGCGCGCCCGGGAGCGCCACGCCGGATCCCGCTCGACTGGCCGTCGCGGCGCGCGCGGTGTAAGGTTCGAGAATCAGGAGTGAGCGTCCATGTCCTCTGAGCGTCCCTGCGCGGATCTCCGCGCGATCACGGCCGTCAAGCAGCCGACGCGACGGGAGTGCGAGGAGTGTGTGAAGATCGGCTCCCGGTGGGTGCATCTCCGTACCTGCCAGACGTGCGGCGTGACGAGGTGCTGCGACGACTCGCCGAATCGACACGCCACCAAGCACGCGCGCGCGAGCACTCACCCCGTCATCGCCTCGGCGGAGCCGGGGGAGCGGTGGCTCTACTGCTATCGGGACGACGTCTTTGCCGAATACTAGGGCCGTCCCGGGCCCGGAGCCGTCGCGCACCGCGCTGCTCGCCTGGTACGAGCGAAACCGCGCGCGGTCGAGCGTGCTGTTCGGCCTCATCACCGACGAGGCATACTACAGCCAGCCGATCGCCCTCCGTCATCCGATCGTCTTCTACGAAGGCCACCTCCCGGCTTTCAGCTTCAACACGCTCGTCAAGAGGGCGCTCGGCCGTCCCAGCATCGACGCGCGGCTCGAGTCACTCTTCGCGCGTGGGATCGACCCGCACGAGACGGCGGGCGGCGGACGGCAGGAGGCGAGCCCACGGGCGCGCTGGCCAGCTCGCGACGAGGTGCGCGCGTTCGCCGCCGCGGCGGATCGGGAGGTCGTCGCGGCCCTCTCCACCGCCGAGCTGGACCAGCCGGGCCACCCACTCCTGGATCGCGCCGAGGCGGCGTTCAGCATCCTCGAGCACGAGGCGATGCATCAGGAGACCTTGCTGTACATGTGGCATCGGCTCCCGTTCGCGCAGAAGGTCAGGCCGTCCGGGTATCGCATGCGCGCCGTCGGCGCGGTGCCGCGCGCGGAGTGGATGACCGTGCCCGAGGGCGAGGCGACTCTCGGCGTGGACCGGCACGCGATTCCCTTCGGCTGGGACAACGAGCTCCCCGCACTGACGGTGCGTGTGCGCCCGTTCGCGATCGAGCGTCACGATGTCACCAACGCCCGCTTTCTCGAATTCGTGGACGCGGGCGGCTACGGCGATCGCCGGTGGTGGAACGCGGAGGACTGGGAGTGGGTCCAGAAGGAGCGCATCGCCCACCCGCTCTTCTGGGAGTACGCGGGCGGCGCCTGGCAGTGGAGGGGCATGTTCGAGTCGGTGCCGCTGCCGCTCTCGTGGCCGGTGTACGTCAGCCACGCGGAGGCGTCGGCGTTCGCGCGGTGGAGCGGCGCGCGGCTGGCGACGGAGGCCGAGTTCCAGCGCGCGGCGTTCGGATCGCCGGAAGGGGAGCGCCCTCACCCGTGGGGTTTCGAGCCGGTGTCGCCGCGCACCGCGGTCGTCAACTTCACGAGCTGGGATCCGCACCCGGCGGGCAGCCACCCAGCGGGTGCGAGCGCGTGGGGCGTCGAGGACCTCGTGGGCAACGGATGGGAGTGGACGAGCACTCCCTTCGCGCCCTTTCCCGGCTTCCGTCCGATGGCATCGTACCCGGAGTACTCCGCCGATTTCTTCGACGGCGAGCACTTCGTCCTCAAGGGGGCGTCGCCGGTGACGGCGCGCGAACTCCTGAGGCCGACGTTTCGCAACTGGTTCCGTGCGCGCTACCCCTACGTCTATGCGACCTTCCGCTGCGCTCGGGACGCCACGTCCGGCGCCTGACCGCTTCGCGGCCGACGTTCGGCGCTCGCTCTCGCTGAGGCCGCGGCAGCTCCCGTCCCGCTACCTCTACGACGACCTCGGGTCGGCGCTGTTCGAGGCCATCAGTCGGCTGCCGTGGTACCGGATCGCGCGGAGCGAGCAAAGCATCTTGCGCGCGCACGCGCGCGAGATCCTCAGCCGCGTCGGCCCCCTCACGTCGCTCATCGAGCTCGGGCCGGGAAGCGGCGAGAAGCTGGCGACGCTCCTGTCGGGGCACGCGCATCGGGCGGTGACGGTGCATCTGATCGACGTGTCCGCCGCCGCGCTCGACGTGGCGACGTCCACGCTCGCCCGCGATCCCGCGCTCGACGTCGTCACGCACCAATCGGAGTACGACGCCGGCCTCGCCGTGCTGGCGCGCGGAGCGCCGGAGCGTGGCCGGACGCTCGCGGTCTTTCTCGGATCGAACATCGGCAACTTCGATCCTCCCGAGGCCGACGCGCTGCTGCGCGGCATCAGGGCCGCGCTGACCCGGGGTGACTTCCTCCTGCTCGGCACCGACCTCGTGAAGGCGGAGCGCGACCTCCTGTTCGCGTACGATGACCCGCTCGGCGTGACCGCGGCGTTCAACCGCAATCTGCTCGTTCGCGCCAACCGCGAGCTCGGCGCCGATTTCGACCTCGACGGCTTCGCGCATCGTGCGGTCTGGAACGCGACGGCATCGCGCGTCGAGATGCATCTCGTGAGCGAGCGGCGGCAGCAGGTGCGGATCCCGGCCTCGGGCCTCGCCATCACCCTCGAGGCCGCGGAGACGATCTGGACCGAGAGCTCCTACAAGTACCGGGCGGACGATGCGCGCGTGATGCTCGAACGTGTCGGCTTCCGCGCCACCGAGCAGTGGCAGCAGGGCTCGTTCGCCCTCACGCTCGCCCGGGCGGGATAGGAGGGCGATATGGCGGCGACCGCACCTCTCGCGATGCCGCGCCACGTGGCGCGCGCCGAGCGAGTGTTTCCGACGCTGAGCGCGGCCCAGATGGCACGCATCGCCCCGCACGGGAGCATGCGCCAGGTCGAGCGCGGCGACGTGCTGCTCGCGCCGGAGGTGTCGACCGTCCGGCTCTTCGTCGTCGTGACGGGGCGCCTGGAGGCGGTGCGGTCGTCCGACCAGGGCGAGACCGTCGTCGCCACGCTGGGTTGATCGCGTCGTGTGGCTCGAAGGCGTACGGGTAGCGTACGCGATGATGCAAACGCCGGACGGCAACGGAGGACTCGAGCTGATCAAGTTCCACTCGCCGTCGTACCAGGGCGACAACCGGCACGCGCCGGCGAACACGCCGGGTATCCGCCACCTTGCATTCGCCGTCGAGGACATCGACGGCGTCGTTGCCCGCCTGTGAGCCCGCGGCGCTGAACTTGTCGGTGAGCTGGAGCGCTACGAGGACATCTACCGGCTCTGCTACGTCCGCGGCCCGGAGGGGATCATCATCGAGCTAGCGGAGCGGATCGGCTAACCGGTCGAGTCCGGTGCAGACGCTCAGAGGTGTGTCGCGGCGGGAGCGATTCACCGGCGGGACTGGGAGGGCTTGATCTCGCGGGACCGGGGCGGTGCGTTTCCGGGGGCCGCGACCGCTGGTGCACCAGATGCATGGCATGGCGCGGCTCGAGGTGCGCGGCGAGGTGGGGTGCCTTCCGCGTCCGCCTTCGAGCGGATGCGGTTGCGATGCCATCGCCGACGCCGGCGAAGTGATCGGCTGACACGCGTGCTGCGCCAGCCGATGCCGGAGCTCCGGACGCCCATCGCGATCCCGTGTTGCCTTCGTCGTGAGAGCGCACATGCCGGACTATACCTATCTGATCGTCGGAGGTGGAATGGCGTCGGCCGCGGCCATTTCGGGCATCCGCGAAGTGGACGACACCGGCTCCATCGGGGTGATCACCGCCGAGCCGTATCGGCCCTACGACCGACCGCCACTGTCCAAGTGGCTCTGGCGCGGCAAACCGTTGAGCAGCATCTGGCGGACGGCCGACAGCAGCACGGTGACGTTCCACCAGGCGCGGATGGCCCGAGCGTTGGACGCTCAGCGCAAGCAGGTCACGGATGACCAGGGCACGGTGTACCACTTCAGCAAGCTGCTCCTGGCCACCGGCTGCACCCCGCGCCGCCTGCCGGTCGGCGGCGAGCAAATCATCTACTTTCGCACGCTCGATGACTACAAACGCGTGCGGGCACTGACGGAGCATGGAGATCGCTTCGTCGTCATCGGGAGCGGGTTCATCGGGACGGAGATGGCGGCGGCCCTGGCGATGAACGGCAAGCAGGTCACGCTGGTCTTCCCGGACGATGCCATTGGCAGCCGCACGTATCCAGCAGATCTGGCGGGATCGCTGAACGCGTTCTTTCGAGCGAAGGGCATCGAGGTGGTGCCTGGAGCGAAGGTGATTGGCTGCGAGTCGCGCGCGGGGAACCCTGTGCTGACCGTTCACGACATCCACACTGGACAGGAGCGAGCGATCGTCGCCGATGGGGTTGTCGCGGGGATCGGCGTCCAACCCAACGTCGAGTTGGCACGGGCGGCTGGGCTGGATGTGGACGATGGCATCCGTGTCGATGCGTCCTTGCGTACCAGCCAGCCTGACATCTACGCGGCGGGAGACGTGGCCTCCATCTACAGCGCTGCCCTGGATCGGTGGCGCCGGGTCGAACACGAAGACAACGCCAACAGCACGGGAGGGTATGCGGGCGTTGCGATGACGGGCCGGACCGTCTCGTACGAACACCTGCCATTCTTCTACTCTGACCTCTTCGAAGCGAGCTACGAAGCCGTGGGGGAGGTGGATGCGCGGCTGGAGATGATCGAGGACTGGAAACACCCCTGTAGGGAAGGGGTCGTCTACTATCTCCGGGACGGACGTGTGCGCGGCGTGCTGTTCTGGAACATTTACGGCCAGGTTGGCGCGGGCCGGCGGCTGATCGCGTCCGGCAAGCCATTTCGTCCCGTCGATCGTGCGAGCTAGCGCACGATGCGCGCTCGTGCGTGGACGCATCCTCGAGCGCCGCAGGCCAGGCGCGCGCCGCCACGTCGCGGCACACGCGCGGCCCTGGTGAGCGCGAAGAGGGTGCACGGCCGCGCACCGCCGACGCATTGCGCGCGCGAAACCGTCAGGCGGCGATGCTCAGCACGATCTTCCCGCGCTTGTGCGGCGCACCTCCAAGCATCTCATGGGCAATGCGGGCTTCTTCCAGGGGGAGCACAGTCCCGACGTCCGTAATCAGCTTTCCGCTGTCGGACAGCTCTGCGATCTTGTTCAGGCGCGCCGTACTCACAGCCACGAGAAAGTACGCTGCGCGAATGCCGTAACGCTCCTGTTCTGTCTCGGGAAGCGCAAGCCAGCCCACAGGACATCGTGATTCGTTCCCTCGGAGCCGTCGCGATCGCGCTGTTGCTCGCCGCGTGCGGCTCTCGGCTCCACGATGGCGCACCGGCGCCGCCCGCTGGTTGCCCGCCGCCCCCCCCCGGCTAGCGCAGCGGCGCTGGACACGAGCCGGGTCGGCGCGCTCGCCGGAACGTTTCGCGTGGACGTCGTCTGGACCTCGCCAGCTAGTGACCGCGTCTGGAGCTACCGCGCCCGACTCGCACTCTCGCCGGCC
>JBJMNL010000358.1:0-3971 GCA_045804285.1 Gemmatimonadaceae bacterium
CCCGCCGCTCAGGCGCCGGGCGCGGCCGGCGCGACGTCCGCCCTGTCGGCCGCGGGCGGTCGCCGCTGGAGGATGAGCACGGCGGCGGCGATCATCGCCCCGCCGACGAGCGTCGCCGGCCGGAAGAGCTGGCCGAGGACGGCGACGGCGAGCAGCGTCGTCCAGAACGGCTCGACGGTGGAGACGATCGCGGTACGCACGGGCCCGAGGACGGCGAGGCCGCGCAGGAAGGCGACGAAGGCGAGCGCGGTGGACGCCAGCGCCACCCCGCCGAGCACGTAGCGCCAGAACAGCAACGTCGTCAGCGTCGCCCCCGCCCGCTCGGCGAGCGCGGTCAGGATGACCACCGAGCCGAAACAGCAGGCGGCCAGGAGGACGAGGAGGGTGGCGCGCGCGGGCGACGGAGACGACACGGGCGAGGAGGAAGGAAGGGCGGGATGATGAAGGCGGGAGGGCGGAATGATGAAGCGGAACGGCGGAATGAGGGATGAGGAATGAGGCCGGGACGCTACGAGTGGCTGTTCGAGCCACCGGTGGGGTCCCGGCCTCATTCCTCATCCCTCATTTCGCCCTTCGCCCTTCACCATTCCTTCCGCCCCTCGCCCTTCCCGCCCTTCACAGCAGCGTCCCCCGCAGCACCAGCAGCGCGACGTTGAAGTAGATCACGAGGCCGGTCACGTCGACGAGTGTCGCGACGAAGGGCGCGGAGGCGCTCGCGGGGTCGAGGCCGAAGCGGCGGAGGATGAAGGGGAGCATCGAGCCGGCGAGCGACCCGAACGTCACGACGCCGACCACCGAGAGCGCGATCGTCAGCGCGACGAGCGTGTGGTGCGAGCCGTAGTCGTAGAGGCCGAACCGCTGCCACGTCGAGATGCGCGCGAAGCCGAGCGCGCCGAGGATCGCGCCGAGGGCGAGCCCCGCGAGCAGCTCGCGGCCGGCGACGCGCCACCAGTCGCGGAGGCTCAGCTCGTTCAACGCCATCGCGCGGATGATGAGCGACGTCGCCTGCGAGCCCGAGTTGCCCCCGGAGCTGATGATGAGCGGCATGAGCAGCGAGAGGACCACCGTCTTCTCGATCTCCCCCTGGTAGTGCGCCGTGGCGGTCGCGGTGAACATCTCGCCGACGAAGAGGATGCTCAGCCAGCCGGCGCGCTTGCGGAGCATGCGCAGGAAGCCGATCTGCATGTACGGCTCGTCGAGCGCCTCCAGGCCGCCCAGCTTCTGCACGTCCTCGGTCTGCTCCTCCTGGATGACGTCGATGACGTCGTCGACCGTGACGACGCCGACGAGCCTCCGGTCGTCCTCGACGACGGGGACGGCGACGAGGCCGTAGTTCGCGGTGACGTGCGCCACCTCCTCGCGGTCCGCCGAGGCGGGGACGCTCACGACCTCCGTCCACGCGACGTCGGCGACGCGGGCGCCGTCGGGGGCGGCGAGGAGCTCGCGCAGCGAGAGCACGCCGTGCAGCCGCCCCGCGGCGTCCGTCGCGTAGATCGCGTACATCGCCTCCTTGCGGCCGGCGCGCGCCGCCCCGCGCACGAGCGCCAGCGCCTGCTCGACGGTGAGCGTCTCGGGGACGGAGACGAACTCCGTCGTCATCAGCCCGCCGGCCGTATCGGGGTCGTAGGCGAGCAGCCGCTCGGTCTCGCGCCGCGCCTCGGCGGGGATCTCGGCGAGGATCTCCTCCGCCGTCTCTTCCTCCAGCTCGTCGAGCACGTCGGCGCGATCGTCGGGCGTCATCTGCGAGACGATCTGCGCCGCCCGCTTGCTCGTCATCGCCTCGAGGACCTCGGAGCGGAGGTCCTCGTCGAGGTACTCGAGGACGTCGGCCGCGCGGTCGTCGGGGAGCGCGCGCAGCAGCTCGGCGACACGCTCGCGCGGGATCGCCTCCGCGACGTCCGCGAGGTCCGCCGGGTGCATCTCCTCCGTCTCCGAGGCGACGCTCTCCGGCGCCTCGTCCAGCAGCGCGAGAATGTCGGGCGCGAGCAGCGTCCCGAGCGGGCGCTCTTCCTTCGGCTGGGATGGCGTCATCGGGACCGTCCTGTCGGAACGTGCAGCGTCGCGGCGGCGTCGCGTCGACGCGCGAAGGCGGGTGGCCCGCCGCGCTCGTCCGGGTGCGCGCGGCGCGGGCGCGTGAAATTAGGCGAGAGGGCGCGGAGGGAACAAGCGCGGCCCCCGCCGACGCGGCCGGCCGCCGGCGACGGCGAGCCGGGAGCGCGGAGTCGGCCCGCCCCCCGCGACGCCCCGAGGACCGCCAGTCCCGATCGACGGCGCCCCACTTCCCGGCCGCTCACAGCAGCCGTCGCCGCTCCTCCACGACCTCCACCACCTCGCACCCCGCGAGCCCCACCGCGGCGCGGAGCAGGTCGGGGGTCGCGCGGCCGTCGTGCTCGATCACCGCGCGCCCGAGCTCCACGTCGGCGCTCACGATCCCCTCGACGCCGGCGAGCGCCGTGAAGACGGCGCGCACGGAATGGACGGACAGCATGCCGGCGATGCGGAGAGTCGTGAACATGGAATGGAGTGATGGACGTCGCGGGGATGGGGGCCGGACCGCGGTCGGCGGTCGCGAGTGCGGGCGGCGGTCGCGAGTGCGGTCGGCAGTTTTCAGTGGCCAGTCGGTAGTTCGCAGTCTCTCGCAGAGACCGCCAACCGACAACTGCCAACCGACAACTGCCAACTGCCAACTCCCAACCGCACCGTCGGCTCAGAACCGTCAGCCGCAGTCCCCCAGCCGCAGTCCCCCATGGCGTTGACTCCCCCAGCGCGCCAGTGAAGTTTGCGTTCGTCCCCGCCGCCGGGCGCGTCCGCGCTCGGCTCGGCCGTTCCTTCCCGTACGACACGACCACGCACGTGCGCGTCGCCTTCCTCGGCCTCGGCGCGATCGGCGCGCCGATGGCGCGCCATCTCGCGGCCGGCCCGTCCTTCGCCGTCGCCCTCTGGAACCGCACCGGCGCCAAGGCGCGCGCCCTCGCCGACGCCGCCATCGCCGCCGACCCGAGCGCGGCGGCCCGCGTCCGAGTCGCCACCACGCCGGCCGACGCCGCGCGCGGCGCCGAGGTCGTCGCCACCTGCCTCCCGACGTCGCGCGAGGTCGAGGCGCTGCTCGAGGGGCCGGACGGGCTCCTCGCCGGACTCGAGCGCGGGGCGCTTCTCGTGGACTGCACCTCGGGGGACCCGGCGACGTCGCGCCGCATCGCCGATCGCCTCGCGGCGCGCGGCGTGGGCTTCGTGGACGCGCCGGTGAGCGGGGGCGTGAGCGGGGCGGAGCAGGGGACGCTGACGGTGATGTGTGGGGGAGACGCGGCGAACGTCGAGCGGGCGCGCCCCCTGCTCGCCGCCTTCGGCAAGAAGATCGTCCACTGCGGGCCGGTGGGCGCGGGGCACGCCCTCAAGGCGGTGAACAACGCCCTCCTCGCGGTGCACGTCTGGTCCACCGCCGAAGGGCTCGCCGCCCTCGAGCGATCGGGCGTGCGCGCCGACGTCGCGCTCGAGGTCATCAACGCGTCGAGCGGCCGCTCGAACAGCTCGATGAACCTCTTCCCCGAGCGCGTCCTCGGGCGCGCCTTCCCCCGCACCTTCCGGCTCGCCCTCCTCGACAAGGACGTCGGCATCGCCGCCGCCGTCGCCCGCGAGCAGCGCGTCCCGGCGCCGCTCCTCCAGCTCACCGCCGAGCTCTTCACCATCGCCCACCGCGCGTTAGGCGAGGAGGCGGACCACGTGGAGGCGGTCAAGGTCGTGGAGGAGTGGGCGGGGGTGGAGATCGGGGCGGCGAACAACGACGGAACGAGGAACGAGGCATGACGGACGCGACGCAGAAAGGCGACGGGCGGACCGAGGAGCGAGGAACGAGGGCCGGTCGGCCACGCGTGGAGTCCCGTCCCTCGATCCACGCTCCTCGGTCCGCCCCTCCGGAGGACATGCGGGCCGAGTTTCCCGCGCTGCGGCGCGTCCACAACGCCCTCCCCGTC